>NZ_LT608328.1:1283526-1587789 GCF_900095795.1 Petrimonas mucosa
ATGGCTCGAGAATCCCCTTTTGCAGGAGAAAGGTAACGATGGTGGAGATGGTCAGCACAAAAGTAACGGCCAACCCCATGCCGATGGCGGTGTCAACTTTTTTCGAAACACCCAGGAAAGGGCAGATTCCCAGAAATTGCGAGTAAACAATGTTGTTTACAAAGATGGCAACGATTATAATTCCAATGTATTCCATACTCTTTTATGTTTCGGGTACCGCGTTTTGGCAAAACTGCCACGCAGGGAACCCGGTTCTACTTTTTCTGCAACTTGTTAAACATGGCGATGAGGTATCCCAGTGCGATGAATGCTCCCGGAGCGAGCACGAAGATAAGCGATCCGAAATTTTCAGGATAGACAGACAGGGAGAATATTTTCCCGGTCCCCAGCAGCTCCCTGACAGCTCCCAGCAGTGTCAAGGCCAAGGTAAATCCAAGACCGATACCCAATCCATCGAGGGCAGATGCCAGCACGTTGTTTCTAGATGCAAAGGCCTCGGCGCGACCCAGCACGATGCAGTTAACCACAATCAGGGGAATGAAGATTCCCAGGCTGGCAGCCAATGCCGGCACATAAGCGTTCATCACCATTTCGACGATTGTAACGAAAGCGGCAATCACGACAATAAAGGCCGGTATGCGTACCATGTCGGGAATGAGGTTCTTCAATGCAGAGATTGCCGCATTGGAGCAGATCAACACAAACATGGTGGCTAATCCCATGCTCATCCCGTTTAATGCCGAACTGGTCGTGGCCAGGGTAGGGCACATCCCCAATAGAAGTACAAACGTGGGATTCTCCTTGATCAGTCCGTTGACAATGACTTTAAAATAGTTATTCATGACTCTCTCCTCCTTCCTCTCTCTGATTTTCATCGCGTTTATTCTGTTTTGTGGCACCTGAGTCGGCGTCGCTCTGTTTGTAGACCTGATATGCCCTGTTTATGGCTTCCAGGAAAGCGCGCGACGTGATGGTGGAGGCGGTGATGGCATCGATCTGCCCGCCATCTTTCGAAACAGCCAGCTTCCCTTCCGACAATTTCCGGCCGATCACCAACTGGTTGGGTTTGCTGCTGTCACGGAACCAGTCGCTCATCTTGGATCCCAGCCCCGGCGTCTCCGCGTGCGAAAGGACGGTATAGTTTACCACCCTCTCCTCCGTGTCGAAACCCACCATGATCTGGATATTTCCGCTGAATCCGTTGTTGGAATAGCTGTTTACAGCAAAACCTACCAGCTCGTCTCCCTTTTTTGCAGGATATACCAACAGTGAGTCGCCATCGGGTGTTGCCATCATATAGGCTTCAGCTACAGGATTATTGTCGAATTCGGGAACCACCTCCTTTACTGCATTTTCCAACTTGAGGGCCTTGGCTGCCGCTATAGGTTTGGCGGTCATTTTGTTCACCTGGGCCAGCAGGGTCGCTACCACCAGAGTGATGATGAAAAGCGACAGGAACATGTTCTTGAATGTAGATTGTAACTTAGCCATTTTTCACTACCTCCCCGAATCGTTTTGGTGTTGTATAATTATTGATCAGCGGAGTAAAGGCGTTCATCAGCAGAATGGCGAACGAAACACCTTCGGGATAAGCACCCCACAACCGGATGCAGACGGTGATCAATCCGATGCCTGTGCCATAGATAAGCATACCCGATCTTGTCATCGGGGATGTCACGTAATCTGTCGCCATAAAGACAGCTCCCAGCATCAATCCTCCCGAAAAGAGGTGGATGAGCGGATTGTTCATCGGAACGGGATCAAACGCATAGAGGATACCGGTAAAAATCGCCACCGAGAGAAGGATGGAGACCGGGATATGCCAGGTGATGATCTTTTTCCACAAGAGGTAGGCCAGACCCAGCAAAAGCGCCAGAGCGCTCATCTCGCCGATAGATCCCCCCTCAAAACCGAGGAACATCTCTTTTAAGGCAGGCAGCGCTTCGGGCTGAAACCTCAGGTTGGAGAGAACAGTTGCCGATGTTGTGGCGTCAGTCGCTACACCCACAGCAGGGGTAGGCCATGTGGTCATCTGCGCCGGGAATGAGATGAGCAGAAAAATACGTCCGGCGATAGCGGGATTGAAGATATTGTTTCCCAGTCCCCCGAACGACATCTTTACCACGCCGATGGAGAAGAGTGCACCAAGTGCAAGGATCCATACCGGTAAATTGGAAGGCACATTGAAAGCCAGCAATACACCGGTGATAATGGCAGATCCATCGAGAACCGAAGGTTCCCTCTTCATGATAAATCTGGCGATGAGGTATTCCGACACCACACAGAATAGTATAGATAGAGCCGTGATTTTTAACGCATCTATCCGGAACAGATATAGTGCGACCAGAAACGCCGGCATCAGCGCAATCAGCACACCATACATGTTCTTTTCGATACTGTCTCCACTGTGCACATGCGGTGAAGGGGAGACGATTAGTTTGTTGTTCATATTACTCCTTCATCCCCGGATAGGGATTTCAATAGTGTTTATTTGTTAATACTTGATTTCAATCGTTTGCAGTTCTCAACATCCACTGCTTGGTCAACCCTTTCTTGCCCGGATGATTCCCATCACCTTGCCTTTCCCCATGCGGATGTAGTCGAGCAGGGGGCGGTCGGAAGGACAGGTAAAGCTGCAGGAGCCGCATTCGATGCAATCGGTGATGCGCCCTTTTTCGGCCTTCTCCCATTCGCCAAATTCAGACAGGTTCATCAGGAGGGTGGGATTCAGCCCCATCGGGCATACCTGGATGCACTTGGTGCAGCGGATACACTCTCTCATCCGTTTGCGTTTCGATTCCAACGTGGGTATGATCAGTATTCCGGAGGTTCCTTTTGTTACGGGGACTTCAACGCTCGCGATCGCTTTGCCCATCATGGGGCCGCCACACACAATCTTCCCGGTAGTTTCGGGTAACCCTCCGGCAAATTGAATGAGGTCGCCTACCGAAATCCCGACCCGTGAAAGAATGTTGCACGGATTTTTGAGATCTTTTCCGGTAACGGTCACCACCCGCTCCACGAGCGGTTTGTTTTTCTGCACTGCTTCGTAGACGGCAAAGGCTGTCCCTACGTTCTGCACCACTGCTCCTACCGAGATGGGAAGGGCTCCGCTGGGAACCTGACGGCCAAGAATGGCATCGATAAGCTGCTTTTCGCCACCTTGAGGATATTGCACTTTGAGAGGCTGTACCGAAATTCCGGGATAGGATTTGACTGCCGCGGTGAAACGGGCGATCGCATCCTTCTTGTTGTTTTCAATACCGATGACCGCCTTCTCGACGTTGATCGCCTTCATCAGCAGGGTCGTGCCCACCAGAATCTCTTCGGTCTTCTCCAGCATCAACTGATGGTCGGATGTGAGATATGGTTCACATTCAACACCATTGATGATGAGTACTTCAGCTTTTGTTCCGGGAGGCGGAAGCAGTTTTACATGAGTGGGAAATGTGGCACCTCCCATCCCTACTATGCCTGCTGCGGAGATCTTGTCGATGATCTCCTTGGAGGTGAGGGTGCAGCTCTTTACCACAGTCTCGGAACGATCGATCTTCTCCTCCCATTGATCGCCTTCAACCTGAATAAAGACCGCATCGCGTTTATAACCGCTGGTGTCGAGCGCCTTGTCGATTTTCAAAACCGTCCCAGAGACAGACGAGTGGATGTTGGCCGAAACAAATCCTACCGTTTTACCGATAAGTGTTCCTACTTTCACCTTATCCCCCTTTTTTACTACGGGTTGGCATGGAGCACCAATGTGCTGTGTAAGTGGAATAACGACTTGCGCGGGAAGGGCAATAGGCTCTATTGCTTTCCCGGCAGAGAGTTTGTTTTCTTTAGGGTGAATTCCCCCAATGCGAAATGTTTTTAACATAGAACTCTTGTAATCTCTTTGAAGAGAATCTTTTATTGTGAGTTTTTTATCTGAATTAAGCGTTTACCGTTGCCTCTTCCTTAATGGCCGGTGGAGTCTCTTTTTTCGGCGGGAAGTTGAGTTCCAGTATGGAGTTTGTAGGACATACGGGAACGCATTTGCGGCAGAGACGACATTTGTCGTCATTGATGTATGCCAGGTTATTTTCGATGGTAATGGCTTCGAACGGACAGGCCTGTTGGCATTTGCTGCAGCCTATACAGGCCACATTGCATGCCTTGCGTGCCACCGCTCCCTTATCCCTGTTCACGCAGCTGACATAGATGCGGCGCGATTTGGGACCTTGCTTCCGCAATTCGATGATATCTTTGGGACAGGCTTTGACACATGCTCCGCAGGCGGTACATTTGTCCTCCACCACTTCGGGCAACCGGGTGAACGGATTGATATGGATGGCATCAAATGTGCATGACGTTTCACAATCGCCCAGTCCGAAACATCCGAATGAGCAACCGGTTTCGCCCCCGTAGAGCGCTGCAGCTATGGTACAGTTTGAAACTCCGTCGTAGAGGTTTGTTCGCGGCCGTTCATCGCACGAACCGCTGCATCTGACAACCGCTATCTTTTTTGCCGAGGTAGTTGCCGTTTTTCCCAATATGGAGGCGACCTTGTTCATGGTCTCCTGCCCTCCAACCGGACAGAAGAGATTGTCGAGGGTGTCGGCTTTGACGCACGCGTTGGCAAACGACGAACAGCCAGGGAAGCCACAACCTCCACAATTGGCTGCGGGAAGTGCCTCCTGAATCTCCTCGATCCGGGGATCCTCCTCCACATGAAATTTTCTTCCCACAATGTAGAGAATGGCGGCGCTACCGGCTCCTATTGCTCCTAATGTGGCTACTGCAGAAAGTAATACACTCATATTTCAATTATCAATGGTTATTTTTGATCGTAAATTTAAATGAGCCTGCCATTTTATGGCGAAGAAAATAGAGTAACAGGTAATAAGGTGCCAGTGCAAGAACAGAGGCAACGGCCGCTTCCGTTTCACCCCATCTCCATGCGGAAGTGGCGACAATGATTGTCGATACAAGAATGACGACGGGAACGACGAAAGCCCATAGGACAGCCCTGTAGCCCATCGACTCCTTGCACTCGAGGGTCACAAGGTCGTTCAGCTTGTAGTTGCCTTCGACATTGGTTACCTCGATTGTCTTCTCCTTGGAATCTGCAGCCATGCATGCCCCTTTGGCGTGACAACTGCTGCAAGCCGATTGCTGTAAAATCTTAACAGATATTTTTTTGTCCGATATGGCTGTTATGATTCCCTGGTGTTCAATCATAATAATGACCTTCTGTTATCTATTTCAGAATGACCGTGCAAAATTAGATATAATTTTTCTGATTTTGCCGGATATTTCCCTTATTTAACGATTGAGACAATTTCTCCATTGCCTAATCTCGCAGATAATTCTTATTTTTGTGACCGATATCATCTTGTCCTTCGGCAGATCTTCTCCGACGTGGACTACAAAATAAGACAATTCAATATACGAAAATAAGATGAAGAGAATATTTCTTTTTTTCTGCCTTGCATGCGGTACATTGCTGCTTCAAGCCCAGCAATACACCCTGAAAGAGCTGGTCGAAGGCCGTTTTTCGGCGAAAGGTATCGGTCAGATGGAATCTTCTGCCGACGGGATGCACTATTACCAGACCGACCCTGAAAACCGGGCGGTAATAAAGTACTCCTATGCAACCGGTAAGGCGGTCGATACACTATTCAATACACGTCGTGCTAGGGAGTGTACTTTCGATACGTTTCAGGGATTTCTGGTCAGCCCGGACGAGAACCGGGTATTGGTCTACAGGGAGCGGGAACAGATCTACCGCCACTCATTCAAGGCCACCTACTATTATCACGATGTCCGTCGCAACCTGGTACGTAAACTTACCCAGAATTCATCAAAACAGATGATTCCCACCTTCTCGCCCGATAGCAAGATGCTGGCCTACGTTGCCGACAACAACATCTGGCTTGCCAAATTCGATTTTGATACCGAGTCGCAAGTGACTAAGGATGGTGAGATCAATAAGATCATTAATGGATCAACAGACTGGGTTTATGAAGAGGAGTTCGGCACAACCCGGCTGATGGAGTTTTCACCCGACAGCAAGTTGCTCGCTTTTGTCCGATCCGACGAGTCACAGGTCAGGGAGTATCAGTTTCAGACATTTAACCGGGAACTCTATCCCGGCTTCTACAGCTACAAATATCCCAAAGCGGGCGAGAGAAACGCATCGGTGGAGCTGCGTGTCTTTGATATCGATTCCCGGACCATACGCAAGATGGATCTTCCGCTCGAGAGTGACGGATATATTCCGAGGATAACCTTCACTGGAAACCCCGATGAACTGGTGGCCATGACCCTTAACCGGAACCAGAACCGGTTTGACATGTATTTTGTCAATCCCAGAAGCACGGTGGCAAAACTAGTTCTGAGAGAGGAGAGCAATTACTATATCGATGCAGACCTGCTCAACAGCATCCATTTCTTGTCGAACCGTTTCACTTACCTGTCGGAAAAGGAGGGTTACAGTCAGATCTATATCTACGGATTTACGGGGACGTTGCAAAAGAAACTGACCACCGGCCAGTACGACGTGACAACTCTCCTGGCTGTGGATGAGCAGACCCAAACGCTCTTCTACGAGGCGGCAGATGAGAGCCCCCTGCGCAGGAATGTCTACAGGATAAATATCGACAAGGGTCAACCCCAAAAGTTGTCGGTCCGTCAGGGCTACAATCAGGCATCGTTCAGCAACCACGGGAAATTTTTTGTCAACCGTTTCTCCGATACCCGCACACCGCCACTCATTACGTTGCATGATGCCACCGGAAAAGAACTTCGGGTGCTTGAAGATAACGGACAACTGGCGGCACAGTTGGCGGCGGCGCAACTACCACAAAAGGAGTTTATCACGGTTCCGGCAGCTGACGGTATCACGCAGCTGAATGGCTGGATCATCAAACCTGTCCGGTTTGATGCTTCAAGAAAATATCCGGTTGTGATGATACAATATAGCGGACCCAACTCTCAACAGGTGCTGGACCGGTTTGGAACGGACTGGTATTATGCCCTGGCAAACGAAGGCTTTGTGGTCGCGTCGGTCGACGGACGGGGTACCGGTGCACGGGGTGAGGCGTTCCGAAAGCAGACCTACATGAACCTCGGTGTGATGGAGTCGGACGATCAGGTGGCTGCAGGCCGTTATCTCGCATCGCTTCCCTATGTCGATGGCAACCGTATCGGTATCTGGGGATGGAGTTACGGGGGCTATAACGTACTGATGAGCATGAGCAGGGGTAACGGATTTTTCAAGGCTGGAGTTGCCATTGCGCCCGTAACCGACTGGAAGTTTTATGATTCGGTCTATACCGAACGATTTATGCGGACGCCACAACAGAATGCCGCGGGATACGCTGATGGTTCGGCCATCTCACTGGCTTCCAGGTTGGAGGGGCAACTGCTGCTGGTCCATGGTATGGCCGATGATAATGTTCACTTCCAGAACTCTGTTGAATATTCGCGGGCGCTGATCGCTGCCGGAAAACATTTCGAGATGTTTTTCTTCCCCGACAAGAATCATTCAATCTATGGCGGAAATTCCCGTTTGTACCTTTATGAGAAGGTGATCGATTTTTACAGGAAGAATCTCTAATGACGGATTGCAGACTGTTGTAAATTGCCTGCCTATCTCTTTTTTAGTCTCCCCAAAACAAAAAACCCTGCCGAGTGTTATTATGACAGGTTAAAATTTTGGGTCAAAGCTGTTTTATTCCCGAACAAGCGAGGGAATGGGCTGAGAGACGAAACTCGATTATGGGAGAAGGCAGTGTAATTATAAAACAACTGAGAAATCCGGCATACGGGCTTATACCGTTACTTGTTTTCTCTATCCTGAGCAAGTGGGTGGATACGGGAACGGCACTCTGTGTAGCGTTGGGTTTGGCATTGTTGGGTGTTTTTCTGGTAAGGAAACATAGCCGGATGTTGTATGACATATCCGCCATCACATTCTGCATCGCACTCATTATGCTCCTTTTTCAATATCCACTCGACGACTTTGGGAAATTTGTGATTGTCGAGGTGATTTTTGTCATGGCCCTGGTTGTCTCCAGGCTGCTCCGTACCCGGGTAATCACCATACTGGCTAGAAACCGGCAACCCAACGTCAGAAACTATCTGTCGGAATCGTTTCGTGTGGCATTCCAGATACAGTATGCCCTCTTTTTCCATCTACTGCTGACACTGGTCTACTTTACACTATCCACTGTCCAGCCTCCAAAGATTGGAGAACGAGAGATCATACTGCTTGCGGAGGTTATCATCCTTGCAGTGATTGTGATGGAGGTGGTCCGCTTCCACTTTCTGGATAAGAAACTGAGGGCGGAGGAGTGGCTGCCCGTGGTGACAGAGTCGGGAGAGGTAACCGGCAAAGTGGCCAAGTCGGTGACAAGGGAGATGAAGAACAAGTTTATGCATCCGGTTGTGCGGATAGCGCTGATAAGTAACGGAAAGATCTATCTGAAAAAGCGGGATGCCTCAAGATTGCTCAATCCAGGTGCCCTCGATTACCCGTTCGAGAAATATATGCAGTATAATCACGATATCAACGAAGCCATCCTCAATATGGTCAAGAAAGAGATCGGGACCAAGGATATTCCGTTACGTTTTTTACTGAAGTACATTTTCGAAAACAAGAGTACCAAGCGGTTGATCTTCCTCTATGTCTCCATTATCGATGATGAGGAGAAGTTCAACAGCCTGGAGTTGAAAGATGGCAAACTGTGGACAGAAAAGCAGATTGAGGAGAACCGCAATTCCAATATTTTTTCCGAATGCTTTGAACTGGAGTTTGAATACCTGAAAAATACCGTGTTGCTGAATTATAAGTTGAAAGCTACCGAAACACCCTGCTGAACGCAGCTGCCTGCCTTAATCTAAGTTAAAATGCCGCTATCTCGTATATAAAAACTATTTTTTTAGTAATATTGTACGTTTAACCGCAGCTGTCGGGAAAATCAAATGAAAATAGCAAAGAAAATTGTCCGGATTTTTGCCATTGTTGTCGTTTGTGTAATAGGATTAAATATTATACTTTTCCTGACATTCAGTTTTCAGCCCGTTCAGAAGTTTGCTGCTGACTTTGCCATCGGAAAGCTTGAACCGAAGCTGAAGACCGAAATGGCTGTGGAGAGGATCCGGATCAAGCTCTTCAACCGGGTAGAGATCGGGGGGCTTTATGTTGAAGATCAGAGGCGTGATACCCTCTTTTTTGCCGAAACCTTGTCGGCACGACTCAACATCTGGAATCTGCTGAACAATCACCTCTCCATCGAGTCGGTCCGCCTGGAAAACTTTACGGCGAAGGTATACCGGCTGACACCTGCCGATCCCTTTAATTTCCAATTTATTGTCGACGCTTTTGCACCTGCCGACACTGTCAGGAAGGAGCCAAAGGAAGATCCGATGAAAATTTCCATAAACGACATCAGGCTTTCCGATGGAACACTTCGTTACGACATCGTGTCACAGCCGGATACCCCCGGTAAGTTTAATGCCGCTCACTTTTCCGTAAGGCAATTCAATCTCGTTGCCGATATCTCATCGCTCGATATCAAACATCTTATCGCGGATATAAGCAAGTTGAGTTTCGATGAGGAGCTTACAGGATTGAGGGTGCACGACCTGCAGGCGATGGTGCGTTCGGACGGCTCAAGGCTTTGGAGTAACCGGGTACTCCTTTCGCTGAACAATTCCGGCCTGGAGGTAAGTGATGCCGCCTACGACCTGGAAAGTAAAGCATTCAACCTGACCGTAAAGAGTGATCAGATCGATCCGAAGGATGCTGCCATCTTCTACGACAAGTTGACCCATCTCGATAAACCGATTCTTTTCAATGCCGATTTGGCCGGGAAGCTTCCTCAAGCCGAAATACGGAACCTGACATTCAGGTATGGAAGCAAGACAACCATTACTGTAAATGGCGAGATCGCAGATTATGCAAAATTCGGGGATACGGCCATCAGTGTGGAGATTCCCAATCTCAGGATGAGCGTGGAGGATCTGGAGGATTTTATCCGTATCGGTGCGCCCCGGTTTGAGTCGGTCCCGCAACTGGCAGCTTTGGAAGATATCGGGTTGACATTGAAAGCAAAAGGTACTCTTGCCGGTTTCAGCGTGACGACCCGCATAAACACATCTCCCGGAACCCTTCTGTTTGATGGAAGGGGACGGGCCGACGGCAGATTTGAAAATATCTCGGTAGACGGTCGTTTGAGGAGCGATAATCTCCGGATAGGCAAGGTAATCGGTGAGCAGGTTGGCGTGGATGATCTCTCCCTCAATACAGTTGCCAACGTGAAGATCCGGAAGAAGGAGCGTCCCGTGGTGGCGATCGACGGCAATATCGGATCGGTCTCCTACAAGGGGTATCCCTACAGGGATATTGCGGTGAATGGCACCTACAATGGAAATGAAAACAGTGTTGCCGGCAGGGTCTTGATGGATACTGAAGAGAACCGGTTCGACCTGCAGGCCGATATCGGTTTTGGAGATCGGATGAAGTTTGATGTGAATGGGATCATCGACAAACTTTTTCTTGGCTCCCTTATTACGGTCGAATCGTGGGAAAATCCCTACCTGACAGCAAGAATCAATGGAAGCCTTTCAGGCAAGAACCTCGATGATCTTGTAGGAAACGTAGTGATCGACAGTACATCACTCTACGATGCCAATTTTATCTATAATCCCGGTCCGGTCTATCTTCAGGCTCTTTCGGATGAAATTAGCGGCGAGAAGAAGATTGAGCTACTCTCGTCGATTGTAGAGGGGAAACTGTCTGGAAATTATAGTTTTGTCTCTATCGGATCGGAGCTGATGAATGCTTTGCATCCGCACCTGCCTACATTGATTAAGGAGCCAGCAAAAAAGGTGGCGGCGACGGGAATGAATCACTTCAACTTTAATTTTCTGCTGAAGAACACTGAGGATATCTCCTATGCCTTGTCGCTTCCGTTTATCAATGTCGAGCCTGCAACCCTTTCGGGTACGGTGGATATGGTGAATGGAAAATCGGTAAGGGTAGAGTGTCATGTTCCGCGACTGATGTTTGGGCAGAACGATCTCCGCGAGAGCCGGGTCGAACTGAATCTGGATACAGTGTCGGGAGCCCGCGTAAGTGCCGGCAGCTACCTGGTTCAGGAGAACGGTCATATCAATGCCCGGCTGGATACTCGTGCAATCAGTGATTCGATCACCCACCTGTTGTCGGTTCATGTCGATAACAATGTCGCCCATGCAGACGGGAACCTGAATGTATCGATGGGGTTCCGTAATGATCTGGAGGGGAATCCGGTGTCGGATATCTCCATCCACCCTGCAGAGATCCTCTTCAACGGAAAAACCATCCATGTAGCGCCGTCAACCGTCGTTTATGAAAAGGAGAGGATCACCGTAAACGATTTCGAGATACGTGAAGAGGAGATGCTGTTGCTGGGTATTGACGGGGTTGCTTCAAAAAGGCAGGAGGACGCGATCAGGGCGTTTTTCAACAATACCGAGATGGAAACCATCCTGGCGGCATTTAATATATCAACATTCAAGGGGGCGATCAACGGTGGTGTTACTGTCAACCAGGCGTTGGCAGATCCGCTTATCCGGACCGAAAATTTCCGGATCGAGAATATCCGGACGCAGACCGATACCCTCGGTACCCTTTTTATCGAAGGCAACTGGGACCTGCTCAAAAGGGGCCTTTCGCTGGATGCCAGCATAAAGAACAACAAAAGCAACTATCTCGTAGTGGATGGATTCATTCCGATCGGTAGCGATCATCCCATGGATATCGATATCCGGATCAACAATCTGCCGTTGGCCTGGGTACAACCTTTTGCCGTATCCACCTTCAGCCAACTCTCCGGCACGGTCAACTCCGCCATCAACCTCTCCGGCAAGACATCTGCTCCGGTAACCGAGGGATGGCTGGGGATCAACAAGGGGATAATGACGGTGGCATTTACCAACGTGACCTACAGCATTTCGGATACCATCACCATTACCCCGGGGAATATCGGGCTCAACAATCTGATTATAAAGGATAACAACAATCATGAGGCGCGATTGAACCTCTCATTGAGCCACAATAACTTCGACGGGATGAGCTACAACGTCGGCATCATCATGTCCGATTTCCTCCTGTTGAACAATGCACAGCGAACCGACGAGATAGCATACGGGACACTGAAATTGAGTGGAAATATCAATATTAACGGCTCTTCATCCGGAATTTACGGTAATGCAAACCTGAGGAGCGAGAGCCGGTCGAGCATCAGGATTGAACTGCCCCAAACCGCCCAGGCAGAGGAGTATAGCGGCATCATTTTCATCAATACTCCGCAGGTGGCGGATTCGCTCTCCTTCCTGAAAAAAAGGGAGAATAGCGACAGGCAGATCAATACCCGCCTGAGTGCCGGAATTCCCATAAACATTCAGGCAATCCTGAACCTGACCCCGATGCTGGAGGCCGGTGTGGTGATCAATCCTACTACGGGCGATGCTCTGGAGATCAACGGATCTGGCCAGATTCGTGCCAATTTCGATTCGAGGGCTGTTCCCCCTGTCCGTCTCTATGGCGATTATGTGGCTGAAGAGGGAAAATTCCGGTACAATTTCCAAAATCTCAAGACCATAGACTTCAATATCCGTGAAGGGAGTACCGTTACACTTGTGGGTGATCCGCTGAGTACGCAGTTCAATATCGCCGCATTTAACCAGGTAAATGCAGATATTGCCACACTTAGTGAAACTTTCACGACACAACTCTCCAATACCCGGACAACTGTCAACGCGCTGCTTGAGATACAGGGCAATCTGGAGCAGATGAACCTGAAGTACGGGATTGAACTCCCGGATGTCTCCAATGATATCAGACAACGGTTAAACAGTCTGATCAGCACGGATGAGCAGAAGAACCGTCAGTTTGCCAGTCTTATCCTGACCGGCGGCTTCTTTCCGGCTGAAGGTTCGTTGGGCGTGGCGTTTGGCAACAACATGGCCGCCACCTTTGCGGCAGGCCAGCTGGCCAAGGGGCTGGATGCCCTCCTGGCAGGAGCCTTGAACGACAACTGGACTGTAAGCACCAATCTTCAGAGTCTCGATGGAACCTTCGAGAATGTAAGGATGGGGGTAGATCTCTCCACCCGGCTGTTTGACGACCGGTTGCGTGTCTCCACCAACCTCAGCTACGGCGACAACTCAACCCTGGCAACCCAACAGGCATTTATGGGGGAATTTGAGCTGGAGTATGATATCAACAACTGGCTGATGATCCGCGCCTACAACCGGGCGAACCAGCGTTTTTCGAAACGGGCGCCCACCACACAGGGGGCAGGGATTGTAGTTACACGTAATGCCCGGACATTAAAGGAGCTGTTCCGGTTTAGTTTCAGGAAGAAAGAGGATTAAAGCAATGAACATGATGAAATATTTTTTCTGTATACTGCTTGCCTTGCTTTTCATCTCGTGCAGTGCCACAAAGAAAGTGCCGAGCGGGAGTTACCTGTTGAACAAGGTTAAGATAGATACCGACACCAAGGGGATCAGCGAATCGGATCTGAAGCCATACCTCAGGCAGAAGCCCAACTCGTCGATGTTTATCTTCGGAAAGGTAAAGTTGCACGCCTACAATATTCCCAGGAACGACTCCTCCTGGCTCAACCGCCAGTTTCTCAAGTTTGGTGAACCGCCCGTCCTCTACAGTGACCGCCTTACCGGACTTTCGATGGAACAGATCAGACTGAAGCTGGCCAACAAGGGATACCTGAATGCCAAGGTGGATACCGTTGTTGTGAAGAAGGACCGGAAGGCCAACGTGACTTACAAGGTTACCGGCAATGAACCCTACCTTGTCCGCTCATTCAAGGATTCAATCTATCCGGTCGACAGTACGATATACCGGATACTGGATATGCGGAGACGTCTCGCCGTGGTAAAGGAGGGCGACATATTTGATCAGGAGATGCTGGAGAAGGGGCGGATTGCGATTACCAGCGAGCTGCGAAACAGCGGCTATTTCAACTTCTCCAAGGAGGATATCTATTTCCTTGCCGACACAACGGTGGGCAATCATCAGGTGGATCTGACGCTGGGACTAAACAGTCCCGCCGACAGTCCGTTGCATAGCCGGTACCGGTTTGGAGAGGTGATCGTAAACAACGGGGTCAGTTCTACTATTTTGCAGGACAGTACGTTACACTACCTGCTGGATACGGTCCAATTCAGGAATATCAAGGTGGTACAGGAGCGGAATGAGTTCATGTTGCCGCAAGCCATATATTACAATACCTTTGTACGTCCCAGGAGAATCTATTCCGATCAGCTGGTGGAGAGGACCTACTCATCACTGAACCGTCTGGGGTCGGTCAGCCAGACGGCCATTACCTTGACTCCGGTAGTGGTGAACGATACCAACTTTATCAATGCCAACATCTCCATCTTTCCGGGAAACATGCATTTCATGCAGTTCGGTATCGATGGTACAAACTCTGCAGGCGACCTGGGTATTGCGGCCGATGCAACCTACGAGCATAAGAACATCCTGAAGGGTGGAGAGACCTTCAGGGTGAAGCTGAACGGGGCTTATGAGTTCATCGCCGCATCCGACAGTGCCAGCCTGATCGACAAGAGCTATTACGAATACGGGGTGGAAGCGTTCCTGTCGATTCCCCAGTTGCTGCTGCCCTGGGTGATGAAGCAGTTGAGAGATCAACCCTCGGCATCGACGGAGTTCTCTCTTGGAGCAAACTTCCAGAACAGGAGCGAGTATCTGCGGCAGTTCTTCAACCTCTCCTCCCGCCTTCAGTGGTCGCGCCGCCGCTGGCAGGTGAACAATGTGGTAGAGCCCATAGATATCACCTATGTACGGATGCCGTGGATGAGCGACAAGTTTAGGAATGCCTATATGAACGACAGCATCAACCCAATTCTGAAAGCCAGTTATGAAGAGCAGATGATCGTACGGACTGCCTACAATGTCACCTATACCAATGTTTCGTCGGGCCGGCTGCCGCCCCGAATACCATTCCATGCCCGTGCAGGGGTGGAGGTGGCCGGTTACCTGCCCAGGCTTCTGACAGCCATGGGGGCAACCCGGAGGAACCAGTCGGACCGCGAGATGCTGTTGGGAATACCATACGCCGAATATCTGAAAGCCGATTTTGATTTTGCTCCAACTTACCGTTGGGACGACAGGAATACGTTGGCGGGGCATTTCGCACTTGGCGTGGCCTATCCCTACGGGAACTCCATCGTACTCCCTTTCGAGAAGAGGTATTACGGTGGTGGGGCCAACAGCGTAAGGGGTTGGAGTACCCGGACACTGGGTCCCGGCACCTATAACAACGACAGCCTGGGCTATGATTTTGCCAACAAGACGGGAGACATCAAGCTCGACATGAGCCTGGAGTATCGCAGAAAACTGACCACCCTTTTTGAGCTGGCCGGATTTATCGATGTGGGAAATGTATGGACTGTAAAAGATTATCGATCCCAACCGGGTGGTTACTTCACCTGGAACAGTTTTTACAAGGAGCTCGCAGCCGCCTATGGATTGGGGCTCCGTCTCGACCTCAATTTTCTGCTGGTCCGTGTCGATCTCGGCATGAAAGCCCATAACCCGGCGTTACCCGAAGGTGAAAGATGGAGCCTGTTTACACCCCATTTCCGTCGCGATTTTGCTTTTCATTTTGCTATCGGGTACCCCTTCTGAGCTCCCCACTCCTTATTGGGCAGTTCACCCATTTCCAGTACCAATGTGCTTCCGTCGACAATCTGGTCATGCGTGAACCAGGGGGTGTTTAACGGCTTGCCATTCATGGAGGCCCGTTGGATGTAGATGTTCTTGTCGGAGTTGTTCCTGGCGATCACCTTGAAGAGTTTCCCGTTTGGCAGGTCGATGCTTATCTCACTGAACACGGGACTTCCCAGGGTGTAGACCGGAATACCGGGGGTAACCTGAAAAAATCCCATCATCGACAAGACAACATAGGCCGACATGGCGCCGCCATCTTCATCTCCTGGAATACCGAAAATGTTGTCCATGAAGAAGGACTCCATCAACATCCGGATCCGTTTCTGGCTCTTCCAGGGTGCTCCCAGGTAGTTATAGAGGTAGGGAATGTGCAAGCCTGGCTCATTGCCCATGACAAACTGTCCTACAAGTCCCGACGCGTCGGGCTGGGTATACCAGAACCTGAACTTCGGCAATCCCAGATCCTCCCGGAAGAGCTGGTCCAGTTTCTCCTCTGCCGCCTTGGGTCCGCCCATCAGTCCAAACAGTCCCTCAAGATCATGTTTCACGTCCCAATTGTAGATATAGGCGTTGTTTTCGGTAAAATATTCCCTTCCGGCAAAACGGGGGTCATACGGTTCGATCCACTCTCCCCGGCTATCCTTGGGCCACATGAAACCCTTGTCTGTCCGAAAGAGGTTTTTATAATTTGCTGACCGTTCAGTAAATAGCGCCGCCTCCTCCGTCAGATTCAATTCCGAGGCCAATTGGGCGATACACCAGTCTGAATAGCTGTTTGCCGTTGTAACGGAGACGCTCTGCCTTTTCTCCCAGACGGTATCAACGGCAGCCACACTCTCTTTTTCACCTGGAGCCAGCCCCGGCATATATCCGTTCTCGTTGTAGAAATCGTCCAGAATGGTTTTGGGACCGTTCCGCCACGGAATCAGCGTGGCGTCGAGCGAGTTTTTCCTGAGCCCCTCATAGGCCGTTTTCAGATCGAAGTTTCTCAGCCCCTTGAACCATGCGTCGGCTATCCAAGCTGCGGCAAAATTTCCGGTCATTGCCGGCCAGTCCCCCGTTACCAGGGCAAAAGAGGGGATATACCCACCTTGCCGGTACATTTCGATGTATGAGTTGATCTGGTCGACCTCCCTTTCGGGGTTCAATATCATATGCAGCGGTTCCAGCGCTATATAGGTGTCCCATATCCAGTTATCCACGTAGAAAGGGGTGTCGGACGGATGCACTTTGTTGTCGTAGGCGCTGTAATAGTGGCCATACTCATTGATGTCGACCATCCTCTCATAGGAACGGTAGAGAGCCGTATAGAAGACCCGCTTCTGTGCTTCCGTTCCACCTTTGACCTTTATCTGACTCAATCTCCTGTCCCAAACGGCATACGCATTCTCCTTCACCTTCCCGAAATCCCAGTCCGGAATTTCCCGAAGCAGGTTACTTTTTGCCTGATCGATGCTAATAAACGAGATCCCATACTTGAAGGCTACCTGTTTGCTCTCGCGACCGATACCGGCCAGGAGCCACATTTTATCGGCCGAATTCAGGTATTCACGGGTAACAATCGCTGCGTCGGTTACACCGTAGAAGAAGATCCTTATCCCTTCGATCTCCTCGAATCCCGAAAAGGCTCCTGCATTGTCCACTGAGATCTCCCCCTTTCCGTTGAAGATACCGAACCTGAGATAGTGATCCACCTCCTCCTTGAAATGGATCCGGAAATATCCGCTCCGGCTTTGGGGTGCAAACTCAACCCGGTCGCCCGTCTCCTCGAAGGAGGTGCTGTAATAATAAGGGGTAAGCTTTTCGTCGAACCAGGTATACCGCAGGCTCCATCTTTCCGGACTCGTCCCGCCGCTCACCGGCATGAATGCAAAGGCGAGCTGCCTCCGGTGCGATACGAGGCTTAACGGGAAATTGTGTATCTGATCGTCGAGCTGGTCTCTCCGTTGAGGAAAAACCCTTACCATGCTGTTAGGCAGGTGGACCACCGGTCTGGTGGGCTCCAGAATAATTCCTACGCCGCCGATTGCAGGATCTACGTAGCGGAGATTCGACCGGGACCTGCCTTTCAGGCGATCCGCAAGTTTTGGGATCAACCCTCGTTTTCCGGTGGATGGTAACTGCTCCTTCCGGTCGGGTTTCACAACCCCCTCGGCCCAACTCCTGAAATCTTCAATCGCTTTGAACAGGACACCCGCCTCTCCACGAAACGATCCGGAGCCCGAAGGGGTTCCGTCCAATGCGTACCATTCATAGAAGCCGTTATTCCTGACTACCCTCTCCAGCATGGGTTGAATCTCTTCATAGGCCTCCTCTACAAAGCCATATCGGATCAATTGCCGAATCATTCGTCCTCCAAACCAGGTCCAGTCGCCTCCGTTCTGATATCCGTACGGATACATCCCCTTGTTCTGGAAAAAACCCTCAGGGTAGGGAGGGTAGAGTGTCAGGCCGATGGAGGGAGCACCCGATTCGTCGACATTCCGCATCATGGTCTTGTTTGAGACCTCCACCTCCTCGCGGGTCAAGAGTCCTGCTTCAATGGCCATGGCCGTGCCACCGTGATAATAGATCTCCTCCTCGTTGAACGTTTCGGGAAATGGGGAGCCGTTCAGGTAGAGATGTGGAATGAATTTCTCTCTCTCTTCGTCCCACAGGTAGTTGCGGACCCGCTCCGAGAACTGGTCGCGAACCTCTCTCCAGAAGGCCTGTTTTTGATGATTGTCCTGCAGGTCGAGGTAACAGTTTATGGCAATAATGAAAAAGGCATTATCATAAATGTCGATGCATAAGTGGGAGTTCTCATCCAGCTCTACACCCCAGGGGTGCTCGGGCTGGACATCTCCCCAGTCGGCCGTTGTCGCTCCCCAGAGAAGCCCGTATTGCTGATCGTACCTCTCATTGAGCAGGAAATGGAGTGCCATCTCCATCCTTTCCAGTACCGTTTTTCCCTCTATCTCCCGATTGAGGAACTCCCTGTTCCCGCTCTTCGAGATGTAGCGCCAGACCGCCTGGATCAGGGATGACTCCTGATCGGTCTCGACGGTGTTCTTGTGAGCTGCATAGCGGGGTTCGGAATGCGAATAGCGGTAGTTGTAGCCGGTAGCTGCCTTCTCAACCGGAATAAATCCATCCACTATGTCGCCCGTCTCCCCTTGAAAGTGGAAAAATGTGAGGAGGTTCTCCTGGATCTCCCTGTCGGGCATTACCTCCATGGCCAGTTCAATGAAAGTGTTGTAATCGCGGATCCATACCTCCCCATACCCGTCGCCGGCATTGAATCCTCCCTGGACGACAGCAAGTGCCATCTTCTCCACCTCCATCATCAAGGTGTCTTGCAGGATGCGTTCGGCAAGTTCAATCTCTTTATCTTTCAACTGTGGCTGATTGCTGCATGAGTAACATAGCATCGAGATCAGCGTGTAGATTACTGCTTTTTTCATTGTCTGTCGATTATCATTTTTTTTCAGTATCAACCGACTAAAATCAAAATCAATCGGTCCTTATTTTTAAACACCTGACAAGTAAACCATTAAAGCTCCTGTCTTTCATTTCCAAAAAGTGCTCCCCCCCCCTCAAAACAGTGATAATTGGGCGGCCGTGGGACTTTTATTGCGACTTTTCAGTCGTCTGGGATAAGTGCGCCTGCCTTCGGTCACCACCCACGTCAAATCCAGATGGCTTATCAAATGCATCCTCAACAACGCGGCTATGGTTGAAAACGCCTTTTCGCTTTCCGACTTGGTCTGAATCACCTGTAAAAGCAAATACGCGATCAGGGTACACCATACTTGGGTCTTTATCCCGTTTCGATAGACCACCTATTTTTATAAACAGTACTGACCGACTAAAAAATGAAGAAAATATAGGGACTTAACCGAAGTCTCGTCCCTAAGTTGTAAATTTGGATTGTCAAAAACTAAATTTCCAACCATGGGCAAAGTTAGCGAAAATAAATTTGTCGGTCAGCCGATCTTAAGACAAATAGTGAATATTCTCCCGAGGGAAAAGTTCGATGAGCTGGTAATAAGGCTCGGCAGTGATAAATATTACAAGGCGTTTTTTTCCTGGGATCAATTGATCGTGATGCTCTTTGGCATTTTTTCCCGTTGCGATTCGATGGGTGAAGTCTGTGACGGCATGCGTGCCTTGGGTGGCAAGTTGAATTACCTGGGCATGGAGAGTTCGCCTGCAAAAAGCACTGCCGGAGATGCATTGCGTGACAGGGACGAGGAGCTGTTCCGTCTGTTCTACTTTGCACTGATCGCCCATTTTTCCCCGCTTTTGTCGGTCAGCCGCAAAAAAAAGGGCCGGAAGCAGGGTGTCAGTTTCGAGGAGTTCTATGCCTTTGATTCGAGTACGGTGACGCTGTTTTCCGACGTGATGAAAGGCGTGGGCCGGAACCCTAAAGGCGACGGGAAAAAGAAAGGCGGCCTGAAAGTCCACATGCTGACCGACGTCCATGCTGACACGCCGCGATTCGTGAAGATAAGCGAGGCGAAAATGCACGACAAGAACTTCTTGCAATACCTGAATTTAAGTGAAGGCAGCATGGTGGTCTTCGACAAGGCATACAATTACTACCTGCAGTTCGCCAAATGGACGCGACAAGGCGTGAATTTCGTTTGTCGGCTGAAAGACAATGCAAGGTACGAGGTTCAGGAAGTCCTTCACGAGAAGAAGCTGGAAAAAGGGGAACATGCCGTTTACAAGGTGGAACATATCCACGTTCAATATATCGAGAAGGTCGAGACGGGGACCGAAGGCAAGAAAAAAAGGAAGAAAGTCAGACAGACGAGGACATTATGCCTTCGTTTAGTTTGGTACAGGGATGAACAGGGGCGTAAATACAAGTTCATCACCAATAATTGGGAAATAACAGACGAGGAAGTTGCCTTGATTTATAAAACAGTATCAACCGACTAAAATCAAAATCAATCGGTTCTTATTTTTAAACACCTGACAAGTAAACCATTAAAGCTCCTGTCTTTCATTTCCAAAAAGTGCTCCCCCCCTCAAAACAGTGATAATTGGGCGGCCGTGGGACTTTTATTGCGACTTTTCAGTCGTCTGGGATAAGTGCGCCTGCCTTCGGTCACCACCCACGTCAAATCCAGATGGCTTATCAAATGCATCCTCAACAACGCGGCTATGGTTGAAAACGCCTTTTCGCTTTCCGACTTGGTCTGAATCACCTGTAAAAGCAAATACGCGATCAGGGTACACCATACTTGGGTCTTTATCCCGTTTCGATAGACCACCTATTTTTATAAATCAAGGCAACTTCCTCGTCTGTTATTTCCCAATTATTGGTGATGAACTTGTATTTACGCCCCTGTTCATCCCTGTACCAAACTAAACGAAGGCATAATGTCCTCGTCTGTCTGACTTTCTTCCTTTTTTTCTTGCCTTCGGTCCCCGTCTCGACCTTCTCGATATATTGAACGTGGATATGTTCCACCTTGTAAACGGCATGTTCCCCTTTTTCCAGCTTCTTCTCGTGAAGGACTTCCTGAACCTCGTACCTTGCATTGTCTTTCAGCCGACAAACGAAATTCACGCCTTGTCGCGTCCATTTGGCGAACTGCAGGTAGTAATTGTATGCCTTGTCGAAGACCACCATGCTGCCTTCACTTAAATTCAGGTATTGCAAGAAGTTCTTGTCGTGCATTTTCGCCTCGCTTATCTTCACGAATCGCGGCGTGTCAGCATGGACGTCGGTCAGCATGTGGACTTTCAGGCCGCCTTTCTTTTTCCCGTCGCCTTTAGGGTTCCGGCCCACGCCTTTCATCACGTCGAAAAACAGCGTCACCGTACTCGAATCAAAGGCATAGAACTCCTCGAAACTGACACCCTGCTTCCGGCCCTTTTTTTGCGGCTGACCGACAAAAGCGGGGAAAAATGGGCGATCAGTGCAAAGTAGAACAGACGGAACAGCTCCTCGTCCCTGTCACGCAATGCATCTCCGGCAGTGCTTTTTGCAGGCGAACTCTCCATGCCCAGGTAATTCAACTTGCCACCCAAGGCACGCATGCCGTCACAGACTTCACCCATCGAGTCGCAACGGGAAAAAATGCCAAAGAGCATCACGATCAATTGATCCCAGGAAAAAAACGCCTTGTAATATTTATCACTGCCGAGCCTTATTACCAGCTCATCGAACTTTTCCCTCGGGAGAATATTCACTATTTGTCTTAAGATCGGCTGACCGACAAATTTATTTTCGCTAACTTTGCCCATGGTTGGAAATTTAGTTTTTGACAATCCAAATTTACAACTTAGGGACGAGACTTCGGTTAAGTCCCTATATTTTCTTCATTTTTTAGTCGGTCAGTACTGATTTTTTTTATCTTTTCGCTCAATTCCCTATCCGTTACCGGATCTATCCCGCATATCCGCTGCAAGGCGTGGTTGACTCCCCCGGCTAATTCTCTTTCAAAGATAAGATCTTGTGCCGACCTGTTGCCGTTTTCGTCAGTCGCCTTGAAAAAGAAGGCATACGCCATCGCTTCCAGGATTTTGTCATGGGGCATTCCCAATGAGATGGCCACCCTGATAACCCCCATAAACCGGTCGTCGGGTCCCAGTTTTCTGGGAATATCCTGACCGATTCTGAAGAGGGTGTCCCTCAATGCCCGGTTCCTGAATCTACATAGCAGATCCTCGATATGGTCCGACAAATCCTCTGTCGTAAAATCATCCGGATAGAGCTTCAGGAGAATTGCGGCCGATTGCAACATCACCTCCCTGGTGAATTGCAACACCTCCTGGTCGTCCAGCACCTCGTAGAGATAGATTGCGTCGGGATGGCTGTAATATCCGTAATAGGCTGCGGCGGCATGACCCAGGTTGTGGATAAAAGCCTTCCGGTCTACCCAAGCCTTGATGTTATCCTTCGGGGCCAAGCCTGCAACATCGGGCAGTTCGTTTCTGAATCCCTGCCTGTCCACGATCAGCAGGTTGTACGGTTCGGCAAAGACCGTCAGCGGATCTTTCTCCAACTCGGCCACGGAGATGATGGGAACCATCTTGCCGATACTGGTTTCGATCAGTCCGACATATTCGTCCAACGGAAAATTTTCCGGAACTCCCCTCTTGAGTTCATTGCGGAGAAATTGATCGGCAGAACGCATGTTCTCTGCAAGGATGATATCGAGTGGACCCCTCGCCGGATCGCAAAAGCGCCTAGTCAACCCCTCGACAAGTGATGGGACAATCTTCAACAGTGCATTCTTCCCGACCGATACGGCCATGATGGTGGCTTTTCTCACCTCTTCGGCCACGGCCTCCCTGTCGGCCGCATCAACAGCCCTTACGTTGGGTACAACTATCTGCTCCTCGCTCTCTCCCTTGACCACCACCTTGTATGATCCCTCCCGGTTCAGCAGATCGACAAGCTTTTTGTCGATATCGGAGAAGACCACTTCATATCCCGACATGCCGAAGAGCTGTCCGATCAGGGATCGGCCTATCTTTCCGGCACCAACAATCAGGATCGATCTCTTCTCCATGGTTATACGGTTAGCCTGTCTCTCTCTTGTAATCGTTGAGGATCGGTTCGATGCAACTCAATTTTTCACCCGGGTATCTCTCGAAAAAGGTGCCACCAATATAGAGGCAGGCGTGACCGCCTGAAACAATACCCAATGAAGTGGCCTGTTTCAGATCTATCCTTTCTTTTCCTTCGGCGAGTTGGAACATCAGTGAACCGATTACCCCGCCAACGAAATTATCGCCGCAACCGGTCGTGTCGCCCCGATAATGCTCCTGCCGTATTTTCTCCAGGATTGTGCCGGAGACGGGCAGCTCCCCGGGTCCAGTTTTGCCGAACAACTTACTGTCCGCATAAAACATCACGGGCTTTGCTCCATTTGTAATTATGGCAGCACCACTCCCTTTTGCGATAAAGAACTGCATCGCTTTTTCGATGGTGTTCTCTCCGCTCAACCGCAACGCCTCGTCTTTGTCGGTAATCAGCAGATCGATATTCCGATAGCTTTCGTCATCTTTTCCCAGGGGCCACCTCTTTTTAGGGTTTTTACGCTCGTTAATAAAGTCAAATACGGTGTTCACCAGTGTGATGCAACCGTTTTCCTTCGCCCGCAGGAGCAGCTCGCCCAACTGATCGTGAAGTTGAGGGACCAAGGCCGTGCCGCCGAATACAACCAGATCAGACTGGAAGAAATCGTCATCCAGATTGTCGGGAGAGTAGTCCCATGCCGAACCGATGGAATTGATGAATACCCTCTCTCCATGTCCGTTATCGTAAGTGGGGTCGGAGAGGACATCGGTGGAGGGGGTGAGGTCTCCAATCTGTTTGAAATGGCTGATCTCAACCGGCAATTTCTGCAGGCTCGATAGCAGGAACTTGCCGGTCTCGTCAGATCCGTGACATCCGTAGAACCTGACCTCCCGCTCCAGTCCGTACGTGATCTGGGCCGCATGGATAAGGGAAACGATAGATGGACCGCCAATGTTGACCTTATCCGGCTTCCTTCCCTCTGTCAGCTCGTCGAGGGCAACCCGAACCTCTTTTTTTACAAACTCCTCGAACTCCTCCCTCAATACCAGGTGTCCGGGACTCAAGCCTCCGTCGCCTGCTCTTCGGCAAGAGCAGGAACGGAAGGCCTCGGAGTGGAACGAGACGTTGTTGTAGAGTCTGTCCACCAGGCAACATCCTGTGCCGGATACCACGATTCTCTTTTTTCCCATGCCACTATCCGTTAAGAGAGAAAGGTGCTGTAATCGTTAACCAGAAGATAGAGTGGCGCCTCGTCTTCGACGATGGTGGGAAATCTTCCGATCGTTTCGAAAAAGCAGTTGTCCGCCGAATCGTCGTTTACAGAACTTACCTCACCCACAAGAACTTTCCCTTTTCCAGGTTGACCATAAAAACGGTGGTACATACCCTGTTCAAGGGTGATACTCTCCCCTGGCAACAGGATCACTTTTCCGCCTGCTTTGACTCTCCCTTTTATGCCATCTTTTGTAAAGTGAACATCCGTCGTGTCGAGCCGGTTGTCGGGCGTGGAGTTGTAGAGTTCGATGATCAGGTTTCCTCCGCCCCGGTTGATGATATCCTCCATTTTTGTCCAATGGTAGTGCATCGGTGTCTCCTGGTTCTCTTCCACGATCATCACTTTTTCGGCATACGGTTTATTGCCGGCACCGGGTTTCCCGTTCCTGATGGTAAAGAGGAACAACCCCCGGCGGCGAAAATCTCCCGATCCGAAGTCGGTGATGTCCCATCCGAGCATGCTGGAGATGACCTCCTCCGCATTGTCTCTGTTTTCCCGCCACTCCTGCATCGACCAGTAGGCCCAGGGGGGAAGGAGAAAACTTCTCTCGCGCAGAAACGCTTTTGCCTCGCGCAGAATCTGATTTATTTCACTTCGTTTCATACCTGTATAATTAAATTGTCAACTCTTTGTCACAGTGTCACGGCATGAGTTGCCCGGCGTTCAGGCAGTTTTCACTGAGCCTGAACCGGATCTGCCGGTCGCTCCTCCCTCTTTCCCCGATAATCAGGGCGGAGTTCTCCAGCCGGATAGTTTCAACTCCCTTGTAATCGTTCGGAATCGTGGCCAGGAAAGCGATAAACCTCTTCTCGACCGTTTCCCCGGCATCGATAAAATCGTAGAGATTCCGGTTGAAAATCTTCCCCTTCCTTGCCACTACCGGAAACGGTTCGTGCAGTCCGGTGGTACCGAACTCCATGCCGAATGCTGTCGGCACGCAGTTCTTCATGGAACGCCAGAAGTTGATCCAGGGATAATCCCCGGTCCTCCAGAGGTAACCCACCATCAGTTCCAGATGCGGATTGAGAGCGGTGACCCATCCATACTTCTCCCGCCGGTTGTAGACGAATGACGAGACCCTGGGCCATGGATCCTCAATTTGACGCAGGTTCACCCTCTTTCCATTGTGGATGGCTTCGGGCCAATGGAGCACCGGCTTCTCCTGGTGTAAACTGCCATCCTCCTTGTCTTCATACCCCTTTTCGGTATTGTTGTCGATCAACGTTCCCTTGTCGAGAAAAGGTGGTGCGAGAGTGACATGTTGAACGATATTGAACATCCGTCCATAGCTGTTGAGGTTCCTTATCTTTTCCGAAACGACAAAGAGGGGCTCCCCGGAAGGAAGAGTGACCTGTCGGGTCAGTTCAAGTTTTCCCATCGGCAGGCTGCAGCGCATAACGCAGCTACTCCCGGAGAGGTCACTCAATTGCCAATGCTGACTGTTTACCTCTCCATGGTGATGAAACCCTTCTCGCCGCTCGCCCTCTGATGGCGGTCCCCATCTGTCGAAACAGAGGAAGTGTCCCCTGAACGGAGGGTTTGTCTCATCCTCCAAGCTCCAGTTGATGGGATTCAGCAATCCTCCTTTCAGGTGAAAGTCGGTATAGGCACCGCCTATCAGCGCGATCTTCAGGGATATTTTATCGTTTTCCAGCAGAATCATGAGCAGTAAAGCTTGGTGTGGGCAAACCTGCTATCGTGGCCTGATGCCGATAGTGGCTATTTCGTGGGGCTTCAGCCCTACTGTAAAGGCGGAGCCTTTCGAAACAGGTGCTGCTGCTCCCTGGAGGGGCATCTCTATCAGGTTGAGCCTGCGTACTGCTGTTGCCGCTACGGGCAGTTGGACCGTAACGGATGTTGCTCTCCCTTCAGTTTCTACCAGTCTGACTATCAACTCGTCACCCTCTTCTGATTGTTTGATGCCCGTTATGGCCACGTTGGATTCGCTTACCGAGAAGAACGACTGCTCTTCGGGCTGGGTGGCATGGTCTCTTCCCAAAGCCAGCGATGGCGGTTCTGCTGCCAGCACGGGAACATTGTAGTCGTCTCCTTCCATCCATACCCCACTCTTCCAATCTCCCACGTGAGGAAAGAGGGCATACCGGATGACAAACTTGCCGAGGTTGGGATAGATGTCGGGACTTCCTGCAGCCCTCATCAGCGTCAATCGCAGCTCCCCGTCGTGGTAGGAGTGTCCATACTTGGTCTTGTTGAGGAGGGCGATGCCGCTCTCTCCGTCGGTCACGTCCACCCATTTCTGTGCAGGCACCTCCTGTCCGTCGCCCTTTTCGGGCTCAACACCGTAAACATTCGACTGCGAGGTGAGGTGCTTGGGTACTGCGCCACCACGAAAACTGCCATTTGCCGGTCTCTCGACCACATCGAACGGTACCTGGCAGAAGAGTCTGGGTGCATCGAATGCCAATGGAAAGTGTGCCCTCAGCATGGGGGAGTCGGTTGAATCGGTCCCGGTTTCGAGCCAGTGCACCTCCATCTCGTATTCGATTCTCGGATATGAACGGTAGATGTAGGTTCTTTCGGTAAAGCTCGATTTTCCCCAATGTTTGACAGTTTCGATACATGCCCTTACTGGCCCGTTTTCCACTATCTTCACGCTTTTGATCTCGTTGACCTCCTCTTTGCCGACGATCCTGTTCAGTGTCCAGGACTTCATTCCCCCTTTCTTGTCTTCAAGGTAGAGCATGAGGCGGTTCAACTCTTTCCCCTCCTGTACATACTCCTTGCCAGACCGCTTGTCGTACAATCCGGTGATGGCTCCGGTTTTCATGTTCACCTTCACGGTGAAGAGATCGGTTTCGAACCTCTCCTCCTTGAACGGGATCGGTTCATTGAATGTTCCTGGCCGGGTCATGTCCACATAGAAGGTCTTGTATCCCATGGCCGGCATTTCGTCGACAACGAATTGCACCTTAGAGGTGAATCCAGGAGGGGTCACTTTCGACCAGACAATTTGTGCGGGATAGGTTTTTCCAGTGGCATCGCGAACCAAGACAGTCGGGTACTCTCCCTGTCCCTTGTCGATGGGAGAGATGTTTTTTGATCCGTAGTAGTCTCCCCATCCGGTAGATTTTACCGAGACCGGCTGTTGATGGGAGTATACACTTGCTTCAACGATCGCTTTGCGGGAAAATGGCTGCAGGTTGAATGCCACCACCGGTTGTCCCATATTGGTCTGAAACTTTATCTCATCGGCCATTTTCCTGAATGCGTTGTCTCTCAACTCAGTCGATTTCCGCAAGTTTTCGGTGTAGCGGGCAATCGCCTCCTTGTTGGCCTCATTGATGGCCGAACCGGGGAGAATGTCGTGAAACTGGTTGAATGTTTGTGTTATCCAGAGGTCGCGGATCTCGTCGGCCGGATAGCTATCTCCCTTCAGCCAACGAAGCGTATTGAAGAATTCGTTGCTGTAGAGCATATTCTCGTTGTCGCGATTCCCCGATTTTATCTCCGATACGGTGGTGTAACACCCTTCAAAGATAAACTGCATCTCACCGTGGTGTACAGGTTTCTCTTTGGCTTCAACGGTGCTCTTCTCAAAGAAATCCCTTGCCGTCGTGAACTTGACTGCCGGATAGTCATCCATCCTGTCCAGCTGGTGGACCATCTCGATATTCTCACGGGTGGGACCTCCGCCGTGATCTCCCACGCCGGTGATCTGCAGGATCCTGCCTCCTTTTGGGGCGAATCTGGCAAGCTCATCCTTCAGATTCAGGGTGATGTCGCCGTTATATGTGTCGTTGCCATAGCAGAGCACCCTCGACCGGTCGCTCCCCTCCCACCAGAAGGTTCCAATATGGGGTTTGCATCGGTGAAAATAGAAATAGTCGCATCCTGCCAGTTTCAGGATCTGGGGCATCTGCGACACATGTCCGAAATTATCGGGCAGCCAGCCAACGTTCGCCGTCTTTCCAAAATGTTTCCGGAAGTAGCGTTGCCCCAGCAGGAAGGAACGGGTGATCGCCTCACCGGAGGAGAGGTTGGCATCACCCTCTGTCCACATCCCCCCAACCGGTTCGAAGCGTCCCTCTTTCACATATTTTTTCACCTCTTCAAATAATGGAGGGTCTACCGCTTCCACAAACCTGTAGACGGCAGCCTGGCTCTGAACCATGGTATAATCGGGAAATTCCTTCATAAAGGCTACGGCTTGACGGAGATTGTCGTTACACATTTTCATGGTTTCGGAGTATGTCCATAACCAGTTCATATCCATATGGGCATGTCCCACAACATGGATGGAGTCTCCCTTTTGTGGCCCGGCAGGTTGGTCGGATCGCTGAAAAGAGGAGAGGCCCAGCCATACAACAGAGAGGATAAGAAGAGCTGTTTTCATCGTGCTTGTTCTTTTAATGGTCCGGTCTTGAATAGATTAAATCTCCACCTCGATAAATTTTACTTCGTAGGGAACCAGCCGGATGGTCGATCCTGCTGCTCCGGTTTCTTCACCCAGGGAATTGATTTCGGTCACTTTCCTTATGGTTACGGTTGCGTTTGCGGGCGAGAGCTGAATTTCTGCAGGCAATCCGTCAACCTCCCGGAAGTGGAGCACAACCGATCTTTTGCGAAACGAGGGACGGATATGTATCAACGGGGCATTTGCCGGCCCGTTGATGTTCAATGTCCTGAGCAGGGCCTCACCCGATGCCTGCATGCCGGCGGGGAGGGTGCGGGTGGCGAAACTGTTCCGTTCCCCACGCGCAAACCTTACTGCAAAAGCGTTCGTGGTGTCGTCGGTTGAGGTGAGCTGATAGCTCCAGCTGAAACTCCCCTCCTGGTATGCCCTGAAATTGGTGAACCAGTAGTTGTTCATCACCCACGAGTAGAGCCATGGTTCTCCCGGTTGGGGAAAGCGTTCGAACTTGCCCATGTTGAAGTCGCTGAAGTGCCACAGAGGCACCTCGTTGCTGACAAGAACGATCTGTCCTTTGCTGCCGCGTACCGAAACGAAATTCTGTGCGACGTTCCAGTCGGACGAGGAGCCTGGCAGCTGCTCTCCCCAGGTCAATGTACCTCCGGTTGTTTCGAACACAATCCTGGAGTCCGGCAATGAAAAGGGAAATGCAATATACAATGCTTCAGGATCGGTTACGATCTCCTTGTGGGCGCGGTATGCAAACTCGATCTTCCGGGTGTTGCGGTAGAGCCTCACTTCCAGTTCAATTCCCTTTTCCGCTCCCTCCCCGGCTCCTCCGAATCCCGGCATCCCGTAAAAGATCTTGATGCTCTCCCATATTGCTCCCTTGACTCCCTTCTCAATGCGTACGTTGTGGCTAACTGTCCGGTGGAACGGGGGAGTGTCGCGCTTCTCGGAGCTCTCCCTGACGGGTTGGCCCAGTTGATAGGGGTTATTGCTGTCCACCAGTTCCAAGTTCAGTTTTTTGTCGATCAGGCTGTTGACTGCACCGCTCCTTTTGTCTATCTCCAGCCGGTAATAGCGGTTCTCCAGTACGGCATCATCGGCTACCGTATCGGGTAATACCGGTTCGTTTGCCCTGTCGATCCTTAATGCCTTACACCCTAATGCGGGGACATCCGACACCTCAAGCATCCAGTAAGCACCTTCGGTCCGTTTGGCGATCAATTGGAACGGCACCTCTTTCCCGGTGGCGATATCAGTGATACGGACCCTCTTATCGGACGGAACTATTCCCGAATCGATGAAAACTCTTACGGTACCCGAGCGGTCCCAACCCAGGGGATTTATAACATTTATAACGGGAAAATCTGCCTTGAACAGAAAAGGTTGCAGCCTGGCAAGAGCCTCCTCCCGCAGAAGTGTCTCCTTCTTGACTGCCTCCCAGGCATAAGCTCCTTTTTGCAGCCACTGTTTCACGGAGTTTTCTGAAAAGGGGGATTCAATGCTTTCTGCTGCTCCAACGGTATGTTCGGCGAAAAAGATGATGTTCTCCTTGACGTGGCCGATCTTTTTTTCCATTTCGGTTGGCAGGTCGCCATCGAGCATGGAGATCACGGAGAAAACTCCTTCGTCTTGCTCGATTGCGTTCTCCGTTTTGCGGATCTCTGCAGTTTCGCGCGAGACGGAGCCAAAACCATCCGTCCACCAGTCGAGCCACGCCTTTCTGTAAACAGGGAGTTCCCCGGCATGGTTCTTCTCTACATACTCCATGAACTCACTTGCCACGGCCAATCTCAGTCTGGGTGATTCATAGGTTGCATTCCACTCTTTTACAAATGCACAGGCGGCAGTGGATGGGGGAGCATTATCGGTGAAGTACCCCGAAAACTGAAGCCCTATCCGGTCGAACGGATACCCTTTTCCCTCCAGCTCGGAGATCCCCCTGATCAGGGGGATAAAATCCATCTCCTCATTTCCGATGTTGTAGAAATTTCCTGTCATGTAGTGTTCTCCCCTGAATGCCAGCAACCTTGCTCCCGATGGTGCCTCCCACCAGAAACAGGTAGGTATCTCAAACGGTCTGATCGATCTGGTTTCGTTTATCCCCATGATAAGGTACTTCACCCCGCTATTCCTGAATAGATCGGGCATAGACCATGCTACTCCGTTTACATCGTTCTGCATGGCAGTGGTGACCTGAATACCCAGATCCCTGATCTCTTTCAGGGGTTGCAGGAGGTCCACCAGCGTATGTTCACCGACAATTTCAGACATGTTGGCAAACATGCCGGTCACCTCTATCCTCCGTTCCCGGATACGTTGAAATAGACGGTCGAGCTGCGAGGCCGGTCTTGTCCGGATATACTCGCGGGTTACCCATGACGATTCACAACTCCACCTGAAGCGGGCATCATCGGGCATGTTGTCAGTCTGGTCGCAGTAATCCAGCGCATAATCGATATAGCGCATCTGTTCTGCCAGTATCTCTGATTGAGGGCGCGTGTAGCCGATATCTGTATGTGAGTGCTGGACAAGATAGACCGTCCACCTCTTTGGCGGAACAACCATCACCTTGTGGTAGAGAGGTTCGCCGTTGTCGATCGTAGTCTGCAGGGTAATCTCTTCCGGACTGCTTACTGCAGGAAGCGTGAGCAAGAATCTGTTTTCCCCTCTCGTTACCGCGGAAGAGAGCAGCTCCTTGCCGCCCGACCTGAAGGTGATCTTTCCGCTCTTGTCCGACAGGTACTCGGCAAGGAGTTGCTGGTACTTCTGTCCGTTTTTGCTGAAAAGAAGAGGTGTATTCATAAACCTTACCTGCTCCGTCCCTATCTCCTGTGCACGGAGTCCGGCAGACATGGTAATGGAGAGGAGAGTGCAGATCAGCCATATGGTGTAATCTGCTTTTTTGAAATATCTCAGGATCGATTGCATTCCAGGTCAATCATTGTTTTTCATTTACCGCGACTCTTGAACTGGCTAACTGATTTTGAATAAAATCGTTACTAAGATAGGTATTTAGTGAGACAGAGGCACGCTTTTCTTGCTTTTTATATTTAATTAACAGTGTAGTCTCATGCTGCATTTTTGATAAACCAACACCGCAAACCGGTTTGCGGTGTTGGTTTATCCATTTTTTGCCTACCTGACTACCGACAGGTGGGCATACTGGTTTCCAATCCGGTATTCAAACGAAACGGATTGATTCGGGATTACTCCGGTAACCATGATCATCCCGTAATAAACATCAGCGGGATTGGGACCGGTTACCGCCTTGAAGATGTAGACTCCTTGTCCCGAAATCGGATCGAGCGTATCGCTCGGAGTTCCGCTTTCAAATTCGGCAATGGCCGTATTGGAGTTGTTGAGTGCGTAGAGTGCAGTTGTTGAGGGGACAAACTGAATAGTTTTCCCGGAGGAGAGATAGGTTGAGCCCCCTTTAAGTATCAGTGAGCCTTCAACAGCTATCATGGCCATGGGATCGTTTGCCGGCACGGTTCCGTTAACGAGCAGATCGCGGCCCGCGGAAGAAGTGCCAAGGGCTAGTGTGGCCGACTTCTTCAGGTAGAAATAGGGATCCCTCACAATAACTGTACTTTCAATGACCTCCTGATAACTGCCCTGTGTAGCAGTAAAGGTGTAGAACATCGTATCATTCTCGGCAATGAAATCAGTTCCGGCAATGGGTACAAGGTATGGCTGATCATCGCCCGAGTAGGGAGAGCCTGCTACATCTATCCAGGTTCCATCGGTACCGTTTTTTCTCCTAACTGCCACATTCCCGGTAAATGTACCCTCCTTGGGAGTCACCCTTACATTGAAATAGGCCACTTCAGCGGTGCGGGCAACCTCGATCTCCTTGCCCGATGCGGTAGGTTTCGAAACGGTCATGGCATTAACCATGTCTACACGTTGTTTTGCATAGTCGGTGGCTCCGTTGAAAACCACCACCACGTAGTCGCCAACCTCATTCAGATTTGCCTGATCGCGGGTGTAGCTTACTGAAGCCTTCATATCGTTCCCTACGGTAACCTCCTTCTGGGTGTTTGCCAAGGGGAGCAACTGCTTGGTAGTCCCTCCGTCGGGTGGTGTCTGCAGTTGCAACAGTTCAACCTTCATTACATCGCCCACTTTTGCCGTGGCAAACGTGGCCGTAACCGTAAAGGAGTTGTCAATCGAGCTGATTCCTGTAGTCGTGGTACTCGACACGCCGGTCCAGATGATATTTCCATTCTCATCGGTGGGTATTTCATACTGGTTGTTTTGTCCGCAACTGAAGAAGAGGACTACGGCAACTAGAGTATAGATATATTTTTTCATACGATTATTTTTTTCAAGTTAATAAAATCATTCTCCTTTCTGCAGTGGCAACCACTCGAAGTTCTGGGAGCATTTCCTGTTGTTGTCCAGCTCGGTGCCCGAAATGGGTGAGAGCAGATGTTTGTTGCTGAATTCGAAGTTGAAATGGGTAGGCTGGTGGCCCACGAAATTCTCAATACCTGCGAATTGGCCTTCTCCATCGATCAGTACCTTGCGGGTACGTCGCTGATCCCACAACATCTTGTTTTCAAATACCAGCTCGTATGCACGTTCACTCATGATGTCGAGGAGTGTCAGCCCATCTGCGGAAAAGTTGGATAAGCCTGCCCTGGTCCTGACCTCGTTGATCCCTTTTACCACATCATTGTCGGGTATTGCCACCCCTAGTTGTCGCAGGGCCCAGTTTACTTCCGTCAGCATCAGCAGGATGTCGGCATATCTGTATAGATTGAAATTCAGACCGGAACGGGCTGTCCGCTTGATGGCATCCTTGTCGTAGTACTTCTGCAGGTAGCGGGTTGCAAACTTGGGAGCGGGGCTTTCGTTCGGATCATACTTCGAGGCTTTTGTATCGCTGCTGTAGAAATAGACCCTTTCCTGCAAACGGATATCGGCCGGATTGTATGAGTTCAGATATTCGGTGCTCGGGATGAATGTTCCGGTTTCCACGTCAAATACCGAGATCTGGAGCGATAGCGGTAATGTATGCACGATCAGTCCGTTATCCCTGATGCCGGATGAGTACTGGATCTGGAAGATTGCTCCCCCCTTGTTGTCCATTTCCGGATTGTTGAGGTCGCTGAATTCGCCGATCGGATACTGGCCGTAAAGGAAATCGAGCTGTGTTTTTGCCTTTTGAAGCAACTCCCTTGCACTTTGCGTGTTTACCGGATACTCCGTCATTGACCAGCTACCGGTTTCACACCATTTTTTTGTGGTGTCGGTCCGGGCTTCCTGGTAGGGGTAGCCGGCCATGGTGAGATATACATCAGCCAGAATTGCCCTGGCCACATGCTTGGTAACCCGTCCGTCGGTCGACCGCGTATCCTGCAGGTTGCTTTCGTTTACTGCAAACTCCAGGTCGGGAACGATGATCTTGTCATAGATGTTTACCAGCGAGGTGCGTGGTTGCTGCGCTTCCCCCACATTCTGCAGTACGGTTGTGTTGGCGATTACATCACCGTACAGCCTTACCAGGCAGAAATAGTAGAAAGCGCGCAATGTGCGGACCTCTCCAAGGTATCTGGATCTGTCTGCTTCCGGCATCTGTGTAACTCCCGGCAACATCTTTATGGCAAGATTTGCATCCCTGACCCCTCTATACCAGTTGTTCCAGATGGTGGTGAAATAGGGATGCGTTCCATCCATGATATCGGTCTCATATTTCCAGAGGTCCGATCCCATATATTGAGCATAAGCTTTTCCAGTAGGATATTCCAGGCTTCCCGGCAGGCTGCTTCCCCAGACGTTACCACCGCCGGTCCAGTCGGCCAGCGACCTGTAGGCCCCTGTTGCCAGTGCAACACCTCCGGGAATACTTGTGATCTGAGCTTCATCTGTCAATGTCCCGGTGGGATGCTCCTCCAGAAAATCGTTGCAGGAGAAGAAGAATATCCCAGCCATCAACGTAATGAGTATACATTTAATATTGGTTGATATTGTTTTCATATTCAGTGCGTTTTTAAAAGGTTAGAACGTTAGATTAACACCGAGTGAGTAATTCGACGGTCTCGGATACATAAAGAAATCCATACCGGGCGTAATACTGTCCATGTTATCGTTATCACTACCTTCAGGATCGTAGCCGGAATATTTGGTCAAAAGGAAGAAATTGGAAGCATTCAGGTATATTCTTACCTTGCTGGCTCCGATTTTCGTCGTCATCTCCTGCGGGAAAGTGTAACCGATCGTCATCCCGTCTCCTCTCACAAAGGATGCATCTTCGATCCAGCGGGTGTCGGGATAGGTTTGATAATATGCGCCGCCGTTTCCGGGCCGAACCTGTGCAACCATTGTGTTCTGGTGGTCTGGACGCCAGGCATCAAGGATGGAAGTCTTTCCGTTGGCCAACCCCTGACGGTCTTCCGAGGAGTGGTTGGTCCGGTTCTCCTTCTTGGCACCATAGGAGATGCGGATATCCAGGTTGAAGTCGATGTTCTTGTATGCCAGGCTGTTGTTGAAGTTCATATCCCATTTCGGGAATGCGCTGCCCATGGGTATACCATCTTCCACAAAACTGATTCTTCCGTCGTTGTTACGGTCCTCATACTTGACGTCGCCCGGGAGCATCCCGTAACGGGCGGCCAGGCTGGCTTCATCTGTCCCATATGTTCCAAGTCGGTTAAGTCCGAAGAATTGAGCCACTGGCAATCCTTCCCTCAGGATGGTGTTGGCTCCGCCTACCCACCAGTTTCGCAGGATGTCGGCGCCGGTTGGACCCAACTGTTCAATCTTGTTTATGTTGCGGGTAAAGTTGATGTCGCTGTACCAGTTGAAATCGCGGCTCTTGATGTTGTGTGTCCCCAGTACGGCTTCGAACCCCTTATTGCGGATTTTTCCATAATTGAGCCGTACACTGCCGGTAGTGGTAGATTGAGGCAGCGGTACGTCCAGCAACATGTCGCTGGTCAGTTTGTTGTAGACGTCGAGCATCAATGTTATCCTGTTGTCGATGATCCCCAGATCAATACCAAAATTGTATTGCGTTGTCTTCTCCCATTTCAGGTCGGGATTCCCTACAGAGTTGGGCCACAACCCCGGCTCTCCTGCATCACCCAGTACTACCGTTCCGGACCCGATAAAGGTCTGCGTCACATAGCTACCGATTTCCTGGTTACCCGTCTGTCCGATGCTGGCACGCAGTTTCAGGTTGCTCAGTCCGTTGAACTCTTTCATGAAATCCTCCTCGCTTATTCGCCATGCGACTGAAGCGGAGGGGAAGAAACCATATTTGGAATTCTTTCCGAATTTGGAAGAGCCGTCGTAGCGTCCGGTAGCGGTAAACAGATACTTGCCCAAAAAATCGTAATTGATTCGGGCGAAATAGGAGTTGAGTGAGTTTTGCCGGTCACTGCTCCCGGGAGCAGGTCTTGTTGCCGTACCTATCCCGATGTTGTGCCAGCCATAAAAATCATCAAAGAAATGGTCGTTCCAGGTTGTCAGGTCCTCTCCGGTGAATCTCGACCATGATGTCCCCAACAGACCGCTGACAGTGTGATCTCCGAAACTGTTGTTGTAGTTGAAGTAGTTTTCGTTCTGCCAGTAATAATTCTTGAATGCTTCCAGGTTGGCAGCACCTTGTGCCGACCGGGATATTTTTCTGTTGGCATAGCGGTAATACTTCTCTTCCAGGAGATCCATTGCAAAATTACTCTTGAAGGTCAGGTGAGAGGTGATCGTAAAATTGAGACTGACGGCCCCGTTAACCTGTACACGCCGCCTAAAGGTCTCTACTCCGTTGCTGACGGCTACAGGGGATTGGCAGTCGACCTCTCCCATTGGAAAGTCGGCATTGGTTCCGTACTGGCCTGCATAAATGCCGTAAATCTCCGGGTCGTCGGGATATTTGATGGGGAGCATCGGGTAGGACTCGATGGCTGCGCGTGCCATGCCACCGCTGAAGAAGGAGACGTCATTGGTTCTCTCCTTGCTCCTGTTCAGTGAGAGGAAAGAGTTGATATTGAACCAGTCGGTCAATTTCACATCTCCGGTCATCTTCCCCGAAAAACGCTCGAAGTTCGAGTTCAGCAGCAAACCGTTGTTGTTCGAGTATCCGAGGAAGGTACCCAGTTTCACATCCTTGCTCCCGCCCCGTATCGCAATCTGATGATTGGTAGAGGTGGCCGGCCTGAATGTTTCACCCTCCCAGTCGTTCTCGAAGCGTGGTTTGTAGTAGTTGCCGTCTCTTCCCAGCAATGGAATCCTAAAGCCTCCCGGAGTGGTCTTTTCAAATAGCCATGGCATCTCGGAATAGGTCATGGACCCTTCTCCCGGTGGCAAGATGGCCGCATCGTAGCAGGTAGACCAGTTGGGATTGGTTGCATATTTGGTAACATTCATGTAGGCTTGCCTGATCACATAGAAGAACTGTTCATTGTTCAATACATTCAACCTTCGTTGCATGAAGCTCTGTGTAACGTAGCCGTCGTATGATATTACCGGTTTCCCTTCAACACCGCGTTTGGTGGTGATGATGATCACACCGTTTGCCCCGCGTGCTCCATAGATAGCTGTCGCAGATGCATCCTTCAATACGTCAATGGATTGAATCTCATTGGGGTTCAAGATTGTCAATGCATTGGCGACACCCACCACGTCGTCCACCACAAAGAGCGGATCGTTTCCTGAATTTATGGAGTTTGTTCCGCGGATACGGATCATCGGAATTCCTCCGGGAGCACCGGAACGCTCAATGATCTTTAATCCGGCTACTTTACCGGAAAGTGCCTGGGCCACGTTGAATGCCGGTTTGTCCAGCAGACGTGCAGCCGATACATTCTCCACGGCTCCGGTCAGGTCACTCTTTTTCATGGTACCGTAACCTACCACCACAACTTCCTCCAGCATCTCCGTGTCTTCTGTCAGGATTACATCTATGGTGGTTCTGCCGTTCACCTGGATTAACTCTGTTTTCATACCTACATAAGAAACCTCGATTGTTCCATTGGGAGGAACATTGCCTAACGTAAAATTTCCATCAGCATCGGTAACAGTTCCGGTGGTAGTTCCGGGAACCTGAATTGTTACTCCGATCAAAGGTGCATTGTTTGCATCAACCACTTTGCCCTTTACGGTTATTCCCTGGGCAAATAGAGATAAGGATATGGCCCACAATAATGCGAACACCGCTCCTCTAGCCAGATTTGAAATTACTCTTTTCATTCTTTCATTTTTTAAGATTAATAATTAACTAAAAAACCAGAGCAGATATAGTTTGGTATGATTGGTTATCTGTCGAAAAAGGTGTTTTTCTAATCTGTTTCTTAAAAATAGTTACAAATTGGCCAGCGATTAAAATATATTATGATATGTCGATGTTTGCTTTAATAGCAATTTACTCCCCGTTTACATTGTAAAAGATTTAATAAGTATGAATAACCGCTACAAATATAGCATTTTTTTTGAAATATACAAAACAGAATGAAAAATAACTTAAAAAATAGTAAATGTTAAATCGGCTTCTGTAGCCATTTTGAAAATCTGATATTTTATAATTCATATATATTATGAAATGATAGTATAAATTAATATTCTTGCTCCTGCCTCATAGTCATGATTCGGGATTTTTAGGGTAATTCCCCATTTTTTTGAGTGAGCAACAAACTTTTTTTCAGGGAATTTGTTTGAGGAAGTAGGTGGTTACAAAATTGAAATAACATGACGTACAGCTTGAAAACACAATCGTTGCTTCTGCTTCTCGTAGCATTTTTTCCTTTCCGTGCCCATGCGCAGGAGATATCGATCAAGTCCAATTTACCTTCCTGGTTTACGGCAACAACCAATATCGGTTTCGAGTATGCCTTCGGAGAGAATATCAGCATGGAGCTGAGCGCAGGGATAAACCCCTTCACGAAGGGGGATGAGAGGCGGATGGAACACTGGGTTGTATGGCCCGAAGTGAGATACTGGATGAGCGACAACTTCGACGGCAGTTTCTTCGGTGTACATGGTGTGGGCGGCCGATACGATATTGGCGGAGTGAAGATGCCGTTCAATACCCTGAAGGGGTTAAGGGACAACCGCTATCGGGGTGGTGCAGTGGGATTCGGGTTCAGCTACGGCTACAAGTGGTTCTTCAGCGACAGCTGGGCTATTGAAGCTACGGCAGGCTTCGGCTTTGTCCGCTTCAGTTACGATCTCTACTCGCTGGGCAAGGATAGCAGCAAAACAGGTGAGGACAAGAAAGAGTATGCAGGTCCCAGCAAAGCGGCCATCTCCATTGTATATACTATCCGGTGAATGGAGCTGTTGCCATGATCCGCAAAATCATCCACATAGATATGGATGCCTTTTATGCCTCCATCGAACAGCGCGATAATCCTGAATATCGCGGTAAGCCGGTTGCAGTGGGTTATGGAGGCAAACGGGGCGTTGTGGCTGCGGCCAGTTATGAAGCCCGCCAGTATGGTATACATTCGGCCATGCCTTCGGTAACGGCGCTTCGGCGATGTCCCCGATTGATCTTCGTAGCACCCCGTTTTGAAAACTACAAGACGGTTTCCAACCAGATCATGCAGATTTTCCGGGAGTATACCGATAAGGTGGAGCCCCTCTCGCTCGACGAGGCGTTTCTGGATGTTACGGTAAACAAGATGGGGATGGAAGTTGCCACGCAAATTGCCAAGGAGATAAAAGAGAAGATTCACCGGCAGACCCTGTTGACCGCCTCGGCAGGAGTATCCTACAACAAGTTTCTGGCCAAGATTGCGTCCGACTATAAAAAGCCGGACGGATTGTATGTGATTACGCCCGAAAAGGCGGAAAGGTTCCTAGAAAAGCTGGCCATCGAGAAGTTTTTCGGAGTGGGTCGGGTTACCGCACAGCGGATGCACGAACTTGGAATAAGAACCGGCTACGAACTGAAGCGGTATACCGAAACGGAGCTGGTCCGTCATTTCGGAAAGGCCGGAACCTTATACTATCAGTTTGTCCGTGGCATCGACGAGCGTGAGGTGGAATCGGAGTATGTGCGAAAATCGTTGGGAGCCGAGGAGACTTTCGCCGAAGATCTTCATGAACTGGTCGACCTGCTGCATGCCCTCGATGAGATTGCCCGCGAGGTGCACCGAAGGGCCCAAAAGCGAAACTTCCTGGCCAGGACATTGACACTGAAGATCAAGTATGCCGATTTTACAACTGTTTCCCGAAGCAGGACCGTACCCTACTATCTAAAAACCTATGACCAGCTGTTTGATCTGGGCAAGGAGCTGCTTTTACAGGTAGACGATATCGGAGAGCGCAGCATACGGCTGATGGGGTTGACACTGAAGAATGCTTCAAATGATCAGGTGATGCCAGCCAGCCAGCCCCTGCAACTCTCTTTGGACTTCAGGGAATAAACTTTTCGGGATGCTTCGCCTGGATATCCTTGTAGTATGACCTGATCTTGACAATATCGGCCGCGTAGTCGCCAGTCGGATAAAAGAGGTCGATAATCGACGCCTCCCTTTTGCCGTAATCGAGTCCGATCAAAAGAATAGGTACGTTGGCTTTCAGTGCAATGAAATAGAACCCTTTCTTCCATTCTTTGACCGGTTTTCGGGTTCCTTCGGGGGTTATGGCAAGTTGTAGCCTCTCCTGTTTCTCAAATTCCGCCGCCAAGGCTCCGGTCATCGAGTTGTTCCTGCTCCGTTCTACCGGAATCCCGCCGATACTTTTGAAGAAGAGGTTGAAAGGGAAAACAAACCACTCCTTTTTGATCAGGAAATTAGCGGTTCTACCTATGGAGGAGTAGGCCAGCTTCCCGATGATAAAATCCCAGTTGCTTGTATGCGGTGCCACTACGATAATGCATTTGGGTACATCTGGAAAGGTGTTCCTTACCTTCCATCCCAGGATATTGTTGAGAATAAACTTGCTGATGTTCATTGATTTATTAATTCACTGTTTTCTGCCGATCCGTGAGGTTGCCGTCAACCTTTCAAACCATCTAACTCCAACGTTAGACGCTCCCAATTGTTCATGACAACATCCAATTTATTTTTGGTCTCCAGATAATTTTGCAGCAGATCTAAATCGGAAGCCCCTTCGGGAGTGGAGAGGCGAGCCTCCAATTCTGCCAGCTGCTGATCCAGCCGGGTGATTTTCTCTTCAATCTCCTCTATCTCCTTCTCCTTACGCCTGACCAGCCGGTTCTGCTCTTTCTGTTCCTGGTAGGAGAGCTTGCCTTCAGAGGGTGACACCTCTCGCTCCTTCTGACTGTTTGTTACGGGAGATTTTGAAAGTTCCAGTTGCTGGAGGTTTTCGAGTCTCTTTTTGGAGAGAAAGTCGTAGATTCCTCCCATATGTTCCCTTACTTCACCTCCGCCAAATTCATAAACCTTCCCTACCAGCTCATTGAGGAAGTCGCGGTCGTGCGACACGATAATTGCAGTGCCGTCGAATTCGCGTATCGCCTTTTTCAGCACCTCTTTCGATGCGATGTCGAGGTGGTTGGTAGGTTCGTCCAGAATCAGCAGGTTTACCGGTTCCAGCAGCAGTCTGATCATCGCCAGCCGGGTGCGCTCACCGCCTGACAAGACCCGTACCTTTTTGTCGGATGCCTCACCTCCAAACATGAATGCCCCCAGTATATCCCTGATCTTGGTACGGATGTCGCCTACCGCAACCTGGTCGATCGTTTCAAATACCGTCAGGTTCTCATCGAGCAGTTGGGCCTGGTTTTGCGCAAAATAGCCTATCTTCACATTATGTCCCAGTTCCAGTTTCCCCTCGAACCCGATTTCGCCCATGATACATTTTATCAATGTCGATTTTCCTTCACCGTTTTTCCCCACAAATGCAACTTTTTCACCCCGATTGATGGTGAACGTTACGTTTGAAAATACACGGTGCTCTCCGTAGTGTTTGGCCAGATTCTCCACGACGACCGGATAGGAGCCGGAGCGTGGTGCGGGGGGGAACTTCAGGTTGAGGCGGGAGTTGTCCACCTCATCCACCTCGATGCGCTCGATCTTCTCAAGTTGCTTGATGCGCGACTGCACCTGATTGGATTTGGTTGCTTTGTACCGGAACCGTTCGATGAACGCCTCGGTCTCCTGAATCTGTTTCTGCTGGTTCTCATAGGCGCGAAGCTGCTGTTCACGCCTCTCTTTCCGGAGCTCCAGGTATTTGGAGTAGTTTACCTTGTAGTCGTGTATATTGCCCAGCACGATCTCGATGGTCCGGTTGGTCACGTTATCCAGAAAAGCCTTGTCGTGCGAGACCAGTATCACTGCATTGGTGCGTGAAACCAGAAAGTTCTCCAGCCACTGGATCGACTCAATATCGAGGTGGTTGGTAGGTTCGTCCAGCAAGAGGAGGTCGGGCGAGCGCAGCAGGATCTTGGCCAGCTCGATACGCATTCGCCAACCACCGCTAAATTCGTGTGTGGGGCGGTCGAAATCCGACCGGTTGAATCCCAGCCCAAGCAGTGTCTTTTCGGTTTCAGCCTCGAAATCGTTGATGCCCGACATCAGCAACAACTCCTGGACATCGGTTGAGCGCTGGATAATCTGCCGGTATTCATCCGACTCGTAATCGGTCCGTTCTGCCAACTGGCGGTGCAGCCTCTCCAGCTCACCTTCCAGCTGCTTCAGATGATCGAATGCAAGTGCCGCCTCCTCTTTCACCGTGTGCTCATCGTTGAGCTTCATCTGTTGCGGCAGATAGCCTATCGTAACCTCTTTCGGAGAGGAGATGGTGCCGTTTGTAGGTTGTTGTGCTCCAGCTATCAGTTTCAACAGTGTCGATTTGCCGGCACCATTTTTTCCGGTCAGGGCAATACGTTCGTTCTTGTTCAGCACAAAAGAGATCCCGTCCAGCAGGGTAAACCCGCCGAACTCGACCGTCAGATTTTCGATGGAGATCATGCCGTACTTTTAATGGGCTAATTTTTGAACAAGTTCCGCTACAGTGACCGATGTTTGTTCTCCCGATTTCATCTCCTTTAATGTAATCTTCCCCTCTTTGATCTCATTTTCACCCACCAGGGCCACAAACGGGATCCGATTGCTGTCGGCATACGATAGCTGTTTTTTCATTTTGGCCGCTTCGGGGTAGATTTCGACAGAGATACCTTTCCCTCTTAGTTGCGTGAGGATGGGGAGCAGGTACGACGCTTCCCTGTCGCCGAAGTTGGCAAACAGCAGGTCGGTACTGTAGGTGGAGTTGCCGGGAAAGAGATCGAGCTGGTTGAGAACATCGTAGATGCGGTCGGCTCCGAAGGAGATTCCCACGCCCGACACGCCCGGTAGTCCGAAGATGCCGGTGAGATTGTCGTAACGTCCTCCCCCCGTGATGCTTCCGATCTCCACATCCAACGCTTTTACCTCGATGATGGCTCCGGTGTAGTAATTGAGGCCGCGGGCCAACGTGAGGTCAAGCTCAAGGTCACACCCGATGGAGAGCAATCCGATTTTATCGAGGATGAACTCCAGTTCATCCACCCCTTTCAGTCCCGTTTCGGAAGTGGAGAGTACGCTTTTCAGCGTTGTCAGCTTCTCCCGGTTGCTCCCACCGAGCAGGATAATGGGCTGCAGTCGCTCGATTGCTGATTCAGATATCCCTTTCTCCCGAAGTTCGGCATTTACATTGTCCAGCCCGATTTTCTCTAGTTTGTCGATCGCAACGGTAATGTCGGTGATCTTGTCGGCCTCACCTATGATTTCGGCAATTCCGGAGAGAATCTTCCGGTTGTTGAGTTTTACCGACACGCGGATGTTGAGCCTGCGGAACACTTCGTCGATGATCTGTATCAGCTCCACCTCGTTGAGCAACGAGTCGGACCCGACGATATCGGCATCGCACTGGAAAAACTCGCGGTAACGCCCTTTTTGTGGACGGTCTGCCCGCCACACGGGCTGAATCTGAAACCGTTTGAAGGGGAAGGATATCTCGTTGCGGTGCATTACGACATACCGTGCAAAAGGGACAGTAAGGTCGTAGCGCAGACCCTTTTCCGAAATCTTGGCGGCTGTCTTTGCCGAATTTCCTTCGGTGATGTCGTCGCAACTCATGTCGGACAGAAAATCACCTGAATTGAGGATCTTGAACAGGAGCTTGTCTCCCTCCTCGCCATATTTACCCATCAGCGTGGAGAGATTCTCCATGGCCGGTGTCTCGATCTGCCGGAAACCGTAAAGTCGGTACACCTCCTTGATGGTGTCAAAAATATAGTTGCGTCTCGCCATCTCCTGGGGCGAAAAATCACGCGTCCCTTTTGGTATGCTCGGTTTTTGCATTGTCGGTTCTCTTTGTTTGGACTGCAAAGATAATCAATTTTAAGGTAAAAAACCGCATTGCAGTCAGTTGCAATACGCTTGAACCGGTCCGATAAACCTATTTCCCGTTACATGATCCTTACAACAGATTGCTTGCCAGTTCAGATAGTTCGCTCCGTTCTCCCTTTACCAGGTTCACATGGGCAAAGATCTGCTGACCCTTCATCTTGTCGATCATGTAGGCCAAACCGTTGGATTGCGAATCGAGGTAGGGTGAATCTATCTGCTGCAGGTCGCCCGTAAACACCATCTTGGTGCCTTCGCCCGCGCGGGTGATGATGGTCTTTATTTCGTGCGGTGTGAGGTTCTGTGCCTCGTCGATAATGCAGTAGGTCTCGCTCAGGCTTCGTCCGCGGATAAATGCAAGCGCCTCGACCTCAAGTTTTCCCGATTTCTGCATCTCTTCGAGAACCCGTTGTTCGGCACTGTTGGGGCCGAGCTGTGATTTAATCACGTTCAGGTTGTCGAACAATGGCTGCATATAGGGAGCCACCTTCTGTTTCTGATCGCCGGGCAGATATCCCAGATCCTTATTGGAGAGGGAGACGATGGGTCTGGCGAGCAGGATCTGACTGTACTGCTTGTTTTGTTTCAGGGCTGCGGCCAGTGCCAGCAAGGTTTTACCCGTTCCGGCCTTTCCGGTGATTCCTACCAGCTTGATGTCGGGATCGTTCAATACGCCCAGTGCAAATGTCTGTTCTGCGTTTCTGGGAGAGATGCCGAAGCTGGGCTCCTTCTCTACCCGGATGATCTTTTGCGTAAACGGATTGTATCTTGCAAGAGCGCTGTTACGTTCGCTTTTCAGGACAAAAGAGTCGTTGGGCACGAGCGGGCTGTCGAAAGTAAACTCATCCACACTTACGCCTGCCGGTTGTGCGTAGAGCTTATCGATCAGGTCGGGATTCACCCCCTCAACCACCTGTTCACCCTTACCGAAAACATCGATGTCGACCACCTTGTCGTTGATATAGTCTTCAACCGGAATGCCCAGCGAGCGCGCTTTCATTCGCAGGTTGATATCCTTGGTGACTAGTATGGTCTTCATTTTCGGGTGCTTCTCGGTCACATCCAGCACGGTGGAGAGAATCCGGTTGTCAGGAGTCCTTTCGGGAAACGCCTCGACAATCTTTTCATGTGCTTTTACGCTGTTTACGATATAGAGCTTGCCGCGTCCGACACCGAGGTCGGCGCCCTGCTTGAAGAGGTTGTCGTCGGTGATCATATCGAGTTCGCGCACAAAAGCCCGTGCATTGAAATTGATCTGCTCATTGCCCTTCTTGAATTTGTCTAGTTCCTCCAGAACAACAAAGGGGAGGTAGATGTCGTTCTCTTCAAAATTTTCGTAGAAGCTGTAATCGTGAAGAATAACGTTCGTGTCGATGATGAAATTTTTTTTGTTGGCCATATACTCAATCGTTTTGTGGTATGTTTCACTCCAGATCCCGGTAATAAATTTTGTTATTAACGCAAAGCAGCGGTTTTTGTTCACCCTCTGCTCATCTCTTCCGACCGGCGTCTGGCGGCATCCAGTACCCCCTCGAAATGCCTCCCGATCTCGTGCTGGCGAAAGTATTCCAGTCCGGCCTGGGTCGTGCCTCCCTTGCTGGTAATGTTCCGGATAAGCTCTTCGATGCTGTAGTTTAACTGGTTTTCAGCAAAATATTGCGTTGTTCCTTGTGTGAGCTCGAGCAGCAGTTCGTCCAGAACGTTTCCCGGCAGCTCAAATTCCCGCATCTTTTCCTTGAAGATCTGGATGAATGCCAGGATAAAGGCGGGACCGCTTCCGAAGACCGATGTGAAGAGATCGAAACCCTCCTCGTTCAGCTTGACGGCTTTCCCCAACTGCGAGAGGATCTCGAAGATAGCTTCCGTATGGGGGTTGTGAGGTTGATTCGTTGCAAACGCCGTAACCGATTTCCGGTAAGCTATGGCCAGGTTTGGCATGATGCGTACGATCGGAACCCTGTTGCCCAGGTACTTTTCAATGAATGCGATGCTCTTTCCGGCAACTGGCGAAACAATCACTTTTTCTTCCAGTTTCAATGGTTGCAGCTGCTCGAGTATTCCCCCGATATCCTGTGGCTTGACGGCAATCCAGATTACATCGGCAAAAGAGACCAACTCCTCGATTCGGTCGAAGTAGTGCATCTTCACCCCCTTTTTGCTCCGGGCGAAGTAGGCAAACTCGATGCCATTAACCCGCTCAAGCCCCTGGTAGACTGCTTTGGCCAGATTCCCAAAACCGATAAATCCGTATTTCATGGTTTGTCATTGATAGTTGTTTTCACTGCTACTGCCGTGAATTTAGTGAAGGGTATCGTGCCGTTCAGCGCCTGGATGATGTAATTTTCCCGTTGTCCGTTTACAATCCACATCTCCACACCGTGCTTCTTGCAGATCTCTGCAGCGTGTACTTTTGACGACATTCCACCGGTGCCCAGTGTCGACTCCTTCTCTTCAATACAGTGAGCCACTGAGTCGAGGTCGGTCACCTCCGTGATCAGTTCGGCCTCTTTATGCAGATGCGGATTACAGGTATAAACGCCGTCGATGTCTGAAACGAGGATAAGCAGATCGGCAGCGGTGATCACCGCAACCAGTGCGGAGAGCTTGTCGTTGTCGCCCAGCACGATCTCCTCAATGGAGACGGTATCATTTTCATTGACGATGGGGATATAGTCCACCTCCCAGAGTTTATTGATGGTGTTCCGCGTATTCTCGTTTGCCGTTTCGTTCTCGAAATCGCGATAGGTGAGCAGTATTTGTGCGATATTTAATCCGAAAGTGCGGAAGATGCCGTCGTAGAGCTCCATTAATTTGGTCTGACCAATGGCGGCCATGGCCTGTTTGGAGTCGACATTCCTGTGATAACCGTTGATTTCGACAAATTGTCGTGCAGTTGCAATGGCCCCGGAGGAGACGATAACGATGTCGAACTCTTTTTTCAGCTCTACAATCTGCCGCGCCAGGCTTTCGATAACCGCAAAGGATATGCGGTTGGTTCCCGCTGTAAGCGTGGAGGTGCCAATCTTTATTATCAGTTTCTTTTTCATAAATTATTTGCGTACTTGTCCCTTCCCATAGATGAACCACTTGTTGGTGACCAGTTCCTGCGAACCGAGGGGACCGCGGAAATGGAGTTTTTGCGTGCTGATGGCAATCTCTGCCCCCACACCGAACTGCCCCCCGTCGGTAAACCGCATGGAGGCATTGTGATAGACAGCTGCACAGTCCACCCGCTGCATGAAAATATCCGCTTTCGCCTTCTCTTCGGTTACGATAACGGCCGAATGACCTCCGGAATAACGGTTTATCATGCTTATGGCCTCATCCAGGTCGCCAACCAGTGAAAAATAGATCTTGGGTGCCAGAAATTCCTCGTAAAGCACGGCTTCATCCTCAATCTCCCGGATCTGTGCGCAGTGCGAAACTGTTTCGCTGTTGCCCCAAACCTCAATCCCCTTGTCCAGCAGTTGTGAAACAAAGCAGGAAAGTTTCTCTGTCAGTCCGGGCATCCCTCTGTTCACCAGCACCTTGTCGAGAGCATTGCAGACACTGATGCGCTGTTTGCCGTTGAGGATCAACCGTGCAGCCATCTCTACATCGCAATTCTCATCCAGATACATGAAGTTGTTGCCCCGTCCGCTTACAATCACAGGTACGGACGAATTGCCGGTTACAAACTCAATGAGCGCATCTCCTCCCCGAGGAATGATGATGTCGACATGGTGCCTGTTTTCCCTGATCAGCCGTCGTGTCTCGTCGCGCGATAAATTGAGGTATTCCACGAAGTTGGGGTCGTAGCCGTTCGACGAGAGCGACTGCTGCCATAGCTCCGTCAGATAGCTGTTTGTCTGTAGCGACTCTTTTCCACCTTTCAAGAGAACGCGGTTCCCTGCCTTGAATGCCGTTGCCGCAGCCTCGATGGTTACATCGGGACGCGATTCGTAAATGATCAGGATCGTTCCAAACGGAACGGAACGGTTGACGACCCTCAATCCGTCGTCGCGTGTGAAATCGTAGAGAATCTTTCCCTCGGGGTCCTCTTGGGCGGCCACCTCACGCAAGGAGCGGATCATCCCGTCAATTTTACGCCCGTCCACCTTCAGCCTGTCTTTCAGCGACTCGTCCGAACCGTCGGCCGCCTCCATGTCAAGTCTGTTTCTATGCAGGATTTCCAGCCTGTTCTTATTCAACAGGTCGGCCAAACCGAGCAAAACGTTATCTTTTGAAGAGAGAGCCATGTTAAATGTGTGAAATAGTAAAAAATCAAGCTACAAAGATAGCAATTTATTTGATATCGGTCTCCCGGAAAAGTTGAACATCTAAAAGTTCCAGATTGTACCGATGTAGAAATGGCGTGGAGCACCCGGATAGTAGTATCGCGGTTCAGCATTGCCAGCAGCAACCGCATTGACAGTGAGCATCGAGGCATAATGGGTGCCGGTCGCGTTGTTTACACCGGCATGCAGTTCAACGCGTCCAGATGTCGTTATCGGCAGCAGGTAACCCACTTTGGCGTCCGTCAACTGATAGCCATCGGCTGTCACGCTATTGGCATCATTGATGAACTGCTTGCCCGTATACTGGAACCGTACACCCAGGTGTAGCGGTTCCAGCGGTTTCCAGTCGAAATATGTCTGGAAAAGATGGGAGGGAATGCCAGGGAGCTGATTGCCGTCGTAAATGTTACCATCATCGGTAAAGTCGACAAACCGGTTTTGCGAAAAGGTACAACTGCTGTTTATATTGAGGCTGCCCGGGAAATGGCCCCGATAGAAAACCTGCTGTCGCCACAGGAGTTCGATCCCCCGGTGTCGGCTCCTGCCGGCGTTGATCCCGGTAAAGATCTCGTCGGTCAGCCGTTTTGTCACGATCAGGTTGTGCAGATCTATCCGGTAGAGGGTTGCATCGATCTGAGTAGTGCCGTGAAGCAGGTTGAGCCGGATACCCGCCTCGTACTGCCACCCCTGCTCCGGTTTAAGCCCCCTGTTGATACTGCCCTCGGGCAGCAGTGTCTCTTCGGGCGAAGGCATTGAAAAGCCGTGGCCCACAGATGCGTAGAGGGCCACTTTGCTGTCGGGAGCATAATTGATACCGATGCGTGGGGAGACTGTGAGCGGAAAGGTGCGCTCTCCTCCCTGGTCACCGTTATCCGGGAACCTGTCCTTCAGCCTGTACCGGATACGGTTGACTGCTCCCCCCAGTGAGATGTTCCATTTGGGTGAGGGACGTAAATGGATCATTGTGAAAAAGTTCAAGTGGTAACGGGTCTCGCTGTTCCGGTTGATGATCGCCTCCTCCCTGTCCACTCTCCACCGGTAGGTGTCGCTAATCCACTCCAGCCCGACCAGGATGTCGTATCTTTCGGCATGAAAGCTCAACCTGTCCCGAACACCGCCGCCATAGGTGCCGTCGGTCAGGTTGTTGAAGGGACGTTTTTCGTAACTCTCCGTCCATCTGCCGAAGGTTGTCAACCTGTTGACCCATCCCTCACCAAGGCGGTTCTCGAGCGAAATTCCCGCAACTCCCCGGCCATATCGCTTGAATCCTTCAATTGCTTTCCAGTTGGGCGCAGCCGCACCCGGATCGGTTTCAAACAATGTTTTGCCGATGGAACTGGGAATAGCAGCATCCATTTCCAGCAGCAGGAGTGTGTACTCCAGGGTGTGGGCACTCTTCTCCAGTCTCCCCGACGAGAGCAACGAGGTCCGCCTGAGGCGGTTGTTTTCCCGGAAGCCGTCTGAACGGATATGACCGACATTTCCCGAGATCTTCAGGTCGTCCCGTACGTAGCTGCCGCCTGCCGATGCTTTTGCGGTGTTGAAACTCCCAACTTGCAGCCTGGCGGTAAATGAGCTCCGGAGTGGAGCCGGAGTCGACAGATTGATGTTGCCGCCCAGACCGGAGCCGTAGAGTGCCGATGCCGGTCCCTTGATGATCTCGATTCGTCCGATGCCGTCGAGGTCGATATCTTCGGGCGAGGAGATTCCGTCGGATGAGGTGATGGGGATATCGTTCAAATAGGCCTTGATCCGGTTTGTGTTGTATGGGGTTCTGCTGCCCATTCCCCTGATCACGATACGGTTGGTGGCGTAGGTTCCGCTGTGCATGTAAATGCCGGGAAGCGCATGCAGGATAGATGCGAAACTGTTGCCGTCGCCTCTCTGAACCTCTGTTCCGGCCAGGACCGAGATGTTGCCGGGAAGATGGTGCCACCGCAGGTTTGTCTGATGGGCGTTGACAACCACTTCGTTGAGGAGAAAGGTGGAGTCGTCCCCCTTGGGCAATGGTTCCTGGGCCGCGACGAAGAGTAGCGGGAGCAACAGTGACGAAATTAGGAGAATTGACCGTTGATGCATCATCCTGACAGCTATTCAACCGGTACAAGACGCACAATCATCCCCGGCTCTTCCAGCCCGATATAGACCAGTCCGTCGGGGCTCATCACCACGTTTCTGACCCGGCCAATACCTTCCACCAGCTTTTCGGTGTGAATCACCTTGTCTCCCTCCAGTACCATCCGCTCCACGTAATCGAAGCGGAGCGATCCCACCAGCAGGTTGTTTTCCCATCTTTTGAACCGGTTGCCCGTTACAACCGTCATTCCGCAGGGTGCTATCGATGGCGTCCACTGGAAAACCGGCTGTTCCATCCCCTCCTTCTCCGTCAGTTCGGTGAGTATGGTGCCGTCGTAGTTGATACCGTAGGAGATAACTGGCCAACCATAGTTCAACCCCGGTTTAATCAGGTTAAGCTCGTCACCGCCCATCGGTCCATGTTCGGTCTCCCACACCTCTCCCGTGAGGGGGTGGACAACCGTTCCCTGCGGATTGCGATGTCCGTAGCTGTAAATGGAGGGGATCGCTCCGGGAGTCTCCACAAAAGGATTGTCGGCCGGTATTCTTCCATCGTCATGAATCCGGTGGATCTTGCCATTCGTATTGTCGAGCCGTTGAGGAAAATCGAAATGTTGTCCCCGTTCACCCACACCGAAAAAGAGATAACCCTTCCCGTCGAATGCGAGCTTGCATCCCCAATGGTGCCCCTTGTCGGTGGCCGGTGATCCGGTAAAGAGAATCTGCTGGTCGGTCAATCGGTTCCCTTTCAAACGGGCACGCATCACGCCGGTTGAACCGATCTGTTCACTGGAAGTTGTGTCGAGTGCCGAATAGGAGATGTAGATCCAGCCGTTCTTGTCATACTCCGGATGAAGCGCCAGATCCAGCAGGCCTCCCTGGCCAAAGGCCATGATTGGTGGTAAACCCTCGATGGGGGCAGAGAGTTTCCCTTGTGAAAAGGTGTGCAGTCTCCCTTTCCGTTCCGAGATCAGGAGATTGCCGTCGGGCAGGAATGCCAGTCCCCAGGGAACCTCCAGTCCGGTAACCACGGTGTCGATCACAAGATTGTAGGCTTCCGAGCGGATGATGCCGTTGGCTGTCACTGCCGGTTTGAGCAGTGACCTGTCGGAAGGTATTCCCTGTTTTACATAGTCGGCCAGCTCCTTGATCTCCTTGTCGTTGAAAGTGTTGGCGAAGGCGGGCATGCCGATGGCCGGAATTCCCTCCCGGATGCTCCGCTCTATCGATGCACTCCCTGTCTCGTCCATCCATTGTTTGGCGGCAAATTTCTCCAGGCGATCGTCATGACATCCGGCACAGTAGGTCAGGTAATTGGATGCGGTATCGTCCGGACGTGACGTTTGGGACCAATTCTTGCAGGAGTGAATAACCTGAGTCAGGATCAGAACGGTACCCAGAAGTAAAAACCAATGTTGTCTCTTCATACGGCAATTTTTTGTCAATCAGGATGAAAAACAAATGTAGCATAAAATTCACAATTGAGGAGGGATCGATAAAATTTTAACCAGATACCCATTTTTATTCTGATAATTTCCTGAAAATCTCTTACCTTTGTGCGTTTTTTGAAAAAATTCAGTGGATTACTTATCAATAATGCTTATCGCCATCGGGCTTGCCATGGATTCGTTTGCCGTCTGTATCGGTAAAGGGATGTGCAGGCGGCACTTCTATCCGTGGCGTTCTGCACGAATAGCTCTAGTTTTTGGATTGTTTCAGGGGTTGATGCCATTTGCGGGTTATGCCCTTGGGATCAGTTTTGCCACCTGGATACAGGACTACGACCATTGGGTGGCCTTCTTCATCCTCTTTGTGATTGGAGTCAAGATGATCAGTGAAGGCTTTGTCGCCGGTTCCGGCGAAGAGTGTCTGGGCTGCGATTGTCAGGAGGATATGACCATCAACTGGAGGAAGGTGGTGGTATTGGCATTTGCCACCAGTATCGATGCGATGGCAATCGGTCTGGTCTTTGTATCCTATCCGGGAACCATAATGCGGGCGACGGTAACCATTGCCCTGGTTACCCTCTTATTTGCCTTTTCCGGAATGTTTATCGGGGTGCGGTTTGGTCGGAGATTCCGATTCAACGTGGAGATACTGGGCGGATTTATCCTGATGGCAATCGGAACGAAAATCCTTCTCGAGCACCTCGTCGCGGGGTAGGGTAGTGGAGTTACTCCGCCATTTCAGTCAATACCTGCCAAAGTACCTGTGCCTGATTGTGTACGGTATCCTTCGAGGCATACAGCAGCGTCACCGACTGATGCTCCCTCTCCAGTCTCTTGATTTCCATGAGTTTCTCCCTCTTTTCAGAAAGTTCCAGGGTATAATGCCGGGTAAACTCTTCCCACTTTGCCGTATCGTGGCAGAACCACTTGCGTAAATCGGCAGACGGAGCGATCTCCTTCATCCAGAGGTCGATCCTGGCGCTCTCCTTCGAGATGCCGCGCGGCCAGAGGCGGTCGACCAGTATGCGGTAACCATCCTCCTCCCCGGCAGGGTCATATAGACGTTTTATCCTGATCATAAGCTGCTATTCGATTAATTTTACGTAGGCACCTACTTTTCAATGCCGACCCGGTTCAGAATAAATGCAAATTCGAAAGCGGTATCCCGGATCCCGTCGTAACGTCCGGTAGCACCACCGTGGCCCGACTCCATGTTCATGTGCAGCAACAGGATGTTGTCGTCGGTTTTCAGTGACCGAAGTTTGGCAACATACTTGGTGGGTTCGTGGAACAGTACCTGTGAATCGTTGATCCCGCCGGTAACCAGCATGTTGGGATAGTTCTGCGCCTTGATGTTGTCGTAGGGCGAATAGGAGAGCATATAGTTGTAATACTCCTCCTCGTTGGGGTTTCCCCACTCTTCATATTCTCCCGTGGTGAGGGGGAGCGTATCGTCGAGCATGGTGTTGATCACATCCACAAACGGCACCTGTGCCACGATGGTCTGATAGAGGTCGGGACGCATATTGGCGACGGCTCCCATCAGCAGACCGCCCGCACTGCCACCCATTGCCGCCAGCTTGGAAGCGGACGTGTACTTTTCGTTGATCAGCAGTTCGCTGCAGGCAATGAAATCGGTAAAGGTGTTCTTCTTGCGGAGCAGTTTGCCATCCTCATACCACTGCTCACCCATGTCGCTTCCCCCACGAACCTGTGCAAGGGCATAAACGAAGCCGCGATCTATGAGACTGTACAGGCTTGCGCTGAAATAGACATCGGAGCTGCTCCCGTAGCTGCCGTAGGAGTAGATCAGTGCCGGATTGCTTCCATCCCGTTTTAATCCTTTCCTGTAGACGATGGCCATGGGAACCTTCACGCCATCGGGTGCCGTGGCCCAAAGCCTTTCTACAACATAGTCGTCGGGATTGAAGCCAGAGGGGATCTCCTGCTCCTTCAGCTTTACTGTTTTGCCGGTTGCAATATCATATTCGTACAGCGTGGAGGGGCGGTTGAGCGATGTATAGGAGTAACGGAAGGTGGTGGCGTCGTACTCCGGATTACCGTTCAACCCTGCCGAATAGACTGGCTCGGGGAAGACGATGCTCTTCACCTCACCCTCCCCCGAAACCGGTTTTGCGATGATCTCGCTCAGCCCGTTCCGGCGCAGCTCGATGGCCACATAATTCTTCAGGATGTCGATCCCTTCGATCCTGACGGTTTCGTCGTGCGGCAGGAACTCTTTCCAGCTGCTGCGGTCGTTGTGGGTGGCCAAGGGAACTTCGTAGATCTTCCCGTTCAGGTTCTCCTTGTCCTTGTATCGGACAAAGAATTTGTCGCGGTGCGGATATACCGAATACTCCACATCCTGAACACGGGGCAGGAAGAGCCTGAACTGCGCCATCGGCTTGTCGGCGGGGATGAATCGCTCGTCGGCGGTGGTAGAGCTGGCCGAGGAGATAAAGATATATTGCTTGGTCTTGCTGCCCGTGACGTAGGTGGAGAAGCGGGGGTCGCTCTCCTCGTACACCAGTTCCGCCTTGGGGGCATCCAGCTGCTGGCGCATGATGCGGTAGGAGCGCAGCGTGTTGTCGATAACCCCGTAGAAGAGCGTCTTGTTGTCGTTCGCCCAGGCTACCGATGTGGCTCCGTTGGCCGAGAACCCGACATCTTTGCCAGTGGTGAGGTCTTTCACCTTCAGGATGAACTCGGCGTACGATCCGGTTTCGTTATAGAAGTAGGCCGCCATGTTGTTGTCGGGACTGATTACATAACCCCTGAAGATGAAGGCCTGCTTCCCTTCCGCCATCCGGTTGACGTCGAAGATGATCTCCTCCGGAGCATCTATCGAACCTTTCCGGCGGCAATAGGTCCGGTACTGCTTCCCTTTTTCGGTTCGGCTATAGTAGTAGTAACCATCGGAAAGAGAGGGATAGCTCTCGTCATCCTCCTTCAGGCGGCCCACAATTTCGTCGTATATGGTCTGCTGCAGTTCTTTTGTCGAAGCCATTACCGTGTCGGTATACCCATTTTCGGCATTCAGGTATTCGATCACCTTCGGGTTGCTTTTCTCTTTCAACCAAAAGTAGTTGTCGACACGTCTCTGCCCGAAATTGACAAATGTCTCTGGTATCACCTCTGCTATTGGGGGGGCTGGAAAATCGGATTGTTTCAACATAGTGCTCTCTTTTCTGGATGGGTTGCAAGCCGTCATCAGCGATATTGCAACCAGTGGAATGATATAATTCCGGACTTGCATTGTTGTTTGGATTTATTCTTTTACAATTTGAACGCAAACTGTCAGGGACAATGACCCCAACCGGGTGGCGAAAATTGCTGCAAATGTATGATTAATTATTGAGTGTTGCGATTTATGAACAAAAAAAAATATTCCTATGTTATACAATCGGTTTACTTAATTACAATATGCACAACCACAGTCATTCCCGTCAAAGCCCGGATGTGGGGAATATCCGTGCGGCCTTCTTTCTCAATCTCCTTTTTACGGTTATCGAGATAGTGGGGGGAGTGCTGACCAACAGCGTGGCGATTCTCTCCGATGCCGTACACGATCTGGGCGACAGCTTCTCGCTGGGCCTCTCCTGGTACTTTCAGAAGATTGCCAAACGTCCGCGAACCCGGAAATATACCTACGGATACCGGCGATTTTCCCTGATGGGAGCACTTGTCAATTCGGTTATTCTCACGGTTGGGAGTCTATTGATCCTGATAAATGCCGTGCCGCGGCTTTTCAGCCCGCAGCAGCCCGATGCAAGGGGGATGCTGTTGCTCGCCGTGCTGGGAGTACTTGTCAACGGGGCTGCGGTGTTGAGATTGAGAAGGGGACACTCGTTGAATGAAAAGGTGGTTTCGTTGCATATGCTCGAGGATGTGCTGGGCTGGCTAGCTGTATTGGTCGGCGCCGGCATCATGTATTTCGTCGACGCTCCTTTTATCGACCCGCTGCTCTCCATTCTCATTTCGCTCTACATCCTTTTCAATGTCTACCGGAACATCCGTCAAAGCATGCAGATCATCCTGCAGGGCAGTCCCGGAGTAGTCAGCCCGGATGAGGTGGAGAAAGCGGTGAAATCACTGGAAAAGGTGAGCGGAATCCACGACCTGCACATCTGGTCGGTAGACGGAGAGTACAACGTGATGACGCTTCACGTCGTACTCTCCGAACCGCTGTCCATGAATCAGTTGCACCAGCTGAAGGCGGAGATCAGAAAGCGGTTGCACCAGCTGGATGTGCAACACATCACCATCGAGTTTGAAACCCCCGATGAGGATTGTGACCTGGAGGTCTGCTCCTGATTACCGCTTCGCTTCGTTTGTCATGTAGAATACCAGCGAGGCGCCCTCCATGATATCCCGGTAACTGATCGTTTTTTCGTTGTAGGGCTTCCCGTTGAGTTCCACCCTTTCCACATGCAGATTCTCTTCCGAAAGCTCTTTTGCCTCCACGGTGAACCGTTTGCCGTTACCCACATTGATCGATGCCGATTTTACCTGCGGGGCTCCCAGCACAAACTCTCCACTTGCGGGATTCATCGGGTAGAAGCCCATTGCCGAGAAGATGTACCAGGCCGACATCTGGCCGCAATCGTCGTTTCCGATCAGGCCGTCGGGCCTGTTCTTGTAGAAATCGTTGCAGATCTGCCGGACGAGGCGCTCTGTCTCCCATGGACGGTCGAGGTAGGCATAGATGTAAGCCACATGGTGGCTCGGCTCATTTCCGTGTGCATACTGTCCGATCAGTCCCGTCACATCCGCCAGTTTTCCGGTTGTCTCCTGTTTGGTGTTGAACAGGTAGTCCAGCACTTCGCCTGCCTTCTCCTTTCCACCCATCCACTCGATCAGGCCAGGAATGTCGTGCATCACGTGCCAGGTATATTGCAGGGCGTTGCCTTCGGTGTAATGTCCCCCGATATTGGAGTCGGCATGTGCCAGGGCGTAGGGATCGAAGGGAGTGAGCCACTCTCCTTTGGAGTCTTTGGGACGCATGGTGTTGGTACTCTTGTCGTAGTGATTCTTATAGTAGTCGGCCCGCTTCCTGAAGAAGGCGGCATCTTCCCTCTTGCCCAGCTTCTCGGCAAAGAGAGCCATACAGTAGTCGTCGAATCCGCATTCAAGCGTGCGGGAGACCGACTCCAGCCTGATCAGGTCGTATGGATAGTAGCCATACTTGTCGTAGATATCCCAGTTCGACTTGTAATGGCTGCTTTCGGTAAGCGATCTTCTGATCTCGTTGTATGCCCGTTCCGGATCAAAGCCGGTGAATCCTTTCAGGTAGGCATCCACAATCATCGGTACCGAATGGTTGCCGATCATGGTGTAGGTCTCCTGTCCCCACAGCGACCAGATGGGCAGGTGTCCCTGCTGTTCGCTGTAGTCGAGCATGGAGTTGATAAAGTCGGGTATCAGCTCCGGCGTCAGGATGGTATAGAGCGGGAAGGCGGCCCGGAAGATATCCCATTGCGACCAGGTGGAGTAAAATTTTCCGGTAGGCGATTGCGACACTTCACGGTTCGGCCCGGTATACTTCCCGTCTACATCGGCAATGTTGTTGGGCTGAATGAAGAGGTGATACATCGAGGTGTAGAAGTTCTCCTTGTCGGCTTCCGAACCATCGATCGTCACCTTGGCCAGGTAGCTGTTCCAGGCATCTTTTGCCCTGTTTCTGACCGACTCGAACTCCCAGTCGGGAACTTCGGCTGCCAGATTGGCCCTGGCTCCCTCCACGCTGGCCGACGACATGCCGATCTTCATGTTGAGCGTCTCCCCATCCTGCATATCAAATGTCAGCAGATAGCGTGCCCCCTTCTCCTGTGGGGCCCGTTTGGGCAGTTCTTCCCTGGTGAGGATCGGCTTGTCGAACTCGATCACGAAATAGTAGACCCGCTGCACCCACTCTGTTCTGCGGGTAAATCCGGAGATTACCCGGTCGCTTTCGAAATTGATCTCCTGGTCCAGCACATGGGTGTGGATCCGGGCATCCTGCCACACCAGCCCGCTCTGGAAATCTGCCAGGATATTGGCCGTTTCTCCTTTTGGATATCGATACCTGTGGAAGGCCACGTGGGGAGAGGCGGTGATCTCCACCCCAACCTCGTTGTCGGAGAGCTCTACCGTATAGTATCCGGGCGAGGCCTTCTCCTTCGCCTTGTCGAAACGGCTGTCGTAATTTTCACGTTTCTCGCCCGAAAATGGCTGTATCAGCAGATCTCCAAGATCCACGCACCCAGTTCCGTTCAACCGGTTCTGTGTGAAACCCTGGATCAGTGAATCCTCATAAAAGTAGCCTGCACAATATTCCCAGGTGAAATTCCCGGTTTGCGGTCCTGCCTGGATCATGCCCAGGGGGTAGGTAGCCCCTGGAAAGGTGTGGCCGGTGAAGGCGGTACCGATAAAGGGGTTCACATATCGGGTGAGGTCGGCTCCGTCGCTTGCATTCTCCTGTCTGTTTTGTGTGCAGGCCACAGCCAGCAAGGCTGTGGCTACACAATAAATGAATCTCTTCATCTTATTATTGTTTTTTCTTGAGTTCAGATTACTTTTTTGCCCGCATCGATTCCCAGATGAAGTAGCCGATCAGGGCGATGAAGGCGACAAGTGCGGTAACCTGTGCACCGGTACCTTCCGGATCTTCCCAGACACCCAGGTTGAGCGCGTTCCCGTTGCCCGTGATAAAGATCACCAGTGCGCCGATCACGCCAAACAGTGCGGCACCGGCAATAAAGCCCGAGGCGATCAGTATGGCACGTTGGTGGCGGGCATTGTTGAGTTCCGGATCTTTCGACCGCTTGTTGATCCAGTGGTTGAGCAGACCTCCCACCACCAGTGGCGTGTTCAGTGGCAGCGGGATAAACATGCCGAGTGCGAAGGCGAGCGGTGAGATGTTGAGCCAGTTGACGAGGATGGAGATGACTGCACCGATCCCCAGCAGCATCCAGCTAACACCCGACCCCGACATCAGGGGTTCGATGATGGCCGCCATCGCATTAGCCTGTGGTGCAACCATCGGATTGGTGTGGGTCTCGGTGGCGACGAAGCCGTACGCCTCGTTCAGGATGAAGATGACAGCGCCAACAGTGGCGGCGGAAACCAGCGTGCCCAGGAACTTGAATGTCTCCTGCTTGGCTGGGGTGGTTCCGATCCAGTAACCTATCTTCAGGTCGGTCACGAAACCGCCGGCCATGGAGAGTGCGGTACAGACGATCCCGCCGATGATCAGGCCGCTGACCATTCCCTGCCACCCTTTCAATCCGACGGCTACCAGGATGACCGACGAGAGGATCAGGGTCATCAGCGTCATGCCCGAAACGGGATTGGTGCCTACAATGGCGATGGCATTGGCTGCCACGGTGGTAAAGAGGAACGAGATGAGGGTTACGGTGAGCAGTGCCACGATAGCCTGAACCAGCGTGACCTTGACACCCGTGAGCAGGAAGATGAATACCGCTACCAGGGTCAAGAACAGGAAGAGCATGACGAACGACATCTTCAGGTCGCGCTGTGTACGCTCTTCACGGACCTCCGCGGCAACTGTCTTGCCTTTGCCGCCACCCACGGCCAGCTTGAAGGCGTTGCCAATCACGCCGGAAGATTTAATGATACCGATGATCCCCGCCATGGCGATGGCTCCGATACCGATCGGACGCACATAGGTTGCAAAGATCTCTTCTGCAGACATTGCCGCGAACGGGTTCATCCCGCCGTTGACTGCCGCCAGCGCCCCGATCTCGTTGACCAGTGGAATGAGTACGAGCCATGAGAGTAGTGATCCTACCGTGATGATCAGGGCATAGCGTAACCCAACCAGGTAACCGAAGCTGAAGATCAGTGCACTGACGTTGAATTTCAGCACCATCTTGAATTTATCGGCCAGCATGGCACCTGCCGGGATGATGCGGGTAGAGATCTCTTCACTCCAGAGGCGGAAGGCGGAAAAGCAGAAATCGAACACTCCTCCGATCAAGCCGCTGGTAACCAGAAGTTTGGCTTGGTTGCCACCCTTCTCTCCCGTCATCAGGATCTCGGTGGTGGCGGTGGCTTCTGGGAAAGGCAGCTTGCCGTGCATCTCCTTCACGAAATATTTTCTGAAGGGGATCAGGAAGAGTATGCCCAGGAACCCGCCAAGAAGCGACGAGAAGAAGATCTGCCAGAAATCGACCTGGATCTCCGGATATTTTGCCTGGAGAATATAGAGTCCCGGAATGGTGAAGACCGCTCCGGCAACGATCACGCCCGACGAGGCGCCGATCGACTGGATAATCACGTTTTGCCCCAGGGCATTCTTCCGGCGAAAAGCGGCCGATGCCCCAACGGCTATAATCGAGATAGGAATAGCTGCCTCGAAAACCTGTCCGATCTTCAGCCCGGAATAGGCTGCCGCAGCCGAAAAGATTATGGCCATTAGTAATCCCATTCCCACAGACCATGGGGTAATCTCCCTGATTGTCCGGTCAGCAGGCAATACCGGTCTATACTCTTCACCCTCCCTTAATTCGGAATAGGCATTCTCGGGCAAGTTAACCGACTGTTTGTCATCTTGATTTGATTGCATCTTTTCTATTTCTTATGATTAATGATGTGATGAATGGCACGAAAATACAAAATTCTGTGAAATATTCGATCCTGTTTCGTAAACTTTGTTTTGGCGCGACTTTTTTGCCGGATTTACCGAACATTTCGCATCCTAAATTGTTGAAAAGCAGTCATCGCATTATAAATCACATAATATACCTGATAATTTCTATGATTTTTGATATCGACATGATCCGCGAGGTTTACAGTCAGCTTCCCGGAAAAGTAGAAGAGGCCAAAAAGAAACTTGGTCGCCCCTTAACTTTGACTGAAAAGATTCTGTTTGCTCACCTTTCGCCTGGAGTAGCGGTGGAGAATTACAGGCGAGCCGAAGATTACGTGAACTTTGCTCCCGACAGGGTGGCCATGCAGGATGCCACTGCCCAGATGGCCCTGTTGCAGTTGATGAACTCGGGCCGGAAAAAGGTGGCAGTGCCGTCGACCGTGCATTGCGATCACCTGATTCAGGCTTACCGGGATGCAAATACCGACCTGCAGACGGCAAAGGTGACCAACGAGGAGGTGTTCAATTTCCTGCGCGATGTTTCCAACAAATATGGCATCGGTTTCTGGAAACCGGGTGCCGGAATCATTCACCAGGTTGTACTGGAAAACTATGCTTTTCCCGGCGGGATGATGGTGGGGACCGACTCACACACGCCCAATGCGGGTGGTCTTGGAATGATCGCGATCGGAGTAGGCGGTGCCGACGCCGTGGACGTGATGGCGGGACTGCCATGGGAACTGAAGATGCCGAAACTGATCGGCGTGAAACTGACCGGAAGATTGTCGGGATGGGCCTCACCAAAGGATGTGATCCTAAAGTTAGCCGGTATTCTGACCGTCAAGGGTGGAACCAATGCCGTGATCGAATATTTCGGCGAAGGGACCTCCACTTTGTCGGCAACTGGCAAGGGAACCATCTGCAATATGGGGGCCGAGGTGGGGGCAACAACCTCCATCTTCCCGTTTGATGAGAAATCGGCGACCTACCTCGAGGGAACAGGACGGAAAGAGGTGGCCGATGCAGCCCGGAAGATCATCGCCTGCCTGCAGGCAGATCCCGAAACGGCCGAAAACCCCGAAACATATTACGATCAGGTGATCGAGATCAATCTGTCGGAACTGGAACCGCACATCAACGGTCCCTTCACTCCAGATGCCGCTTTCCCCATCTCCGCGTTTGCCAAGGAGGTGAAAGAGAAGGGGTATCCCCGGAAAATGGAGGTGGGATTGATCGGCTCCTGCACCAACTCCTCATACGAAGACCTTACCCGGGCTGCACATGTGGTGAAAAAGGCCAGAGAGGCCGGGTTGAGCGTCAATGCACAATTCATCATCAATCCAGGCTCGGAACAGGTCAGGTATACCGCCGAACGCGACGGAATCCTGAGGGAGTTCGAGGATGCGGGAGCCGTGATCATGGCGAATGCGTGCGGTCCCTGTATCGGACAATGGAAACGAACGGAAGAGAAATCGGAGCGGACAAACTCTATCGTCACCTCATTCAACCGGAACTTTGCCAAACGTAACGACGGCAATCCCAACACCCACGCTTTTGTCACCTCGCCTGAACTGGTTGCGGCACTCACCATTGCTGGAGATCTGACATTCAATCCGTTGACAGATGCGCTGACCAATGACAAAGGGGAAAAGGTAAAGCTGGCCGAACCGGTTGGCTTCGAGATGCCGCCAAGAGGCTTCGAGGTAAAGGATGCCGGCTACCTGCCACCGTCGGAAGATGGCAGCCAGGTTGAGGTGAAAATCGATCCCCAGTCGAACCGCCTACAAAAGCTGGAGCCGTTCAAACCGTGGGATGGACGCGATTTCGAAGAGCTTCCGCTGCTGATCAAAGTAAAGGGTAAATGTACCACCGACCATATCTCGATGGCCGGTCCCTGGCTCCGTTTCCGCGGACATCTGGACAATATCTCCGACAACATGCTGATTGGTGCGGTGAATGCTTTCAACGGTGAAACCAATAAAACGCTCGACCCCCTGACATTGCAGTATATGGAGGTTCCCGCATTGGCCCGCAAGTTCAAGGCCGAAGGTCTCGGCTCTGTTGTGGTGGCCGAAGAGAATTACGGGGAGGGGAGCAGTCGTGAGCATGCAGCCATGGAGCCCCGCCACCTGAATGTCAAGGTGATCCTGGTGAAGTCATTTGCCCGGATTCATGAAACCAACCTGAAAAAACAGGGGATGCTCGCACTGACATTTGTCAACAAGGAGGATTACAACAAAGTACAGGAGAGGGACAGGATCAGTATCAAGGGGCTGACCGGCTTTGCTCCCGGAAAGAACCTGAAGGTGGTTCTTCACCATATCGACGGTACTACAGATGAATTTGAAGCTGCCCATACCTACAACGAACAGCAGATCGGCTGGTTCAAGGCTGGTAGCGCATTGAACGGAATGAAGTAACTCCAAGACGGTAACCTCAATTTTTATGCATACTCCAGAGAAGATAACCTTTTCGTCTCACTCCTCTTCAGGAGACGGAAGCAGCGGATTGATCGTGCCCGATAATCCCATCATCCCCTTTATCGAGGGCGATGGGATCGGAAAGGAGATCACCGCTTCTGTCCGGCTGATTATCGACAAGGCGGTTGCGAAATCGTACAACGGAAAACGAAGGATCGAATGGAAAGAGGTTCTTGCCGGAGAGAAGGCCTACAATGCGTTGGGGACCTGGCTTCCGGCAGAGACCATGGAGGCTTTCCGGGAGTACCGTGTGGGCATTAAGGGACCCCTCACCACGCCCGTCGGCGAAGGCATACGTTCCCTCAACGTGGCATTGCGGCAGGAGCTTGATCTTTACGTCTGCCTGCGACCGGTACGCTGGTTCAAGGGGGTGACCACCCCGTTGCTCCATCCCGAGAAAGTGCATGTTACCATCTTCAGGGAGAACACGGAGGATATCTACGCCGGGATCGAATGGAACGCCGGAACGCCCGAGGTGGAAAAAGTACTGAAGTTCCTGAAGGAGGAGATGGGGGTCGCCAAGATCCGATTTCCCGAAACCACTTCCATCGGTGTGAAACCGGTATCGGTAGAAGGAACCGAGCGCCTGGTCAGATCGGCCATTGAATATGCCATCCGGAACAGGCTGCCGTCGGTTACCCTGGTGCACAAGGGGAATATCATGAAGTTTACCGAGGGGGGATTCAAGAAGTGGGGATACGCGTTGGCCGAACGGGAGTATGGCGACCAGGTCTTCACCGAGAATATCTTCAACAAGATTAAGGCGGAACAAGGTCTGAAGGAGGCGGTTGCCGCCTACAACGAGGCGATGGAGAGCGGAAAGGTCATCATCAAGGACGTGATAGCCGATGCCTTCCTGCAGAATACCCTGCTGAAGCCCGAGGAGTATTCCGTTGTGGCCACGCTGAACCTGAACGGAGATTATATTTCCGACCAGCTGGCGGCTATGGTGGGTGGTATCGGGATCGCCCCCGGTGCAAACATCAACTACCTGACGGGACACGCCATCTTTGAAGCAACACACGGCACGGCACCCGACATTGCCGGCAAGAACAGGGCCAACCCCTGTTCGATGCTGCTTTCCGGGGTGATGATGCTGGAATATATCGGTTGGGACGAAGCTGGGAATCTTATTACAAAGTCGCTTGAAACTCTCTTTGAAAGAGGGTACGCGACAACCGACCTTGCCCGTTTCATGGAGAACGGCAAGGCGCTGTCCACCTCGGAGTTTGCATCGATGATAATAAATTCACTTTAAACCATGCGTCGTTCAAACAAAAAGAGAGGTAATGATGTTACAATATACGTGTCGGAATCAATCAAAACGCAGTAAAATAATTAAAACATAGATACAATATAATGGATAACAAGCAAGTCATTAAAGTGTTATCAGACTCGATAGCGGTAACAAGCAACATCGACAAGGACCTTTTCACCAAAATGGGCGTGAAGCGCGGGCTTCGCAACGAAGATCACTCCGGTGTGCTTGCCGGACTTACCCGCGTAGGCGATGTGGTAGGTTATGAACGCCAGGAGGATGGAACCCTGAAGCCGATACCCGGCAAGCTCTATTACCGGGGCATCGACGTGGAGGAGCTGGTACACGGCATCCAGGCCGACAACCGTCTCGGATTTGAAGAGACCGCCTTCCTCCTCTTATCGGGAAAATTGCCGACGAAAGAGAACCTGCAGGCCTTCTCGTCCCTGCTGGCCCAGACCATGCCGCTCAATCATACCGCAACGATGAACATCCTGTCACTGAAAGGGAAGAACATCATGAACATCCTGGCACGTAGCGTGCTGGAACTTTATACATACGACCAGGATCCCGATGATATCACGCCGGACAACCTGATCCATCAATCTATCAACCTGATAGCTAAATTCCCGTCCATCATTGCGTTGGCCTATCAGGTACTGCGTCACGATCAGCAGGGACGTTCACTGCATATCCGGCATCCGCATGAAGATTTTTCGGTTGCGGAAAACTTCCTCTATATGATGAAAGGTCCCGGCAAATATACCGAACTCGATGTGAGGATTCTGGACCTTGCGCTTATCCTGCACGCCGACCATGGCGGCGGTAACAACTCCACCTTCTCGGTGAGGGTGACCAGCTCGACCGAGACCGATACCTATTCGGCCATTGCAGCCGGAATCGGTTCACTGAAAGGCCCGCTTCACGGAGGGGCAAACGTGAAGGTGAACGGTATGCTTGCCGATATGAAGAAAAATATCAAGGACTGGAATGATGTTGAAGAGATCGATGCATACCTGACCAAGGTGCTCAACAAGGAGGCATACGACAGGACGGGACTTATTTACGGTATCGGGCACGCAGTATACACCATCAGCGACCCGCGAGCCGGATTGCTCAAGGAGATGGCGCGCGAACTGGCCAAGGAGAAAGGTCGTGAAGATGAGTTCCGCTTCATGGAGCTGATCGAGGAGCGTGGAGTGGAGGTGTTCCTGAATTACAAGAAAGCGGGTGCCAAGCAGCGTACCTGTATCAATGTCGATTACTATTCCGGCTTTGTTTATGACGCGATCGGGCTGCCCGAAGAGGTCTTCACTCCGATTTTCGCCATGGCCCGAATTGTGGGCTGGACAGCGCACCGTATTGAAGAGCTCAATTTCTCCAGCAAGCGGATCATCCGTCCGGCATACAAGAACGTGCGTCCATTGCAGGAGTTTGTACCGATGAAAGATAGAAAGTAGCATGACGAAGATAAAAGTAGCGAACCCCATCGTGGAACTCGACGGGGATGAGATGACACGGATTATCTGGTCGTTTATCAAGGAGCAGTTGATTCTGCCATACCTCGATCTGGATATCAAGTATTACGACCTGAGTATCCAGAATCGGGACGCCACCGGCGACCAGGTCACGATAGATGCAGCGGAGGCGATCAAGCGATATAATGTGGGCGTAAAGTGTGCGACCATAACCCCTGATGAGGCACGGGTAAAGGAGTTTGGATTGAAAAAGATGTGGAAATCACCCAATGGTACCATCCGCAATATTGTTGGAGGAACTGTTTTCCGTGAACCCATCATCTGCTCCAACGTGCCCCGATATGTTCCGGGCTGGACAGAACCGATCATTATCGGCCGTCATGCTTTCGGCGACCAGTACCGTGCTACCGACAAGGTGATCAAGGGAAAGGGCAAGCTGAAGCTGACCTTTACCGCAGAGAGCGGCGAGGTTCAGGAGTGGGAGGTTTACAACTTCGATGGAGACGGGGTGGCCATGGCGATGTACAATACCGATGAATCGATTTACGGTTTTGCCCGTTCGTCGTTCCAGATGGCACTGGCCAAAAAGTATCCGCTCTACATGTCCACCAAGAATACCATTCTGAAGGCTTACGACGGACGTTTCAAGGATATCTTCCAGGAGGTGTACGAGAGTGAGTTCAAGGAGTCGTTTCAGGAGGCGGGAATCACCTACGAGCACCGGTTGATTGACGACATGGTGGCATCGGCCATGAAGTGGAAAGGCGGTTTTGTGTGGGCATGCAAGAATTACGACGGTGACGTGCAGTCGGATACGGTAGCACAGGGTTTCGGTTCACTGGGCATGATGTCGTCGGTCCTGGTTACGCCGGACGGTCGCACGGTGGAGGCTGAAGCTGCACACGGGACAGTAACCCGTCACTACAGGCAACACCAGCAAGGCAAGGAGACCAGCACCAATCCTATCGCATCCATCTATGCCTGGACGCGCGGTCTCGAACATCGCGGCAAACTGGACAACAACCAGCCGCTTGTCGATTTTTGCCACAAACTGGAACAGGTATGTGTGGAGACCGTAGAGAACGGGGAGATGACCAAAGACTTGGCCCTGTTGGTTTACGGTGACGATGTGAAAGGAAAGTATCTCAATACGCAGGATTTTCTGGCAGCGGTAAAACGCAATCTGGAGAGAAAATTGAGTTGATATACATTGTTTAGGTTATCAGATAGACGGCTCTCGCGGAATATCATCGCGGAGCCGTTTTTGTATGTCGGGCATGGTATTAAGCTGACAGGATGCAAGTTCCTGTATGTGCCGAGTTGATAGGAAACATTAGCGACTGGCAAGGGTGTTGCGGGTAACTGCAAATCTGAAAGAAGCCATCAGCAAATCTGAAGTTCTGACGCACAGAAACCTGATATAAGGCTCACAAGAGAGGGCAACCGAGCAATGGATTGGGAACGCCCAAAATTCAACCGTAACTCAAGTGGAGTAAATCAGGCAGAACGCAGAGAAAGTTTAATATCTTATCCCGAGAGATCTTGTAGGATGCACCAACAGTGCAGGACGGGCAGTGATGCAAGTTCATGTCTTACAAGAAGTCAGCAGAGGACATAGTATTCCGGAGCAGGAACAGCACGGAAGAAGGTCTGAATCTTTTAATTTAAGGAGCAGTCAGTTCAAAATTTGTTTTATGGCGCAACAGCAAGCAAAAACTTACCAGTACGATCTGTTTTCTGAAACGGGTCAGGAGGTTGATCGCCCTTATGACAAGAGTGAAGCCGTACGTGGAGCTCAGTCAGCAAAGGCGTTGCAAGTAAAAGAAGCAGGCGAACAGGGACGAGCCTTAGCCCCGGATTTAATGGGAGCGATATTGTGTCACAGCAATATCAAACAAGCCTACAAACAGGTAAGGCAGAACAAAGGAGTAGCGGGAATCGATCAAATGGCGGTAGGAGGATTTGCCGTATGGTACGCAGGAGATGGAAAAAGTCTACTGGACAAACTATACAACGGCACTTACCAACCCCAAGGGGTCAAGCAGGTCGAAATACCCAAGCCGGGCGGAGGTAAACGCAAACTGGGTATCCCCACGGTAACCGACAGGATCATCCAGCAGGCGATAGCACAGGTACTAAGTCCAATTTACGAGCAGAAATTTTCCGAAAACAGCTACGGATTTCGTCCCAACCGGAGCGCCCATCAAGCGTTAAAGAAAGGGAGCGAATATGTGGAGGAAGGAAGAAATATCGTTGTAGACATGGACTTGAAAACGTTCTTCGATGTCGTCAATCATGACCGGTTAATGTATCGGCTGTCAGAGACCATTGGCGATAAAACGCTATTGAGACTGATACGCAAATACCTTCAAAGTGGAATACTGGTTGATGGCGTTGTAAGTCAACGTACCGAAGGCACCCCCCAGGGGAGCCCCCTGTCCCCACTCTTATCCAACATAGTTTTAGACGAACTGGACAAGGAGTTAGAACGCAGGGGACACAAATTTGTTCGATATGCGGACGATTGCAACATCTACGTACGCAGCCAAACGGCAGGCGAGAGAGTAATGGAATCGATAACAGGCTTTATTGAAAGCAAACTGAAACTACTTGTCAACAAAGACAAAAGTCAGGTTTGCGAGGTAAATCAAACCAAATTCTTAGGCTACACCATCCAAAAGGATGGGAACCTGACCATAGCAGAGAAGAGCATTGAACGCTTCAAGGAGAAAGTACGCAGTATAACCAAGCGAAACAGGGGAGTGAAGTTCGAACAAGTAATTGCAGAACTCGTACCCGTGATGCGCGGTTGGCTTAACTACTTTCGCTACGCCCGATGTAAAAGAGTATTAAAGAATCTTGATTCATGGATACGCAGGAAACTTCGGTGCTATAGATTAAAGCAGTGCAAGAGGGTCATTACCTTGCAACGTTTTCTTGAAAGACAGGGCGTTGAAAGCTGGCAAAGCTGGATATTAGCCCTCTCCGGTAAAGGACACTGGCGCAAGTCAGGATGCCCACAAGCCCACCAGGCTCTCAACAACAAATGGTTTGATGCAGCAGGTCTTTACAACCTCACATTAAATTACGACAGGTTAAACAATTAAAAGAAACCGCCGTGTGCGAAAGCATGCACGGTGGTGTGAGAGGGCGGGGGAGTAATCCCCCTACCTACTCGATTTGTCAATCCCTGAACCGTAATGTCAACTCGCCGTAGGCATCGATACGGCGATCCCGCAGAAATGGCCACCAGCGACGGACATTCTCGGTGCGCAGCTTGTCGATCTCCACAATCTGGGTGGTCTCCTCTTCAGCAGCCTGGTAGAGAAACTCCCCTTGCGGTCCGCAGACAAAACTGTTTCCCCAGAAGGTGATCCCATTGGTTTGACCCGACGGATCCGGTTCATATCCGGTTCGGTTTACCGCGATGACCGGAATACCGTTGGCCACTGCATGTCCCCGCTGTACCGTGATCCAGGCCTCCCGCTGTCGCTGCTTCTCGCTCTCGCTGTCGGAAGACTCATACCCGATGGCCGTGGGATAGATCAGCACCTCTGCTCCGCCCAGCGCCATCATCCGGGCAGCTTCCGGATACCACTGATCCCAGCAAACCAGTACTCCCAGTTTCCCCACCGAGGTCTCGATGGGATTAAATCCGAGGTCGCCGGGCGTGAAGTAGAATTTCTCATAATAGGCAGGATCGTCGGGAATATGCATCTTCCGGTATTTGCCGGCAATCGTGCCATCCTTTTCGATCACCACTGCGGTATTGTGATAGAGTCCTGGGGCCCGTTTTTCAAAGAGCGACAAGAGGATCACCACCCCCAGCTCCCTGGCCAGTTTGCCAAACGACTCGGTGGAGGGGCCGGGGATCGGTTCCGCCTGGTCGAAGATGGCCGTATCCTCGGTCTGGCAGAAGTACAATCCGTTGTGCAACTCCTGCAGTACGATCAGTTCGGCCCCCTCGGATGCAAGAGAGCCTATCTTCGACTGTAAGCGGGCAATGTTCTCCTCCCTGTTTGCCGAATTGGCTTGTTGTATGATACCGATTTTCATATGCTGTCTGAATTTAAAGAAAACCCTCAGGCAATTGCATCGTCACGCAATGAAGCGACCCGTGCTGTTTGATCAGCGCCCTGCAGTCGATGCCGATGATCTCCCTGCCTGGAAATGCCCTCTGCAGCTGCACCCTTGCCGTTTCATCCTTCTCCGAAGCATAGGTGGGCATCAATACCGCCCCGTTGATGATCAGGAAGTTGGCGTAAGTGGCCGGTAACCTGTAACCGTTATGATAGACGGCATCCGCCATGGGAAGCGGTATTAACCGGTAGGGAGCTCCTTCGGTTGTCCTGAATGATTTCAACTCATTCTCCATCCGTTTGAGTGCATCGAAATGTTCGTCGTCCTCATCGTCACAGCTTACGTAGGCAATTGTCCGCTCGTCGCAAAATCGCGCAAGCGTGTCTACATGGCTGTCGGTATCGTCACCTGCCAGATAGCCGTGATTGATCCACAAGACCCGTTCTGCCCCGAATGCCGATTTCAGGTACCCTTCGATCTCATCCTGTCTCATCGGCTGATTGCGGTTGGGAGCCATCAGACATTGCGATGTGGTCAGGAGCGTTCCCTTGCCGTCCGATTCGATTGATCCTCCCTCCAGGATGAACCTCTTTTTCGACCGGTACTCCACTTCGGGTCTGAACTCCTCCTGCTGGAAGAGTTGATGTGTGATCTGATTGTCGTGGTTGGCGGCAAACTTCAACCCCCAGCCATTGAACCCGAAATCGTAGAGTGTCGGTCTGCCGTCGACGAAAACCGAGATGGCACCGTGATCACGCGCCCAGGTGTCGTTGCTTTTCAGCTCGACGGTGATGAGACGCTCACGCTCCTCGGGGGTGAAATGGCTGATAATCTCATCCTCCTCCGGGCAGACGACCAGCAGTTTTTCCCTTTTCAGGATCTCCTTCGAAAAGGAGAGATAACAAGCCGTGACTTCATCCAGGATGTCGAACCAGTCCGTACCGGCATGTGGCCAGGTGACCATCACGCCACTTTGCTGATACCATTCGGGAGGGAAAAAGATCTTGCTCATCGACGCTTATCCTTCCATGTTTCCGCGGATAATGCCACGGGAAGAACTTTTTACAAAATCAATGATATAGTTCCGTTCTTTTGTTACCGGGAGTTCATTCTCAATTCTTTCCAATGCCTGCGTGGTGTTGTAGCCCGCCATATAGAGATAGCGGTAGACATCCTGGATGGAGTTGATCACCTCGCTTGTAAAACCCCTTCGGCGTAATCCGACGAAATTCAGGCCGACATAGGTGAGCGGTTCGCGGCCTACCATCGTATAGGGCGGAATATCTTTCGGAACTTTGGATCCTCCCTGTATCATGGTGTGGGCACCGATACGCGAGAACTGGTGCACGAGCGTTCCACCGCTGAGGATCGCATAATCGTCAATCTCCACTTCTCCTGCCAATTGTGTGGTATTGCCCAGAATGACGAAATCATTCAATATACAATCGTGTGCAACATGGCTGTAAGCCATCAGGAGACAATCTTTTCCAACGACAGTCTTTCCGCGCGATGCGGTACCCCGGTTTACGGTTACGCATTCACGGACAGTGGTCCTGTCGCCGATGATGGCCACTGTCTCTTCACCCTTGAACTTCAGGTCCTGCGGAATGGCGGAAATGGTTGCATGTGGGAAGATGGTGCAATTTTTACCGATTCGTGCACCAAAAAGAATGGTTGCATAGGGCATTACAACGGTTCCATCACCAATCTCAACGTTTCTGTCTACGTATGCAAAGGGTTCAATAACGACATTCTCCCCTATCTTGGCCTCGGGGTGAACAAATGCCAATGACGATATGGTACTCATAACTTGTTGAGTATTATTTGTTTTTGATTATTTGAGCTGTAAAATCTGCCTCCGAGACGATTTTGTCGCCTACGAAAGCAACTCCACGCATGGTAGCAATGCCCCTGCGGACCTCTGTGGTGAGTTCTACCCTGAAGAGGATGGTATCACCAGGAACTACTTTACTTCGGAATTTTACATTGTCAATTTTAAGGAAATATGTTGAATATCTTTCAGGTTTGTCAAGTCCGGAAAGGACCAGCAAACCTCCTGTCTGGGCCATGGCTTCAACCTGCAGCACCCCCGGCATAACCGGTTCATCGGGGAAATGGCCCACAAAATAGGGCTCATCGTTGGTGATGTTTTTGACCCCCACAATATAGGTGTCGGTTTGCTCGATGATCTTGTCTACCATCAGGAATGGATAGCGATGCGGCAAAAGCTGCTTGATCCGGTTGATGTCCATCAGCGGTTCGAGGTTGGGATCGTAAAACGGTACCTGGTTTTTGCTCTTGATCTCCTTCCGAATAAGCCTTGCCAGTTGATTGTTGATCTTGTGCCCCGGACGTGTGGCGATAAGTCTTCCTTTTATCGGCTTGCCTATCAGCGACATGTCTCCGATGATGTCCAGCAGCTTGTGACGGGCAGGTTCGTTCGGAAATGCCAGTTCCCGGTGATTCAGGTATCCCAGCTGGTTGGCATCCATGCGAGGAACATTGAGCTCGTCTGCTATTTCGTCCAGTTCATTCTGAGGAAGTTTCCTTTCATAGATAACAATGGCGTTATCCAGGTTGCCCCCCTTGATTAATCCTGCTTGCCGCAGTTTCTGTATCTCCCGTACAAAGACAAACGTGCGTGCCGGTGCTATTTCCGTAGCAAAATCATCCAGCGATTCCAGGCTGGCATATTGGTTGGGGATATATTGCGATTCGAATTCGATATTGGAGTTGATGCTGAACTCATTATCCGGAAGCAGCGTGATCTTTGAACCGGTTTCCGGATCGGAGACCTCAATTTTCTTCCGTACGACAAAAAAGTCCTTCTCCTTTTCCTGTTCAACGATGCCTGCCTTATCGATTGCACGGATATATTCTATGGCACTTCCGTCAAGAATGGGAAATTCAGGTGCATTCACTTCTACTAGGCAGTTGTCGATTCCCAAGGCATAAAGCGCGGCAAAAGCATGTTCAACAGTGCTGACAGTAACATTGCCCACTCCCAGAACCGTACCGCGCTGGGTATGGACAACATTTTCGGCCACCGCTTCGATGATGGGTTCCCCTTCCAGGTCAACCCGTTTAATCCGGTAACCGGTATCAACCGGTGCAGCTTTGAACGTAATCTCAATGTCGTAACCTGTATGAAGCCCTTGGCCTCTCAACGTAAAACTGGATTGTAACGTTTTTTGTTTCACCTCGTTATTTTAAAATGTGTTTATATTTAATTGCGCGATAATCCGGCAAAGATACAACTTTGCTTCGAAAAGTGGGAATTTGCGCTTTTTCCCGTTACGTTTTTTTTAAAAAAAGTATATTGCCCGTTATCAGGAAAGCTGCTTTTTCAGTTCACGGATCTCTTTCTCCAGTGCGTTTAATTGACGGTACATATCTGGAAGTTTGGGGATGATGATGCTCGACTTGAAAAAGTTTTTTACCGGATAGGCAGGAGATCCCATCACTTCCGAACCTTCGGGGGTGTTGCTGATGATTCCGGATTGGGCCCCAATCTGTGAATGGCTCCCTATGGTGATGTGTCCGCCTATTCCAACCTGACCGCCAAGAACGCAACCCTCTCCCAGTTTAGCCGATCCGGCAATGCCCACCTGGGCAGCCATCACCGTATTCCTGCCAATCTCGCAATTGTGGGCGATCTGAATCAGGTTGTCGAGTTTCACCCCTTTCCGGATAATGGTCGATCCCATTACAGCTCTGTCGATAGTGGTATTGGCGCCTACTTCGACCTCCTCCTCCAGTACTACGTTCCCGATCTGGGGGATTTTGTGATAGATCCCCTCCTGCTTGCTGAATCCGAAACCGTCGGCGCCAATTACTGCTCCTGCATGGAGGATGCAGTTGTCGCCGATTACGCAACCGTGATATATCTTTACTCCGGCATATATGGTAACGTTATTACCGATTTTTACATTATCTCCGATGTAGGCTTGCGGATAGATCTTGGCATCCCGCCCTATCTCCACTTGCTCTCCGATATAGGCAAATGCGCCTACATATACGTTCTCACCCAGCTTGGCCGATGGCGAAACAAACGACATCTCCTCGATCCCCTTCTTGACGGGAGCAAGACTGTTTGCCAGTTCGAGCAGGGCAGCCAGTGCGGCATAGGCATCGGGAACCTTGATCAGGGTGGCAGAGACAGGCTTGTCGGGAGTGAAATCCCTGTTCACCAATACAATGTCGGCTTTGGTCTCGTAGATATAATGTGTATATTTGGGATTGGAAAGAAAAGCAATGGTCCGTGGTTTTCCCTCTTCTATCTTTGCAAAATTATCGACTTCAACATCGGGGTTTCCGACAATCTCACCTTTCAAAAAGTCGGCAATCTGTTGTGCTGTGAAGGTCATTTACTCTATTTTATTGATTTTAAAAATGCAAATTAACTAATAAAAATCTAACAGACAAAGTTAACCGAATATAAAATCTTTCGTTAAGATAAATTTTGCAGATTAAAAATAATCAACTACCTTTGCAATCACTTTTTCGGGATGTAGCTCAGTCCGGTTTAGAGTACTCGTCTGGGGGGCGAGTGGTCGCTGGTTCGAATCCAGTCATCCCGACTGATTTTCAGGCAACTGTAGTGATCTACGCAGTTGCTTTTTTTATTTCCCCTTTTCTACTGGCTGGCGTGGCCGGCAACTGGGAAATGATGGGAGATCTCCCGGCCAACTACCGGAAGAGTTTTGTCGCCGCGATTTTCCTGACTTTTTTTGAAGAAAAATGTTGCTTGTTTAAGCAATATTTGAGTAACTTTAAAATATTTTTTGTTTGCCGGGGCAATTAGATGGCCCAGTGTTTGATTTTAATAGAGTTATATCGATGAATAACACCGAAACCGTTGGGTATCTACAGGAGAGGAAGAGGCAGGTAATATCGGTTGCTATCCTGGCCTTCATGTTTTTTATATTTGGATTTGTCTCCTGGGTAAATGCCATACTGATACCTTATTTCAAGATCGCTTGCGAGCTGACCCATTTTCAATCCTACTTTGTGGCCTTTGCCTTTTACATTGCCTATTTCGTGATGGCGATACCTTCGGGTCTGTTGCTGAAACGGGTGGGTTTCAAGCGGGGAATCATGTACGGTTTCCTCTTGATGGCGCTGGGTGCATTCATATTTGTCCCTGCCGCCCTTACCCGGCAGTTTGCCATCTTTCTGATCGGTCTCTTCTCTATCGGTACGGGGCTGGCAATCCTGCAGACGGCAGCCAACCCATACGTGACGATTATCGGTCCCATCGAGAGTGCAGCACAGCGGATGAGCATCATGGGCATTTGCAACAAGTTTGCAGGAATTGTGTCGCCGTTGATCTTTGCCGCGATCATCTTCAAGGCGACCGACCATCAGCTGTTTGATGCGATTGAACTCGGCAACATGAGCGATGCGGTCCGCAGCGCGATGCTCGACGAATTGATCCGGCGGGTGATACTGCCCTATACCATCCTTGGCTTCCTGCTTCTCCTGGCTGGCGTAGGGATCAGATACTCCATACTTCCCGAACTCGATACCGATCATGAAACGGCGGTTGTGAAGGTGGAAGAGGAGCAGAGAAGCCGGAAGCGGTTGATCGATTTTCCCTACCTTGTTCTGGGGGCCATCGCCATCTTTCTGCATGTGGGGACACAGGTGGTGGCCATCGATACGATAATCAACTATGCCGGTTCAATGGGAATCGGACTGCTCGACGCCAAGGTATTCCCCTCATATACGCTGACTGCTACCATTATCGGTTATGTATTGGGTATCATGCTTATACCCAGGGTGATTTCGCAGCGGACAGCCCTGGTCTGCTGCACCTCGTTGGGACTCCTTCTGTCGCTCGGGGTCATCTTTGCCGATTGGAACCTGACGCTCTTCGGGCATGAGGCGAACGCCTCCATCTGGTTTCTTGCCCTGATCGGCTTTCCCAATGCCCTGATATATGCCGGAATATGGCCCCTCTCCATCCGCGGTCTTGGCCGGTTTACCAAGACAGGATCATCGCTGCTGATCATGGGATTGAGTGGAAACGCCGTTTTACCGCTTATATATGGAGCGCTCGCCGATGCTTACGGCCTGAGAATAGGCTACTGGAGCTTGATACCCTGTTTCCTTTACCTGGTCTGGTTCGCTCTTATGGGCCACAAGATTGAGTATTGGGGCCGAACGAAAAAATGATGCCACTACTTGGGCGATTCACCGTAGCCAATATCTAATAATCAAATCAATATTTTAACATGTGTGGCTATCGCGCGCCAAAGTTGGATACCCTGCGTATGGGATTTGTAGGTATAGGAAATCGCGGTTATTCAAACCTCTACTAGATGACATTTCTGGAGGGTGTTGAGATTAAGGCGATATGTGATATTGTACGGTTCCGGATCGATGAGACAACACAGCTGTTTAAGGAGAGAGGATTGCCCGGGCCCCGGGTTTATACCGGAAGTGGGGATGCCTGGAAAAGAGTGTGTGAAGATCCCGAATATGCCATTAAGTGCGGCAAACATGTGGCCGTTGATCAGCGGGACTAAAGGTGCAGCTCAAAAATATCCGCTACCAGCCAGAGTCTCCGTAGGGAGCGAATGGCTAAACGATGAAGAGATGAAGAGGGTGAACGAGCAATAGACGCCCGAAATAGTGGTGCGGATTGGGAATATGGCCCAGAAAGTAGGCGGACATGGCGGAATGGACTTCCTGATGACATGGCGCCTCGTCGACTGCCTGCGAAACGGGCTGCCGATCTGTATGATGCTGCTGCGTGGAGTGTGATTATACCGTTAAGTGAAAAATCGGTGTCGAACCGTGCAAGGCCACTTGAGATACCCGACTTCAGACGTGGAGCATGGAGAACCAACCAACCGGTGGATATCAACCTGACGGGAGAAGGCGGTTCTGCAGGGATGGTGTTTTAACTGCAGCGGTTTGCCTCACTTTTTTTGAGGGGATTATTTGTTATTTAAGGAATATTTGGATAACTTTAAAAAATATTTTCGAGGATCGGGCTTCAAGTGATTCGGCCGATGTCCGGTCAGTTTCTCCCGGTAGGGGATACCGGGACCCGATCCAAGGGATTTAGCAGAATTGTATGCAGAGAGTCATCATCAGGAATGGGCGGTTGATTTTCCCCGGGAGCATCGAATCAGGATTGATTCTGGTTTGTGAGCAAGGGGTGATCAGTGAGATTATGGAAGAGAGACTCTTTTCGCTGGCCGGGGATGACCGCCTGATCGATGCAAAGGGAAACTACGTCGCTCCCGGATTCATCGATATCCATACCCATGGCGGAGGTGGTCACGACTTTATGGACGGAACAGTGGCGGCCTACCTGGGAGCTGCCGAGACGCATGCCCGGCATGGAACCACAGCCCTGTTGCCTACTACGCTGACCAGCACCTTCGATGAACTGGTGAACACGTTTGCGGTTTATAAGGCGGCGGTAAATCAGAATCGGAAAGGAGCCAGATTCTTGGGACTACACCTGGAGGGGCCCTATTTTGCCTACAACCAGCGGGGTGCGCAAGATCCCAAGTACCTGAGAGATCCGGAACCGGAAGAGTATAACCGGATATTGGCCGAGTCGGCTGATATCGTGCGGTGGAGCCTGGCGCCCGAACTGCCGGGTGCACTGGAGTTTGGAGAGTTGCTGGCTTCGGCGGGCATACTTCCCTCAATTGCGCACAGTGATGCCATTTACGAGGAGGTATTGGATGCCTTTCATGCCGGTTTCAGCCATGTTACCCACCTCTATTCGGCCATGTCGTCCGTAACCCGCAGGAATGCGTTCCGTTACGCTGGGGTGCTGGAGGCCGCCTATCTGATTGAAGATATGACGGTAGAGATCATTGCCGACGGGGTACATCTGCCCAAGCCGCTATTGCAGTTTGTCTACCGGTTCAAGGGTCCCGAGAGAACGGCGTTGTGCACCGATTCGATGCGGGGAGCCGGGATGCCCGACGGTGAGTCGATCCTGGGAAGCCTGGAAAAGGGACAGCGGGTGATTATCGAAGATGGTGTGGCCAAGTTGCCCGACCGTACTGCATTTGCGGGGAGTGTTGCCACAACCGATCGCCTTGTGCGGACCATGGTTGAAGTGGCGGAAGTGCCGTTGGTGGATGCGGTAAGAATGATGACCCTGACACCGGCCCGCATCATGCATGTTGATCATCGGAAAGGGTCCATAGAGAAAGGAAAGGATGCCGATCTGGTAATTTTTGACGATAATATTGATGTTTCACATACAATCATAGAAGGAGATGTCATATACGGAAACTGATGCGGGCGTGATTGCATTCACGCGGGAGATGCTGGAGGTAAAGATCTTCAGAATAAGAGAGGAGATGGGACGAAAGGCTGCTCTAGATGTCTCGGTAACCATCCGGAAACTTCTCGGGGAGAAGGATGAGATCAATGTGATCTTTGCCGCCGCCCCGTCGCAAAGCGATTTTCTGAAGGAGTTGAGAGCCGACCCGCTGATTCCGTGGGAGCGGATCAATGCCTTTCACATGGATGAGTATATCGGTTTGGAGGCGGATGCTCCGCAAGGATTCGGTAATTTCCTCCGGGAACGGATCTTTGGAAAAGTCCAATTCAAAAGTGTCCATTACATCAATGGTCTGGCGGAGGATATTTCCGCCGAATGCAAGAGGTATGCCGCACTGCTGGAGCAGTACCCCACCGATATTGTCTGCCTGGGAATAGGGGAGAACGGGCATATCGCCTTCAACGATCCGCCGGTGGCAGATTTTGATGATCCGGAGATGGTGAAGGTGGTGGAGCTGGAGCTGGCTTGCAGGCAACAGCAGGTGAACGAGAACCTTTTTACCGGACTCGACAAGGTACCCACCCACGCCATCACCGTGACCATTCCGGCTTTGCTGAAGGCAGACCGACTCTTTTGCATGGTGCCTGCAAAAAACAAGGCCAAAGCTGTCTATCGTACCCTGAATGGCGAGATCGGCGAAGAGTGTCCCGCTTCAATCTTGAGGCGGAAAAAAGGGGTGGTGCTCTACCTCGACAGGGAGAGTTCCTCTCTCCTCGATATGGGCAACCCTGCTGCAGTGGAATAGCATTCAATCATTACCATAAAACAGATAATTATGCGACTTAAACTTATTTTGTTAACTGTTTTGACCCTGGTCTTCTCCCAGACCCGGGCCCAGATGAAGATCGGTATCATCGGCCTCGACACCTCACATTCCACCGCGTTTGTCAAGTTGTTGAACGGGGAGGAAAAGAAGGATGAGTACAAGGATTTTAGAATTGTTGCCGCCTATCCCTACGGTTCAAGAACGATCAGATCGAGTTTTGAACGTATTCCCGATTACACTGAAGAGGTGAAGGCGTTAGGCGTGGAAATTGTGCCTTCAATTGCTGAACTTCTGAAGAGAGTTGACTATGTCCTGCTGGAGACAAACGACGGAAACCTCCATCTGGAACAGGCCAGTCAGGTTTTCAAGGCTGGAAAGCCCATGTTTATCGATAAACCGCTGGCAGCAACACTGGCACAATCCATGGCTATCTACCAGTTGGCGAGGGATTACAATGTGCCGATTTTTTCCTCGTCGGCATTGCGTTATGTTCCTCAAAATCAAAAACTGCGTAATGGAGAGTACGGGAAGGTGATGGGGGCAGATTGCTATTCACCGGCAACTCGCGAGATCACACATCCCGATTTCGGGTGGTATGGCATCCATGGCGTGGAGACCCTGTTCACTGTCATGGGCACCGGATGTGTTTCGGTGAACCGCATGTCGGCCGAAGGGACCGATGTGGTGGTAGGATTGTGGAGTGACGGAAGAATCGGAACCTTCAGGGGAATCCGTGAAGGGAAGAGTAACTACGGGGGGACTGCCTTCACCGACAAAAGCATTGAACCGGTCGGAACCTACCAAGGGTATGAAGTACTGCTATCGGAGATCCTGAATTTCTTCAGAACCGGTGTTCCACCGGTCTCCGAGGAGGAGACACTCGAGATCTTTACCTTCATGGAAGCCTCCAATGCGAGCAAACGCAACGAGGGTAAGATTATCCTGATGGAGGATGTGTACCGTAAAGGCATGGCAGAAGCAAAACAATTGCTGCAGGAGATGAAGTGAACCGGCTCACGGTTCATGCCTCTAAAAAAATATCCGAATCTAATGGCAAGTAGCAAGAATGAACACGAGAAGAGAATTTATCAAGAGAGTGGCGATTGGAACCGCAGTTGTCTCCACAGGAAAGATCGGTGGTGTCCTGCCGGGTTTCAGCGCGTCGAGCTACCGGAATATTCCCGGGGCAAATGAGCGCATCCGGATTGCCGGTATTGGAGTTAATGCAAGAGGTGATGCATTGGCAAAGGGATTTGCCAATGAGAAGGAGAGAGGGTGTGTGGTGACCGATATATGTGATGTGGACAGTCGTGCCGTAGAGAAGGCGATCAAGAGTGTCCTTGACACGGCCGGTAACAGGCCGAGGGGTCACGAGGATCTCCGGAAAATGTTAGAGTCGAACGATTTTGATGCCGTCTTTATCGCCACTCCCGATCATTGGCATGCTCCGGCGGCGCTGATGGCGATGAAGGCCGGAAAGCATGTTTATCTCGAGAAGCCGACAAGTCATAATCCCGCGGAAAATCAGTTGCTTATTGATGCGGAGAAGAGATACGGGAGAGTGGTCCAGGTAGGAAACCAGCGCCGTTCTTGGCCCAATGTTGTCCATGCCATGAAAGAGATCGAAGAGGGAATCATCGGTGAAGTCTATTATGGCAAGAGCTGGTACTACAACAAGCGCCCCTCGATAGGGAGAGGAAACGTTACGGCACCACCCGACTGGTTAAATTGGGACCTCTGGCAGGGGCCGGCTCCCCGAGTGGCTTACAGGGACAATATCGTCCACTACAACTGGCATTGGCGCTGGCATTGGGGTACCGGAGAGGCACTCAACAACGGCATGCACTTCGTCGACCTCCTTCGCTGGGGGATGAAACTGGACTATCCCGTATCGGTAGACTCTTCCGGTAGTCGGTACCATTACCGGGACGATTGGGAAACACCGGATACCCAGCTGGTAACATTCTCATTCGGGGATGGCCGGGTGATGACCTGGGAGAGCCAAAGCTGTATCAGCTCCCTGATTCACGGTCACGGCAGCGGAGTAACCCTCTACGGGAGCAGGGGGAGCCTGACAATAGGCGGCGGTAACGAATATCAGGTTTACGACATCGATAACAAGTTGGTCAAGAAGGTCGACAGCAATCTGGTCTTTGAAGCGGGAAACCTCGTCAATCCAACACAAAGCCTCGATGCCTACCATTTCCAGAACTTCTTCAATGCCATCCGCAAAGGGGAGAAGTTGAACTCGCCGCTTACGGAAGCATGCAAGAGTACCCAGCTGGTGCAGTTGGCAAATATAGCCCACAGGGTAGGCAGGAGGATAAACGTCGATCCGGACAGTGGCCGGATAGTGAAGGACAGGATAGCCGCCAAATTGTGGAAAAGAGAATATGAAAAAGGGTGGGAGCCGAAATTATAATTATATGAAGAAGAGTCTATTGATTTTTTTGATACTGGGCATACTCACAGTAATTGATGCCCGTTCGCAGGATACGATCAGGGTGCTGGCAATCGGGAACAGTTTCTCCGCGGATGCGGTTGAAAACCATCTGTATGAATTGGGACGGCAGGAAGGGGTCACCTTCATTATCGGCAACCTCTACATCGGTGGCTGTTCACTGCAGAGGCATTGGCAAAACGCACAGGACGACAAGCCCGATTACGAGTACCGTAAGATCAATGCCACGGGCAAGCTGAGAGTGACCAAGCAGGCCACCCTGATGAAGGGAATAACCGACGAGAGGTGGGATTATGTCACCTTTCAGCAGAACAGCCCCAATTCCGGTTTTCTGGACACCTATTTCCCCTACCTCGACCAGTTGACAGCCTATGTAAGGGAACACACTACAAATCCCGGGGTGAAGCTTGTCTTCCATCAGACCTGGGCCTATGCCTGGGATTCGGACCATGCCGATTTTCCACGATATAACCGCGACCAGAAGCTGATGTACCGTTCTATCATCAAGGCATCCACTAAAGCTGCAGCCAAGGCTGGAATCCGCTATATCATCCCTTCGGGTACGGCGATACAAAACGGACGCTCCAGTTTTATCGGCGACCGTTTTTGTCGTGACGGATACCACCTGAAACTTGACCTGGGGCGCTATACTGCCGCATCTACCTGGTTCGAGTTCCTGACCGGGAGAACGGTTATCGGAAATGGATATGCACCGGCAACCTTGACTCCCCTGGAGGTGATAACGGTTCAACGCGCGGCTCATGAGGCTGTGGCAAGACCATTCGAGGTGACAACGATCCGGTTGTCGGACAGGAGATGGTCAAGTCCCAGCCCCACTTTTGCAGAGGACTTTCCAACCTGGCTACGGAGCAATCCCTGATTCAGTGCTGTTCATAGGATAGCAGACGTTTATCACCTTCCAGCCTGCGCAGCTGTGTGATATCCTGGGTTACCTCCACCACGCCGAGGTACTCACCCTCTTTTCCCCTGACAGCCGAATATTCGATATGGATGAACCGACCCTTGAAGTTCGACATCCAGAAAATGGCCCTGTTCTCTTTCCCGCTTTTGAAATCGGCAAGTATCTGTTCCACCACGTGCACGCTTCCGGGAGGGTGGCACATCCGTACGTCGCGTCCGATAACGGAGCGGTTCCGTTCGAAAACCCTGTTGGGGCTATGTGAAAAGAAGCGCACCCTGTCGTTCTTGTCTACAAAGGTAATGTCGATGGGAAGATGCAGGAAGAGGGCCTCCAGTTCGGCAAGATCAAACGCGCCGGAGGTGAGTCGTATCGCGTCGGCGGTAATGTATTCCGGCTTCTTTGCGCTTACACCTGCCGGCTGCCACTCATCTTCAGGATCAAAGAGACAGTATCCGAATTCGGGAGTCTCCTGGTATATCTTATACCACTCCTCGTCGGTCAGCGTATCCATGGCCATCGGCAAAAGGATCTCCTCCTCCTTCATGATCATCCCCTCCACCATTTCAACGGCGGGTGCCAGTACGTGCTCGATTGTCGATCTCATCTCTTCAACGGATGTGAGTGGTGAACCCAACGCTGCAAAGGCTTTTTTCAACAGTTCCCTGGTTTCGTCATGCTTGCCCCACATCACCTTGGGAGGCCCCGTGATAAGATGTTTTTCCAGAAAGGGGAAAAGCAGATACTCTTTCCGTTTATAGTGCTTGTCCACATCTGATAGATGGTTGAAGAGCGTGCGGAGCTGGAGTATATATCCTGGCAGCTGTCTGTCGTTGATATTGTTAACATCGTTGAACAATGCAGCGATCTTGAGCAGCTCGTCTTTCAATGCCCGGTTCTCTTTCTTGAAGGTATCCACCGGATGGCCCGCCGGTACCGGTCGCGCACCGCCCAGATCGATCGAGCCATCGAGCACGGCTGTATGTAAATCGCAGAAATCGAGGAGCTCTTCTTCAGTAAGCGCATTACTGCTGATGAGTTCCTGTTCCACCTCCACCACTTCGTTGTATGGAATATTGCGGAGCACTTCAATGAGCCGCTGCCGCAGGACTTCGGGATTCTCCCCTTCGTGTAGACGGAGAAGAAGATGCCGCAGCAGCTCCTTGCGCTGCGACGAGTTGTTGATCAGTTCGCTCATGGGTTATTGTTTTATCATTGTAAGTATCATTTTAAACGGCTCAATGGCATGCAGCGCATGGGGATGACCGGCAGGCATGATGATGCATTCCCCCTTCTTCAGGTGGTAGGGGGTACCGGAGATCCTGATCTCCGCTTCACCGTCGATCAGGTGCACCATTGCATCGAAGGGAGATGTATGTTCCGTCAATCCCTGATCCTTGTCGAATGAGAAGAGGGTAACATTTCCCGATTGCTTCTTGATGACTTGTTTGCTGATGACTCCACCGGAGGAGTACTCAATCGAATTCTCCATCGAGAAAATTGTTGCAGGTTCAAAAAAAGTTGCCATGATTGTCTTATTTAAATGGTTGATAATTGTAACAGTTCCATATCTTCGTCTACTGACGTGATTCCAGATAATCCGAAATTGTTTACCAGTACGTTCACCACGTTGGGAGAGAGGAATGCCGGCAGGGTAGGACCCAGGTGGATATTCTTTACCCCCAGATGGAGCAGGGCCAGCAGCACGATCACCGCTTTCTGTTCGTACCAGGCAATGTTGTAGGCAATGGGCAAATCATTCACATCATCCAGCCCCAGTGCCTCCTTCAGGGTGAGTGCGATCTTTACAAGTGAATAGCTGTCGTTGCACTGACCGGCATCCAGGATGCGGGGTATGCCGTTGATCTCGCCCAACGGCAGTTTGTTGTACCGGTACTTGGCACACCCTGCGGTCAGGATAACCGTATCCTGAGGTAACTTCTGCGCAAACTCGGTATAGTAGTTCCTGCCGGTCATTCTTCCGTCGCAACCGCCCATTACGATAAATTTGCGGATGTCGCCCGATTTCAATGCCGCAATCACCTTGTCGGCAAGGGCAATGACCTGATGATGTGCAAATCCTCCGACGATTTCGCCCGACTCTATCGCTTTGGGAGGCGCGCACTTTTTAGCATGTTCTATCAAGGCTGTAAAATCCTTGGGCTTTCCATCTTTCCGGTCACCAATATGTTTAAACCCTTCGAATCCCGATGCTCCGGTGGTGTAGACCCTGTCGGTATAGGTGGCCGACTTCCGGGGAGGTACGATACAGTTGGTAGTGAACAGGATGACGCCGTTGAAATTCTCAAAGTCTTCGGTCTGATGCCACCATGAGCTGCCGTAATTTCCCACGAAGTGGCTATATTTCTTGAATGCCGGGTAGTAGTTGGCAGGAAGCATTTCACTATGTGTATAGAGATCCACTCCTGTCCCCTCGGTCTGTTTCAGCAACTCCTCCATATCCTTCAAATCGTGGCCGCTGATAAGGATTCCCGGATTGTTGCGCACGCCGAGGTTGACCCTGGTGATCTCCGGATTCCCGTAGCTCGTCGTGTTTGCCCTGTCGAGCAATGCCATCACCTGCACACCATATTTTCCGGTTTCAAGTACCCATGCGGTGAGCTCCTCAGCCGTCAGTGAATTGTCTGTGGTGGCGACCAGCGCACGCTGCATGAATGCGTATATCTCCTCTTCTTCATATCCCAGGTTATAGGCATGTTCGGCATAAGCCGCCATCCCTTTCAGTCCGTAAATGATGAGTTCGCGCAGAGAACGGATATCCTCGTCTTCGGTGTTCAGTACGCCAACCTCAAACGCTTTCTGGCTTATCTCCGCTTCGGTCTCCCCGCTCCAGCATGCACCATCGAAAACGATCCCCTCAATGTCGCCGCCAGCATTTTCCAGCCTTTCCCTTGCCGCGTTCCGCATCTCAAAAGCCATCAGCAGACGCGTGACAAACCTGTTTTTGTCGAAATTGGCATTTGTAATGGTCATAAAGAGGCTATCGGTAATAAACCTGTTGATTTGTGGAATCTCGATTCCATATTTCCGCAACGAGACAGTGACGTGTGAGATCCCTTTGCACAGGAAGAGCAGCAGATCCTGAAGGTTGGCTACATCTGCACTCTTCCCGCAGACTCCCCTGACGGTGCAGCCTTCATTCTTGGCCGCTTCCTGGCATTGAAAGCAAAACATTTTATCCATATTATTCATTTTCTTGACTGTTGATGTTTAGTTCTACAAAGATATCCTGAAGGATCATGAACTTCTGTAACCCAGGTTACAGTCGGATTTTTTAAGTAATTTTAATGTTTCGACGCCCCTACTTCGACTCCCACCCTTTGATAATTTTGATTATCTGTGAGAGTTTAATTACTTTTGCTTCCAAAACGAAGCTGAGATGCAGAACACGGCGCTATCGGACTGTCCGTTGTTTTCGGGTATGGACGAGGAGTCACTCGACCAGTTCATATCCGGTACGGTGTCTGAGGTGAGAACTTTCCAGAAAGGAGAATATGTAGTCAGACAGGGTGACAACATCTCGTTTTTATACCTGTTGACAGAGGGTATTGTACGTACCGGGATGATTACGGCAGAGGGCAATCTGGTTGAGATTGAGTTTATTGAAGCTGTCCGTCCGTTGGCCTCCGCATTTCTCTTTTCCGATCATCACAGGTTCCCCGTAGATGTCATTGCCATGGAGAAGAGCGTTGTCTTTTTAATCCCGAAATCGCTCCTTCTGAAAGAGATGATGTTGAATGAAACGTTGTTGAGAAACTTTCTGAGGCTGAATTCCAATATGACCGTGTTCCTGTCGGGAAAGCTCAAGATGCTCTCGATCAAGAGCCTTCGGGCAAAGCTCTCGTTGTATATCCTGGAAAACACCTCCTACGAAAAGAATAGTTTCATGCTGAAGCGGACCCAGACACAACTGGCCGAGTATTTTGGCGTTCAACGTCCGTCGCTCGCACGAACGATCGGAGAGATGATCAACGAAGGTGTCATCTCTCTATACAAAAGAGAATTGAAAGTATTAAACCGGGAAAAATTAGAGCGTTATTGAACCATTTTTACCCACTGAAATGGGATTAGATTTGAAATAATCCGCTATATTTGTAAAGTTTAAAGAAAAAAGTTATTCTTAATAAATTTTATATCTAAAAGTCATGAGCAATCAATTAACAAGAAGAAAGTTTTTGAAGACAGCTGCTATCGGTGCTGTTGGCGTTGCTGTTTTTCCGCAGTTCGTAGCATCTTGCCAGAGCAATAAGAAATCCGATGGAATCATCCGTTTGGGTTTTATCGGTTTGGGACAACAGGCCATGTATCTGTTGAACGGATTCATGGGTATGGCGGATGTGGAGGTCGTTGCCGGCTGCGACGTGTACGGTATCAAAAGGGAGCGTTTTCTGAGAAGGGTGAACGATTACTATACCCAACAGGAGAAAAGAGTATCTGTCGAGGTGTACGAAAACTACAAGGATCTGATCGCACGCGATGATATCGATGCGGTTGTGATCGCTACTCCCGACCATTGGCACGCATTTATCGCCATAGCAGCCTGCAATGCCAAGAAAAACGTCTATCTTGAAAAACCGTTGACATTCACCATCAGGGAAGGTCAGGAACTGGTAAAGGCGGTCCGGAAAAACAAGGTGATTCTTGCAGTAGGCAGCCAGCAACGTTCCGATCCCAACTTCCAGCATGCCGTTAAAATGGTACAGGAGGGAAAAATCGGCAAGATAGAGAAGGTCAACGCTTATGTAGGTGCACCTCCCACACCGTACGACCTCCCGGAAGAACCTGTTCCGGCAGACCTGAACTGGCCGCTGTGGTTAGGTCCTTCTGAGTATGTACACTACAACTCTCAATTGAACCCGCCCATTTCTCTCGATCCGGAACAAAAAGAGCAGTTCTGGGGTGCATGGCGCTGGTATAAGGAGCTGGGTGGAGGATTCACCACCGACTGGGGTGCACACATGTTCGATATTGCTCAATGGGGACTGGGCATGGATAATAGTGGTCCGGTGGAGATTATTCCCGCAGGATATGAAGATACGAAGTTCCTTACCTTCAAATATGCCAATGGCGTCGTGATGACGGAAGAGCCGTTCGACGAAAAGCAGACCAAGGGAGTGAAATTCTGGGGAGACAAGGGCTGGATCGAGGTTTCGAGAGGCCATTTCCTGGCTTCCGACGACAGTCTGCTGCCACCCAAGGTTGAAGCAACTGAAGGAGCTTACGAAACGAAAGTTCCTCACCTTGCCAATTTCATACAGGCTGTAAAGACGAAAACCGATCCGGTTGTACCGGTTGAAATCGGTCACCGCACCTGCACGGTCTGTACACTCGGAAACATTGCATACGACCTGATGCGCCCGATAAAATGGGATCCGGCAGCAGAGAAGTTTGTAGATGATCCGGAAGCCGAGAAGAACAGGCTGTTCAATAAAACCTATACCGAAGGGTATAAGCTTTAAAAAGATTCATACAGTGAGGGTACTCCTGAACGGATACCCTCACTCTTTTTCTGCCGACCTCCTGTGTGGCGCACCAGCATCTAATGTAACTAAATCTATAGGTGTAAGTTCAATTTTTTAATCTAACAATCATGAACAATCAATTAACAAGAAGAAAGTTTATCCGGACAGCGGCCGTTGGCGCGGTTGGTGCAACTGTATTTCCTCAGTTTCTGGCTTCCTGCAGTTCAAGCAAGAAGGGAAAAGGTGATAAAGATACCGATACCGTCCGTTTGGGATTTATCGGTTTAGGTCAGCAGGGAATAGGATTGCTGGGTGCCTTCCTCTCTATTCCGGGAGTGGAGGTATTGGCCGGAAGTGATGTGTACGGTATCAAGCGGGAGCGTTTTTTAAGACGAGTAAATAGTCATTATGCTTCGCAGCAGAGATCGGTAGCCGTAGAGGTTTATGAAAACTACAAAGATCTGCTGGCCCGGGAAGATATTGATGCCGTTGTGATAGCAACGCCCGACCATTGGCATGCGTTTATTGCTATTGATGCTTGCAAGGCAAAAAAACATATCTATCTGGAAAAACCGCTTACCTTCACCATCAAGGAGGGTCAGGCACTGGTAAAGGCGGTTCGTGACAATGGTGTGATTCTTGGGGTAGGTAGCCAGCAACGTTCTGATCCCAACTTCCAGCACGCCGTAAAAATGGTCCAGGAAGGACGGATTGGCAAGATTGAAAAGGTAAATGCATACGTCGGGCCAGGTCCGCATCCCTACGACTTGCCGGAGGAGCCTGTGCCGGCCGATCTGAACTGGGAAATGTGGCTGGGCCCGCTGGAGTATTTTCACTACAACTCCCGGTTGAATCCTCCCATTTCGCTCGATCCGGAAGAGAATGAGACCTACTGGGCCGAATGGCGCTACAACAAGGGACTGGGCGGCGGATTCACCACCGACTGGGGTGCCCACAATTTTGATATTGCTCAATGGGGCATAGGAATGGATAAGAGTGGTCCGGTTGAAATCATTCCGGCCGGATATGAAGGTACGGAGTTCCTGACCTTCAAATACGACAATGGGGTGGTTGTGACCAACGAGCCATTTAATGAGCAGAAGACATTGGGAATCAAATTTTGGGGAGATAAAGGCTGGATAGAGGTTTCGAGAGAGTTCTACCATGCATCCGACGAGAGTTTGATGCCTCCAAAGGTTGAGGAGCAGGAGGGAAGATACGAAACGAGAGTTCCTCACAACCAGAATTTCATCGATGCGGTGAGGTCGAATGTCGACCCCATTGTTCCGGTGGAGATAGGACACAGCACCTGTACTACCTGTAACCTCGGAAATATCGCTATCGAACTGAAGCGCCCGCTCAAATGGAATCCGGCAACCCAGACATTTGTAGATGACCCTGAGGCGACCAAGTACCTCACGAAAACCTATAGCGAGGGATTCTCGATCTGATAGCGGGAGAGTCTTTAAGAGATGGAATGACCCCCAAAAGTAAGGCAAAACTTTTGGGGGTCAACTATAATTGTTGCTATTGCTGCCGGGCTACTTCTCCCTGTTCACGATGACCAATCCCAGCTCGTCGAGCTGCTCCTGTTCAATACGCGATGGCGCATCTATCATGACGTCGCGCCCGGAGTTGTTCTTCGGAAAAGCGATGCAGTCGCGGATACTGTCGAGGCCGGCAAAGATCGATACCAGCCTGTCGAGCCCAAAGGCTATTCCACCGTGGGGAGGTGCTCCATACTTGAATGCGTTCATCAGGAACCCGAACTGCTCCTGAGCGCGCTCTTCGGTGAAGCCCAGAACGGAGAACATCTTCTGCTGCAATGCACTGTCGTGGATACGGATTGAACCGCCACCAACCTCCACGCCGTTGATCACCAAGTCGTAGGCGTTGGCCCTCACGGCTCCCGGATCTGAGTCGAGCAGCGCAATATCTTCAGGTTTGGGTGACGTGAAGGGGTGGTGTTTGGCGAAGAACCGGTTCAGTTCCTCATCTTTTTCCAGCAACGGAAAATCGACCACCCAAAGACATTTATAGTTGTTCTTGTCGCGTAATCCCAGTCGGCTACCCATCTCGAGGCGAAGTTCAGACAGCTGTTTCTGCGTTTTCTCGGTCTCGCCGCTCAACACCAGGATCAGGTCGCCCGGTTTGGCATTGCATCGCTCTGCCCACGCTTTCAGGTCGCTTTCGGAGTAGAACTTGTCAACCGACGATTTCAGGCTGCCATCTTCGTTGTAACGGACATATATCAGTCCTTTGGCTCCAATTTGCGGCCGCTTCACGAAATCGGTCAGTTCGTCGAGCTGTTTGCGGGTATATGATGCAGATCCCTGAGCGCAGATGGCACCGACATATTCCGATGAGTCGAAGACCCCGAAACCCCGGTCGGTTGTCAGATCCTTAATCTCCACAAATTTCATTTCGAAACGGATATCTGGCTTGTCAGATCCGTATTGGCGCATGGCATCGGCGTAACTCATCCGGGGGAAATCTGGCAGGTCGATCCCCTTCAAGGTCTTGAACAGGTGTTTCGTCAACCCTTCAAACATGTTCAGCACATCCTCCTGTTGAACGAACGACATCTCGCAGTCGATCTGGGTAAACTCAGGCTGTCTGTCTGCCCGCAGATCCTCGTCACGGAAACATTTTACGATCTGGAAATAGCGGTCGAACCCCGAGACCATCAGCAACTGCTTGAAAAGCTGCGGCGACTGGGGCAATGCATAGAATTCGCCGGGGTTCATGCGGGAGGGGACGATAAAGTCGCGTGCGCCCTCAGGTGTAGATCCGATAAGGACAGGGGTCTCTACCTCCAGGAAATCTCTTTCATCGAGATATTTCCGCACTTCAAACGCCATCTTGTGACGAAGCTCGAGATTCTTTCGAACTACATTACGCCTCAGATCGAGGTAGCGGTACTTCATCCGCAGATCATCCCCGCCGTCGGTCTCAGTTTCGATGGTGAAGGGGGGGGTCTGTGCTGCATTCAGGACCACAATGGCCGTTACCGCAATCTCAATCTCTCCGGTAGGTATATTGGGGTTCTTGCTCGATCTCTCCTCCACTTTTCCCGTCACCTGAATCACCCATTCCCGGCCCAGCCTGTTTGCCTGCTCGCAAAGCTCCTGGTTTTTCTCCTGGTTGAACGACAGCTGGGTTACCCCGTACCGGTCGCGCAGGTCGACAAAAGTCATTCCTCCCATCTTCCGGATTTTGTGGACCCAACCCGAAAGGGTAACCTCCTTATTCACGTCGGCGATGCGTAATTCGCCACAAGTCCTGTTTCTATACATATTATTGCTTGTTTGCCATTTAATTGGAGTGCAAATTTACACATTTCTGACGTTGAAACCACTTGCCGGATAAAAAAAGCTGAAAAGTTTTGATATTATTGGATAAAATCGTACTTTTGCACCCACGTTTTGAAGAGAACGTTCCGGGGTGTAGCGCAGTCCGGTTAGCGCACCTGCTTTGGGAGCAGGGGGTCGCGAGTTCGAATCCCGCCACCCCGACTTGATGAGGGAGTTACAATAGATATTGTAGCTCCCTCTATTTTTTGGAAACAGGCAACAGTCGGGTCACAAAAGCGACCTCGATAAGCCAGGAGTAAAACCCTATATTTGACCTGGAGGAGCTGACCGGAGGCTGCTGTTTTGGAACCCGAAGCCTTGTTGCTTCATAGATTTTACATACTTTTGCATAGTTACTTTATCTTAAAAAATATCAGCTGTGAGAAAGATAACATTTTTATTGACTTTTGTTTTCAGTATCAGTCTATTTGCCACTGAAAGAGTTGCTATTTGGCCAAAGGATAGAATGCCATATCGGCAGGACCATCAGATCGCAGCCATGACAGACGAGGCCGGGAAAAAGGATTTCAATGCCGACAAGAATCGGATAGCATATCTCGAATGGTTTGATGCGCCCCCCAAGGAACTGCGGAATGGAGGATGCATGATTCTCATTTCGGGCGGTTCTTACGAGTCCTGTTGTGATGTGGACCTTATCAAATTATGGAATAAGACATTTACCCAATTGGGATTTCAATGTGTAAACCTGGTCTATAGAACACCCAGACCGGTAGGGATTCCCTATTATCAAACCGCATGGGTGGATGGACAACGTGCTGTTCGTAAAGTGCGGAGTGAAGCCAAAAAACGTGGGTTTGACCCAGATAGGATAGGGGTTATCTCCATGTCGGCAGGTTCGCATTTAGCCTTGTTGCTGGCCACCAGTTCACAGACACCTGCCTATGAGAAAGTGGACCAGATTGACGAACTGCCCTGCAACATTAACTGGGCGATTGTCAATGCTCCTGCTTATGGTACTACCGATGCGGAAACAGGTATTCCTGCTCCCCGTCAAGGATATGGTACAGATGTGAAATTGAGTAATGTTTTCAAGTTTGATGAGTATACCTGTCCGATGAGTCTTCATCACGGCGGAACCGATATCTATTCTGCACGGACCTCGACATTGGTTTACCGACAACTCAGGCGGATGAATATTCCTGCCGAGTTACATCTCTATGCCGATAAGGGACATGGCGCTTTTGGACTGGAGAGAGGAGTTGAGTTTATGCGCCAGATGGGCTATATGGGCAAGCTGGAAGATGAGGTGGAGCTGATGAGCCGATATGCTTCCGATCACAGTCGTGCCGATTATTCCAAGATGAACATCTGGCCGGATGGGAAGATGCCGGATGTTCAACCCAATCAGTGCACACCCTATCTTGAATGGCATACACCGAAAAATCTCAAGACAAAAGCGATACAGATCATCTACTCTGGCGGAAGTTACCAGGGTAATGACCCCGACGGCTTTGAAGTGGCACCTGCCCGTCGCTATCTCAATGAATTGGGCATGACAGTAGTAACTTTAAAGTACCGTACACCCAGGCCTACCACGGGGCTATCCAAGCACACCACCGCCTGGCAGGATCTGCAGCGTACCATCAAGATCGTACGAAGCGAGGCGGCTAAACGGGGACTCGATCCGGACCGGATCGGCATTATGGGTAGTTCTGCAGGTGGACATCTAACCTTGATGGGTGTAACTTCCTCACTGCATCAGTCCTACCTGCCTATCGACGAGATTGATAAGCTTTCTTGTAACGTGCAATGGGGAATAGGTATCTATCCTGCCTATGCACTGACCGACGGTGCGGAAGAGCCTAATAAGGGAAAAGGTAATGATGATAGTGCCATACTGGTACCGGAATTCTCGTTCGATCTAAAGACCGCTCCTATGCTGTTTGTACATGGAGATGCTGACGGATGGGCCGCGATGAACTCGGTAAAGAGTTGGGAGAAGATGCAAGAGATGGGAATCCAAAGCGAACTTCACACCTTGGCTACGCGTGAGCACTGCTTCCAGCAAAAGGCTTCTCCCGGAACAGGAAGCTATACGTTCCTCGATCGTATTTGGGAATTTCTTACATCAAAGGGGTTTAATAAATAATTGGGGTCAATCCTCACCGATTGCGACAATCATATCCATTACATTGGTACCTGTATTCCCGGTCATGATATGACCGCCGGCCTGTTGAAAAAAGTGGTAGGAGTCGCAGCCGTTGAGGTATTGATAGGGATTGATCCCCCTCTCCAAAGCGTTTGACACCGTTTTGTCATCAATTACTGCACCCGCGGCATCGGTGGGCCCGTCGGTACCGTCAGTACCGGCACAAAGGATGGTGATCCTCTTTTTGGGGCTGATCCTTGTTGCCAGATAGAGGGCCAGGTGTTGATTGCGACCTCCTTTCCCGTTTCCGGATACCTTGACGGTAGGTTCACCTCCGAAAAGCAGGCAGAGCGGTTTTGCACGCTTTGGGCGCTGGTAATTTTCAACAGTATCTAGGATATAATCGGCCACCGCGGTATAATCTCCCTGTAATGTTTCGGTTACGATCTCTGTTGTACAGCCCAACTCCTTAGCCTTTTGTGCAGCCGCACGGAGGGCTGTGGAATTGCTGCCGATAACGTAGTTGTAGACATTCTGAAAGATAGGGTCGTCGGGTTTGGGTGTGTCGGGGATAGAGCCGGCCACCCCTTTTTGCAGGTGATGGAGCACAGATGCGGGAAGCTTTTCTTTCAGCGAATAGCTGTTGATCACATCCATCGCATCGGCGAAGTTGGTTCTATCCCCTGCTGTCGGTCCCGATGCAATTACCTCCAATCTGTTGCCGACAACGTCCGAAAGTATCAGACTGACAGTCGTTGCTGGAAAAAGTGTACGGGCCAGCTCTCCCCCCTTGACTCCCGACAGGTGTTTACGAATAGTGTTTATCTTGGCGATATCTGCTCCACAGGTTACCAGCAGTTCATTGGTCCGTTTCAGATCGTCGAGTGAAATTCCTTCCGGAAGATCAGCCATCAGTGCCGAGGCGCCTCCCGACAGCAGACAGACAACCAGATCGTTTTCGCCAGCCTTACGGGCAATATCGAGCATGCGTTGAGTACCTTTCACTCCCTCCGCATCCGGTACCGGGTGCCCTGCTTCGGTAAGGGTCAGACGCTTTAACGCTCTTCCGTGGCCATACTTTGTAATAATATGTCCATCTCTTATTCTGTCGCCCAAGAGCCGCTCCATCTCGCAGGCCATTGCGGCGGCCGCTTTTCCGGCTGCCAGGAGATATATCTGTCTGAAACGGGATAGCGGGAATTCCCACTCCGCCAGATGCAAAAAATCTCCTGAGAGTTTTACCTGCGATCGGATCAACTTCTCGGGAAGAACAGCATCCACTCCCGCAAGAAATATCTGTTCTGCAATATCTTTCATATCTTATCGGATTACAGAATAAAGAGAGAGGTGAGCCAGACGCATAGAAAAGTTACAACCGCCATCACTGCAGTGGCCGATGAGAATACTTTCAGTGCAATGTTCGGGCTGATTCCCGAGAAGCGGGAAACCACCCAGAAATATGAGTCGTTGGCATGAGATACCATCATCGAGCCGGCCCCCATCGAAAGCATTGTCAGAAGTTTGCCCGTTTCAGAATAAAGCCCCAAGGTGGGTAACATCGGTACGACCAACGAGGCAGTCGTGATGATGGCCACGGTAGAGGAACCCTGAGCCGTTTTTAGAGTGGAAGCGATGAGAAACGGAACGAGAAGTCCCAATCCTGTCTGCAGCAGAAAATCACCCGCATAGGCGCCTACACCGGTTTCCTTGATCACCAGTCCAAACATCCCGCCGGCACCGGTTACAACCAATATCGGACCTGCTTTCACAATGGCGGAATCCAAAACCCTGTTGATATCTTTTATTCCCTTGTTCTTCAACAGAAGCAGCGATAGCAGTACCCCTATCATCAGTGAAATGATCGGTTGACCGATAAAGGCCAACCCCCTTAATACCATCTTGCTGTTGGAGATATCCAGTACTGTGAGTAATGAGCCGGTAGCGATTAGCAGTAGCGGAACAACTACAGGCAGCAGGGAGAGATGAACCGGAGGAAGCTGTTCTTCGCACGGAACTTCATGATGTAGCTCCTCCCTCTCTTTGTACAAGTCGCTTCGGGTTTGCCATTTAATCCACAAAAAGGCCGAGAGGGCCGCAGGAATAGCGAAGAGCGTTCCCAAAACGATCAACATGCCAATGTTGGCATCCAGAATCCCGGAAGCGGCTAAAGCACCCGGATGAGTGGGAGTGAGGCAATGCACCGAATAGAGCGAGGTGGCCAGCACGAAAGCGATCACAGTCAGTGCAACTTTGGCCTTGGAGCTGAACCTCTTTGCCAGTCCGCTCATGATGATATATCCGGAATCACAAAAGATGGGCAATCCCACAATGAATCCGGAGATTCCCATTGCTGAGGCTGCATTCCGATGCCCTGTCCTTGATAAGATATAGTTGGCAATGCTAGATGCACCACTGGTCTTTTCCAGTACCGTGGCGATAATCGCCCCAAAAATGACAAGAAATCCAATGGATGCCACAGTGTTGCCGAAACCCTCCTTTAGAATATCGACAATACCCTTTTCCGGCAGTGCGGTAATGGCAAGCAGTAGAGAGACAATGAACAACGAGGCAAATGCGTTGAGTTTGGTGACGGAGGTAAGGAGTACAATCAACACAATACTCAACACCACGAGAAAAGAGATGACAAGGATGCTCATGCGTATTTAGGTTTTTTACAACTACGCAACTTATGCCACCCGCCTTTGCAGCTATATCTCTATTATCCCACGCTGCCTTCTAGGCTGATCTGCAGTAGCTTCTGTGCTTCAACGGCAAACTCCATCGGGAGTTTGTTTACCACCTCCTTCACATATCCGTTCACAATCAGGCTGATCGCCTCCTCTTCGCTCAAACCGCGTTGATTGCAGTAGAAGATCTGGTCTTCACTGATTTTCGAGGTGGTAGCTTCATGTTCCAGGATAGCGGTGGGATTCTGGATATCGGTATAGGGGAAAGTGTGAGCACCGCAATGGTCGGTAAGCAGCAAGCTGTCGCACTGCGAGTGGTTGCGGGCGTTTGTTGCCTTTTTCGCCACTTTGACCAGTCCCCGGTAACTGTTTTGGCTGTTTCCTGCCGAAATACCCTTGGAGACGATGCGGCTTCGGGTGTTCTTCCCGAGATGGATCATCTTGGTTCCCGTATCGGCCTGCTGGTAGTTGTTGGTCACTGCAACCGAATAGAACTCCCCCACGGAGTTGTCACCCGCCAGAATGCAGGAGGGGTATTTCCAGGTGATGGCAGAGCCGGTCTCCACCTGTGTCCAGGAGATCTTCGAGTTGTTGCCTTTGCAGATACCCCGCTTTGTGACGAAGTTGTATACTCCCCCCTTGCCGTTTTTGTCCCCCGGATACCAGTTCTGTACCGTAGAGTACTTAACTTCAGCGTTTTCAAGGGCTACGATCTCCACCACTGCGGCATGCAACTGGTTCTCGTCACGCATGGGAGCCGTACATCCTTCCAGGTAGCTTACATAGGAGTTGTCGTCTGCCACGATGAGTGTCCGTTCAAACTGACCGGTATTTTGTGCATTGATACGGAAATAGGTGGATAACTCCATCGGACAACGCACCCCCTTAGGTACGTAGACGAACGAGCCGTCGCTGAAAACGGCCGAGTTGAGAGCGGCGTAGAAGTTATCTTTGTATGGCACAACGGTGGCCAGGTATTTTTTTACCAAATCGGGATGGTGTTTTACCGCTTCGCTGAACGAGCTAAAGATAATCCCTTTTTCGGCAAGTACCTCCTTGAAGGTTGTCTTCACCGATACGCTGTCCATCACGGCATCCACAGCCACACCTGTCAACTGCTTCTGTTCGTTGAGGGGGATGCCTAACCGTTCAAAGGTTTTCAACAGCTCCGGATCCACCTCATCCAGTGATTGCGGCCGTTTCCGTTGAGTGGGATCGGCATAATAGATGATATCCTGAAAATCGATTTCCGGGATGTTCAGGTGTGCCCAGTCGGGTTTTTCCATTGTCAACCAATGGCGATAGGCCTTTAATCTGAACTCCAGCAACCATTCCGGTTCATTCTTTTTTGAAGAGATCAACCGTATGACCTCTTCATTCAACCCTTTCTCAATTGTATATGTTTCGACCTCGGTGACGAATCCGTATTTGTAATCTTGTGTGGTTATGTCATTTAATATCTGATCCTGATCTAGTTCCTGCATCTTACATATTGATTGTCGATCGATGTGATCGGTTCGTACTAATTAACGGGAAGAGCTAATCCCTTCCGATGAATAAACAAACGATAAGTAGATTTGTTTGCGCAAAATTACATCAAATTCTGAACAAAAACCACTCCGTTTGAGTTAAAAGGTGGAATTCAATAATAAAGAGGAATTAAAAGTATGAAAAAAGTATGTTTAACATTATCACTGTTCACACTGGTTTTTGGCCTTATGGCTCAAACGAAATTCTCGGTGGACAAGGCGCACTCGTCAGTTAATTTTAAAGTAAAGCATAACGGCATCTCATTCGTTAACGGTAGTTTCAACACCTTTGACGGATTTGTAGTGGGCGATCTCAACAACCTGCAGGATGCAAGAATCGAGTTTACGGTTGATGCTAGAAGCATCGATACGCGGATTGAACCGAGGGACAATCACCTGCGTGGAGCCGATTTCTTCGACACTGAAAAGTATCCGCAAATACTCTTCAAGAGCACCGGGATTGAGAAGATCGACGACAAGAACTATAAATTGAAAGGCTTGATTACGCTCAAGGATGTGACAAAAGCCGTAACGTTTGATGTAGTGTATGGTGGCAAGATTGTCGGCAGGGGCGGTAAGGATGTGATCGGGTTTATCGCCAAGGGTCGGATCAACCGGTTCGACTTCAATGTGGCATACGATCCCGATGGCAAAACCATTGCCAAGGATGTGGATCTCATACTCTACATGGAGTTTGTAGCCGAGTGAAAAGATAAACCTCTCTGCTGAATAGCATCTTGCAGAAAGGTAGTTCCCCTCCTGATCGGAGGGGATTTTTTATTTTAACCACCCCTCTTTGAAAAATACTTTTTCAAGAATTCCGGTTTGAGTATGGGTCCCAGATCTTCGTACGGAATATCCACATCAATCACACCCATCGAATAGGGTGCGATTTCGTACTGGTTAAAGGCGTAATGGATACCCTTGTCGTCCAACCAGAAATTGTTGTTGGGTGCAATCTCCTTCGGATCAAAGAAGCCATGGTTGATCAGCGAGTCGGGTTCAGTGACATTGTACTGCATCATCAACCGGCTGGTGATGATCATGCCGAGACTCTTTTCATAGTCGGGAAGAAAGATATCCTCCTCCGAAATGGTGACCAGTTCTCCGAGATCGATATTGGTATAGGTAATCTGGTGCGACCCGTGCGCCCCGCCGGTATAGTCGCTGTATTCCACCGCGTAGCTCAGGAGCAGGTCGTTCTGAAACACCACTTTGTTGGTATTGTACATGTAGTACCAGTACCACGAGGGCGCCTCATCTCCGGCAAATCTCTTCTTCTCTTCGTTGTAGCTCTCTGCCAGTGACCTGTATTCCTCCATGTATCCGGAGAGATAGGCCTCCACCGCAGCTTGCGGAGCGAGAGAGTCGAGTTGCAGGTTCTGGAAGAAGGTGCCGATAAAGATCTGTTGTAAACGGGCGAGATCTTCCTTGCTGCCAAATTCTTCCGGATAGATGAAGCTCACCTTCACGTCGGCAAATGGCAACGTTGTGTCATTTGTCTCGAACATGGGGATCTGCTTCTTGACCACGATACTGTCGTAAACAATGGGTGCGGGCACTTTTGCACTCTTTTTGCAGGAAAACAGCATATACGAAAGCAGGGGCAAGAAGACCGCAACTGTGATTAATTTTTTGTTTTTCATACCTGAAATTTTTTTGAACGGTGTCGTAGAGTTCGGGATTTTCTTTGATTCTTTTGCCTGTATGCTTTCGGCATGAAATGTTACTGGATGATCTGCCGGATAGCACCCAGCTCGGGATAGAAGATCACCTTGATCGGCTGCTTCATGTTGTCGAACATCTTTTTTACAAGCACATCCTTCGTGCCAAACTGGACAACATCCACCTCCATATCCTTCAGTGCCCTGTTCTTGAATTCCAGGATCAGTTGCGCTTTCCCGGGAACATTGTAGACCACCCCTTCAGACAGTTTCTTCTCGAGACGCTCCCTCTCCTTGTCGGAAATTGCCGATTCGATCTTTGGAGTTTTGTTTCTCAATGTCAGATAGATGGGTTCGCCTGCGAGATTGTCGGCATCCACCGGTCCCAACTTCACTGAAAACCTGCCGATGATCATCCTGTCGATCTCCTTTTCAGTAGGAACGATCACGATCTCCCTGGTGAAATACTCGGTTTGCGTACTTCCCGAAAACATCTCGGTCAATGCCTTCTCCTGGGCATTGATCTGCTCCATCACAACCTTATAGGCCTCACCGTCGGGCGGCATGTTGTCGGCCTCGCCGATGAGGATGTCATTGCGGCTACGGCGCAGGTCGAAAATCTGTTTCGCAACCAGTTCTGCCTGTTTGGCCGTGGAACCGGCCATCAGTGTCTCTTCCGACAGAAACCTCCTTGGATTTAACGGGGCAGGCGATGGTGCCGGAAGCTCGAATGTGGGTGTCTCTTCGGTTACCGGTTCGGCATTTATGGTGGAGATCAGTCCCTCCTGTGTGAGATAGACATAGGGTGCCAATGAGTTGGGCCTGAAGATGACCATGTAGGAGTTCTCCTTGTCAACTACGCCACGGTTAGTTACCATCACATCCTCCAGTGTGAATTCGGTCCTGCTCTCGGTAATGGGGTCGATATTCAGGTATCGCTGCGCATACTGATAAAATTCACCGCGGTTGAAAACCGTTTTTTTCACTTTCAATGTTACCACAAGTGATGTCTTCGGCAATGAATAGATTACCCCGTAATTATTCGCCTTGACGGCATTCATCCTGACGGTCTGTTGCGGGCGTATGCCGACAACGGGAAGCAAAACAATTACTGCAGAGAATATAAGGCGTTTAATCTGTATCATATCATTGTTGTTTGACAATATTCAGTTCTGGACGTTCCAAACTTCAGGATCTAATGTGCGGCCTGAAACTGCTTCAGGAAATTCACGTCGTTTTCTGAGAACATCCGAAGGTCCTTTACCTGATATTTCAGGTTGGTGATCCGTTCGATACCCATTCCGAGTGCGTATCCGGAATAGATTTTGCTGTCGATACCGCAATTTTCCAGCACATTGGGGTCTACCATGCCGCATCCAAGTATCTCTACCCAACCGGTGTGCTTGCAGAATGGGCAACCTTCTCCGCCACACAGGTTGCAGGAGATATCCATCTCCGCGCTCGGTTCGGTGAACGGAAAGTAGGACGGGCGGAGACGAATCTTTGTACGGGCACCAAACATCTCCTTGGCGAAGAAAAGCAATGCCTGTTTCAGATCGGCAAAGGATACATCCTTGTCCACATATAACGCCTCCACCTGATGGAAGAAGCAGTGCGCCCTGTAGGAGATCGCTTCATTTCTATAGACCCGTCCGGGACAGATGATGCGGATAGGCGGGGTCGTCTTTTCCATGACGCGGGTCTGCACCGATGAGGTGTGCGTACGCAGAACGATATCGGGGTTGCTCTGGATGAAAAAGGTATCCTGCATGTCGCGTGCCGGATGATCTTCTGCAAAATTGAGCGACGAGAAAACATGCCAGTCGTCTTCCACCTCCGGACCCTCCGCGATGGAGAACCCCAGCCGTTTAAAGATGTCACAGATCTCCTCTTTCACGATCGATATCGGGTGACGTGAACCGAGGGGAATCGGGTAGGCGGTACGGGTCAGGTCGATCTCCACACTCTTGTCGCTGCTGCTCTCAAATGCGGTTTTCAGCGATTGGATCTTCTCCTGTACCTTCTGTTTCAGTTCGTTCAATTTCATCCCCACCTCACGTTTCTGCGCAGGAGGAACATTTCTGAAGTCGTCCATCAGCATGGAGATGATTCCTTTCTTGCTTAAGTACTTTATACGCAGCGATTCCAGTTCGTCGGGTCCCGTTGCCGAGAGCTGATCTATCTCGGAAAGAAGGGCGTGAATTCTATCTAACATACGGTTGTTATTCTCGTTATTTTTATGCAAAAATACATTTTTCTTGGCGATTAACCTTGATTTTGAAGAAAGAAATCGTTTGCCCCTTTTTTTGAAAAACAAATCGTATTTTTGTGTAAATAAAAAACACCCCTCTATCGGGGGTTCTGCAGATGTTTCAGAAAGTAAAATCCTTTATCGACGAGAAACGGCTGCCGGGAGAGGGCGCTGTGCTGATAGCCGGAATAAGTGGGGGTGCCGACTCCATGGCGCTGCTCGACATACTTACCTTGCTGGGTTGCCGTTGCATTGTGGCACATTGCAATTTCCACCTGCGTGGAGAAGAGTCGGACGAAGATGCCCGGTTTGTGAAGGGTTGGTGCAAGAAGAACGACCTTGAGTTTACCTCGATCGATTTTGATACCCGGCAATATGCGGCCGACAGGGGAATCTCCATTGAGATGGCTGCAAGGGAGTTGCGTTACTCCTGGTTTGAAATGGTGCGGAAGCAGTACGACGCCGAGGCCATTGCCGTTGCCCACCATAAGGATGACTCGGCCGAGACCCTGTTGATGAACCTGGTGCGCGGTACGGGGATAAGCGGCCTTTGTGGAATTTTGCCCCAAAACGGAAAAGTTGTCCGTCCACTGCTTTGTGTCACCCGGAGCGAGATTGAAACTTACCTGAATGAGCGAGGAATTCCTTTCAGGACCGACAGTACCAACCGGGAGGATATCTATGCCCGGAATCATATCCGGCTGAACGTGATCCCGCAGTTGAAAAAATTGAATCCCTCGGTAGTAGAGGCGATATTGCGCACTGCCGGAAATTTGTCGGAGGTGGAGAAGGTGTACAGGAGAGCTGTTCAGGCAGATATCGAGGCGGTGCTGCATGCCGACAGGATCGATATCGAACGGTTAAGAGAGAGGGTCTCTCCACTGTCTGTCCTGTTCGAGATTCTTTCTCCACTGGGATTTCATCCCGCAGTTATCGAGGATATCTACAGGGGAACGGATGCCACGCCGGGGAAAGTGTTCTACTCACCCTCCTGCCGGCTGATCAAGGATCGCACCGCTTTTGTTATCGACAGGATGGAGGAGCCGTTGGACGACAACCGGGTCTATCTGATTGATGAAGTTGCGCAGGAGATCTCCACCCCCTTGCGCCTGACGGTCAGATTTACCGATCCTCCTGCATCGATCGGGAAGGGGAGACACCTGTTGTATGCCGATGCCGACAAGTTGCAGTTTCCGCTCAGGCTGAGAAGATGGCGGGCAGGCGACTGGTTTGTCCCTTTCGGGATGAACGGCAGAAAGAAGTTGAGCGATTTTTTTACCGATCTCAAGTTGAACCTGAAAGAGAAGCAGGAGAGATGGCTCCTGTTGTCGGGCGATGAGGTGGTTTGGGTTGTGGGGCTACGGCCGGATAACCGCTTCAGGATTACCCCCCAGACGAGTCGTGTTCTGCTGGTTGAACTGAAAAGTGAGGAGGCGGTTTGAACTGCTTCAGATCACCACACAATTTTCACCAGGGTCAACGCATAAAAAAATCAGAAAAGACAGTGTTATCAACAATTTATCCGTCTGGTTGTTAATAACTTGTGTTGTTTTGAGGCAATGTAAATGCGTATCTTTGCCTCAAAAAAGACATGACAAGTCCAGCCACTTCTTTGCACCGGTATTTTGAGTGCATTCCCGACCACCGAATCAACAGGAACAAGAAACACCTGCTATCCGACATCATAATCCTGTCGATACTCGCCGTTATTTGTGGGGCGGAATCGTGGGATTCAATTGAACTTTTCGGCAAGACAAAACTTTCATTCCTGAAAACGTTCCTCAAACTGCCCAACGGTATCCCCTCACACGATACGATTAACAGGGTGTTTTCCAGTTTACGTCCACGTCTTTTTGAAGAAGCTTTCATCAAATGGGTTGATTCTTTAAAGGATGAGCATATCACAAAAGAGGTTATCAGCTTGGACGGCAAGTGTATAAAAGGGTCCAAAGACAGCTTTCATGAAAAGAACCCCATCTACATGGTCAGCGCCTGGGCATCAGAAAACCAATTGGTCCTGGGCCAACTCAAGGTGGATGAGAAAAGCAATGAGATCACGGCCATCCCGTTATTGCTGGACCTGCTTGACATAGAAGGAAGCATTATTACCATAGATGCCATTGGTACCCAAACGAAGATTGCTGAAAAAATCATAGAAAATAAAGCGGATTATATCCTTTCGGTCAAGGGTAACCAGAAAGAGCTTTTGTCCCAGGTGGAGGACAGTTTCAACCGGCATAATCCGGACTCGGTCGATCAGGTGACGGAAAAAGGGCACGGACGGATTGAAACACGTACCTGTGAAATTATCTCGAACCTGGGTTTCATCGACAACAGGGAACACTGGAAAGGACTCAAGACGATTGTCAGGATTACTGCCCACAGGGACACGGGTAAAAAACAGGAGACCGAAACCCGTTTCTACATTAGCAGTGTCATTGACCAAGCAGCAAACTTCAACACTTTTATACGTCAGCACTGGGGCATTGAAAACAAACTCCACTGGACATTGGACATGGTTTTTGACGAAGACCGGCAAAGGAAAAGGGCGAAGAACTCCGCCCAAAACTTTTCCTTCATCAGAAAAATAGCACTCAACCTTCTAAAACAAGACACATCGAAGGGTTCTTTGGTTTCAAAACGTCTCAAGGCCGGGTGGGATGACAACTTTTTGCTACAGTTGTTGAAAATTTAAATGCGTTGACCCTGCAATTTTCACTCCATTGCTTTGACGAAACGGTATTTTTTTGTAACTTCATGCCGAAAAATATGGTTCTTTTTAAAACAAAAAGGAAGATAAAAGGTTATAACTAAAAACGACGATTATGAAAAATAGTGTACTCAAAGATATCCTTGTAGTAGCCGCATTTTCAGCCGTTTCGTATATCGTGATGCGAAACTATCAGAAGAAAAAGAGCAAGGATCGGCAAATCAAGGATTTTGTTCACTTCCAATTGTTCTGATTACCTGTTTACCGGCATCATTGCCGGTAAATATATTTTGTGTTGCAACTGTTTCGACGCGGGAATTTTTGTTACCTTTGCATATTCTCAATCAAAATAGTTGAAACTGTTTTTTTATGCTTACACTCAAAGTAATAAACGAAAATCGCGAGGAGGTCATCCGCAAGCTCGCAAAGAAAAGATTCGCCGCTGAAGAGGTTGTCAACCAGATAGTAACATTGGACGAAAAACGCCGCAGTACCCAGACTGCTCTGGATAGCCAGCTGTCGGAAATCAACCGGTTGTCCAAATCGATTGGAGGATTGATGAAAGAGGGCAGAAAGGAAGAGGCCGATGCCGTCAAGCAGCAGGTTACAGAGTTGAAGGAGCAATCCAGAAGTAATGAAGCGGTGCTGAAAGAGGTGGAAGAGTCGATCCAGCAGTTGTTGGTCACCATCCCCAACCTGCCACACGACTCGGTCCCCGAAGGGAACTCGGCAGAGGAGAATCTGATTGAACGTTCAGGTGGATCTTTTCCGCAACTCTCTCCCGACGCGCTTCCACATTGGGAGTTGGCAAAAAAATATGACCTGATCGACTTCGAACTGGGGGTAAAGATCACGGGAGCCGGATTTCCTGTCTACAAGGGCAGGGGGAGCCGGTTACAGCGTGCGCTTATCAATTTCTTCCTCGACAATGCCCGTGATGCGGGATTTGTTGAGATTCAGCCACCTTATGTGGTAAATGCCGCCTCGGGTTTTGCAACAGGACAGCTTCCGGATAAGGAGGGCCAGATGTACCATGTGGGGCTTGACGACCTCTACCTGATCCCCACTGCCGAGGTGCCGGTGACCAACATCTACCGTGATGTGATTCTGGAGGAGAAGGATCTTCCAATAAAAAATACGGCATATTCGGCCTGTTTCCGGCGGGAAGCCGGTTCCTACGGCAAGGATGTCCGCGGATTGAACCGGTTGCACCAGTTCGACAAGGTGGAGATTGTCTGCATCGACAAGCCGGAGAACTCATACATGCGGCTTGATGAGATGGTGTGGTATGTGCAGACGTTGGTTGAAAAGTTGGAGTTGCCCTGGCGTATTGTTCGCCTTTGCGGCGGAGACATGAGCTTCACATCGGCGCTCACGTTCGACTTCGAGGTCTTTTCGGCAGCACAGCAGCGGTGGCTGGAAGTGAGCTCGGTATCCAATTTTGAGAGCTATCAGGCAAACCGGTTGAAATGCCGCTACCGCAATGAGGAGCGCAAGATACAGCTTTGCCATACACTCAACGGAAGTGCATTGGCTTTGCCAAGGATTGTAGCGGCACTCCTCGAGAACAACCAGACCCCCGAAGGAATAAGAATCCCTGCAGCACTGGTACCATACACCGGATTTGAGCTGATCGATTGAGCGTAGGGTGGGGAAACCCACTCCTACTGCTGTTTGTCGGTCCCGTTTATTTTGCGGTATTCGGAAGGGGTTATGTTTACCCGTTGCTTGAAGAACGACAGGAAATATTCGATGGAGCTGAAATTGAGTTCATACGCTATCTCCTTGATAGGTAAGCTTGTCTCGGTCAACAGCTCCTTTGCTTTCCGGAGTTTCAACTCCTGGAAATATTGTGCGGGCGGATAGCCCGTATATTCTTTAAAGAACTTTCTGAACCAGGAGTAGCTTGTGCCAAGATTCGAGGCAATCTCCTTTATATCAATCTCCTTGTGGATATTCTCCCTCATGATGATCTTGGCCCGTTCGATCACTTGTGTTGATTCGTTGGCGTCGTAGCTCCTGTTTTGTGAGAGCGACAGGATCATTCCAAGGATATGGAATACGATCCCGGCAAGGTATTGCTGGGCCGATTTCTTATCCTCCTTGGCAACCTTGATGGCCATCAGGAACAGGTTGACCAGCTCTTCGTTCACACCTACGTCCAGCACCTGGTTCTGAGAGGGGAGAAAATTCTTCTCGATCAAAGTGTTGATAATATCTCCCTCGAACCCGATATAATATTCGTTCCATCCGGTCTCTTTCAGGGGTTGATAGGAGTGCCATTTCCCTGGAAAGAGAAACATTACCTGCCCCTTCTTGATGGGTGTCTTTTTTGTATTGGCCGATGAAAATACCCCCTTACCCTTGCTGATATAGACGAATTGATACTCGGACAAAACCCGTCCCTTCTTGGGATTGAAATAGTAGCTTTTGGGATGCTCGGTGGAAGGGTATAATGAGTTGGGTGCAACAGGCTGGAATCCGACGGTATTTACCGTCAGTCCAAACATCTTGTCTTTTTCGCTGACCAACAAATACTTAAAATCTATACCCTTGTCGTTGTATCTCATTGCTACACTTTTTGGTGACCTGCTTATCTCTTCCACAAATATACAAATATAGATAAAAAGAAACACAATGCCGTCTAATAATTGATTTATCGGAACGGCATTGTGTAAAAATGAGAGAATGAATGAACTTAGAATAGATTTGGAATAATCAACGAGAATATGAGGACAGCCATTCCTACGGCAAGGAATGCGACAGCCTTGCTGCCTGCACCTTTCCACTCTTTCAGGATAATACCCCAGACATTGCTGAAAACAACGTTCAAGGACATCAGGATACTCCATGAGAATGCCATCATCACGCTTCCCGGCTCAAAGAAACTCTGTCCCATGCCCAGTCCGAAGAATTGGGAATACCAGAGCAATCCGGCCAGGGCACAGAAGAGAAGGTTGTTGATAAGTATCGGTTTGGATGTCTTTCCGATCTCTCCTGTCGTCTTGTTTTTCCGGTTCATGTAGAGACAGTAAACCAGATTGGTGAAAAAGCCGCCAATTGTAACCAGAAGCGTTACGGGATTCTGGGCAAAGAGCTCCTTCGATCCAGCAGCAATCGCGGCTTCCTTGATCGGGATGCCAGCGCTTAGACCCAAGCTGAAGCAGGCACTCATTACTCCGGCAAAAAGTGCGATGAACAACCCTTTTTTCAGGGCGAAATCCTTGATGGCTTTCTTGCGCTCCTCTTCCGACATGTTTCTCGAACGAAGACTGCCGGCATACCCAACCAGGGCAATTCCCAGCAGGGTCACAACAACAGCCAGCAGCAGAACCAGCCCCTTCGGTGAGAAGAGGTCGTCACCGGCAATAACAGCCGGGATCAAGGTTCCAAAGGCCGCACAAGTTCCCAAGGCAACAGACTGGCCAAGCGCGATACCCAGGTATCGCATGCTGAGCCCGAATGTCAACCCGCCAATTCCCCAGAGGATGCCGTAACCTACAGACTGCAGTGCAGCTCCTGCATTTGCCGAGTAGACCGCGATCAACTCGGGAAGGGAGATTGCCATGAAAGCCCCCAGGAGAGGAAAGACGAGCCATGCAAAGATACCCTGTACAAGCCAGAAGTTCTCCCATGACCACTCCTTGACCTTGTTGATAGGAACGTAGGAGCTCGACTGCCCCATACTTCCTATCGCTATAATGATCAATCCAATAATGGTATTCATCGTGATTATCGTTTAGAAGTCACTTCCGATTCGTACTTTTCGATCTCTTGGATATACTCATCTCCAACAGGAACACCTTGCTGGAGACAATAGTAGTTGTAAACAGCATTCCATGGCATGGCTTTCAACTCTTCCAGATAGGCCATACGTTGGAAGTTGTTGTCTCTCTTTTCATATTCACGCAGCTTTTCGGTCGGCTCCAGAAGTGCCTGCAGCATGGCTTTCTGGGTTGAACGGATTCCAACTACGTAGGCACCGATGCGATTGATGGATGCATCGAAATAGTCCAATCCGATATGTACCTTCTCCATCTGTCCGGAGCGTACGATCTCCTGCGACAATTCGAGCAGCGCGTCGTTCAGGATGACTACGTGGTCGCTGTCCCAACGTTCGGGGCGGCTGACGTGGAGATTGACCTCGGGAACGAAAAGCAGCATGGAGGAGATCTTGTCGGCGATACCTTCGGTAGGATGGAAGTGACCTGCATCCAGCGTCAACAGCATGTTGTTCTTGACGGCGTAACCCATGTAGAACTCATGTGAACCTACAACATAGCTTTCGCTGCCGATGCCGAAAAGTTTACACTCTACGGAATCCTTCAGGTAGTCGGTGCTGATCTTTTCAGTCATTACTTCGTCCAGCGACTCCTTCAACAGTTCCCTGTGCTGTATGCGCGATACCGTTTTATCTTTCTCGCCGTCATGCACCCAGATGTTGTGGATACATGCATCGCCCTGTTGACGACCCATTTCTGCAGCAATCCGGCGGCAACGACGCAGGTGCTCTTTCCAGAAGTTGCGGATTTCGGGGTCGAAGCTCGAAAGTGAATAGTTTCCGCTCTTTGGGTGAGAAAAGAAGGTGGAATTGAAATCGAGTTTCGCTCCAGTTTTCTTTGCCCAGTCCATCCAGGTCTGAAAATGTTTCGGTTCAATCTGGTCCCTGTCGACAAACTCACCGCCGAAATCACCGTAGATTGCATGCAGACTTAAGCGATGCTTGCCGGGAATCAGTTCCAGCACCTTCTCGATATCATTCTTCAATTCGTCGATAGTGTTGGCTTTACCGGGATAGTTGCCAGTTGCCTGGATACCGCCGGTCAGTTCACCCTCGGGGTTTTCAAAGCCCGATACGTCATCTGACTGCCAGCAGTGGATGGAAATAGATACATTGTTCAGTTTTTCAATGGCTTTTTCCACATCAACACCCAACGCAGCATACTTTTCTTTTGCAGCTGCAAACTCTTTTTTGATCTGTTCTTCTTTCATGATTGTTTTTATTTTCTGAGTAGTTTATAGTTCTTTGTATACGTTCAAGTATTCTGAGTATTTCTCTTTCCAGAGGTCGGTCTCCTGGGGTTCGAACCTGGCAAGGTCAACGGAGTTTCTGACCATCTGACGCATCTCGCTCTTGTCTGCCACCACTCCCGACGCTTTTGCCTGGAGCAGGATGTTGCCGATCGCCGTCGCTTCCGAAGGGCCTGCTACCACGGTCGTTCCGATAGCATTGGCTGTAAATTGGTTCAACATCTTGTTTTGCGATCCGCCTCCGATGATGTGTAGCGTCTCGATCGGGAAATCTGCCAGCTCCTTCAGGTTGTTGAGCACCTGCTTATACCTGAATGCAAGACTTTCGTAGATACAGCGGGCAATTTCTCCAATGGTCTGCGGGACATGCTGCCCTGTCTCTCTGCAGTAGTTCCGGATCTCATTGATCATCGATTCCGGACTGGCGAAACAGGAGGCATCAGGATTGATGAAACAACGGAAAGGTTCCGACTGGGTAGCCTCGCGAACGATGTCGTCGTACGAGATGTTTCGCTCCAGGGTCCACTCTTTCTTGCACTGTTCGATCAACCACATGCCACAGATATTCTTCAGCAAACGGATCGAGCCGTCGGCACCACCTTCGTTCGTAAAGTTCAACGAGAAGGTCTCTTCGGTAACCACCGGTTCTTTCGACTCGATTCCCATCAGCGACCATGTTCCGGAGCTCAGGTAGGCAAAATGCTCGTTCTCGGCAGGGGTAGCAATGACGGCAGATGCGGTGTCGTGGCCGGCTACGGCTACTACTGGAACAGCCCCCATATGGGTCTCTCTTTGTACCGACTCGGAGAGGGTTCCTATCTCTGTTCCCGGGAAAACGATCGGTGCAAACTTCTCTTCCGACAGGCCCAATGTCTGCAACAGCTCGTTGTCGAACGAGCGGGTGAACGGATTTAACAATTGGGAGGTAGAGGCAATGGTATACTCCGTTACCATTTTATTGGTCAGCAGGTAAGAGAGTGCATCGGGCATGAACAGAAACTTGTCCGTGATGGGATAGATCGGATTGTTCTCCTCCTGTTGCGTGAACAGCTGGAAAAGTGAGTTGAAATTCATGATCTGAATTCCGGTTTTCATGTAAGTCTCCTTTTTAGAGAGAACCTTGCTGAAAAACTTTTCGGGAGCCGAAAAGGTGCGGGTGTCGCGATAACTGTACGGCATGCGGAGAGGTTCTCCATCTGTGCCGAATGATACGAAATCTACTCCCCAGGTATCGATACCGATAGATGCAATTTCGATGCCCTGGAGTTGAATCTCTTTTAAGGATTTCACGATTTCCCGGTAAAGATGAAACAGGTCCCAAAATAGTCTGCCATTAACTTCGATGATCGGATTAGCAAAACGGTTCACTTCTTTCATTTCCAATTTGTTGTTTCGGATCGTTCCCAGAATGGCACGTCCGCTGGATGCTCCTAAGTCAATAGCTAAAAATGAGGTTAATTTGCTTTCATTCATGATGAGGCTAATAATTAAATGTAAAAAAGTTACAATATTACAAAAGTATGAACAACAATGGTAAGTATAAATAATAAAAATGATTTTGTAGCTGCATTATTTGATATTTTAGGTTCATTTTTTTTATGGAATATGGCCAATCGGGTAGCAATATCTATCTCGACTTTTTTTCGCTTTGATGGCTGTTTTCAATAAATGGCAGACATGCAGTGCTTTGGCGTATTTATTGAGGCTGCTTTCGGGAGGAGGGATTTTATGACAAAAAATACAGTACAAAAATCAATATTTGCATTGAGGGGGAAACAAAACCCTCTATTTTTGCGGTTACAAATGATTACCATATTTACACTTTTATTAAAAACGCATTTTTTTGGATACTTTAGCTAATATGGGTACTTTTGTATCAGTGTAGTGTGCGATGCTGCATTGATAATCAGTTAATGAAGAGTTTTCTAAAACAAAAAAAATGGCAATAGTAGTTATTATGCCCAAGCAAGGGCAATCGGTTGAGAGTTGTATCATTGGCTCAGTAAACAAGAAAAAAGGAGATACTGTGAAAAAGGGGGATGTTCTTTTCTCGTATGAAACGGATAAGGCATCCTTTGAGGAGGAATCTCCGGTAGACGGAGTCGTACTCGAATGTTTTTACCAGGAAGGAGACGAAGTTCCCGTATTGGAAAACATGATGATTATTGGTGAACCTGGCGAGGATTATTCGGCCTTGCTGCAGGGCAGTCGGGGTGCAGAGGTGGAGAGTCGGAACGAGGCGCCGGTTGTTGCCAAGGAGGAAAGTGTGAAAACCGAAGCGAAGGGTGCCGTATCCCAGCCTCAACCCGATTCGCGGAGCGAAGAGATCGGAACACGCTTTATCTCTCCCCGGGCCAAAAATCTGGCTTCGAAAGAGGTGATCGACACTGCTGCGATAGCCGGATCCGGACCGCATGGACGCATCATCGAAAAGGATGTGCAGGCAGCCCTGGAGAATCGCCCCAAGATGACACCTCTGGCCAAGAAGATTGCCTCAGAGGAAAACCTTCAGCCGCAATCGGGTACCGGATTGGCCGGAACAGCCCGTTCCGTGGACCTGGTTCCGCCTGCAAATACAGTCTATGCCAACGACTATGAGGACAAGAAGCTCTCCAATATGAGAAAACTGATTGCGCGGGCCATGCATGCTTCGCTGCAGAACTCAGCACAGCTTACACATCACCTCGGAGCAGATGCACGCCGCATCCTCGAACTTCGCAAAAAGGCGAAAGCAGATTTGGAGGCCGGAAAGATCTCGGCAAACATCACCCTCAACGATATGGTCTGTTTTGCCGTTATCCGGGCACTCAAGAAGTTCCCCAACGTCAATTCCCATTTTCTGGGTGAGAGCATGCGCCTCTTTAATAAGGTGCATCTCGGCGTGGCCGTCGATACCGAGCGGGGGTTGATGGTTCCGGTTGTGAAGAATGCCGATGACCTGTCGATCGTGGGACTTTCAAACCAGTTGAAAGAGGTGGCCAACGCCTGCAAGACAGGCAGTGTGAATCCCGATATCCTTTCGGCTGAAGCGGGCTCGTTCACGGTCTCCAACCTCGGCAATTACGGAGTGGAGATTTTCACACCCGTGATCAATTTGCCGCAATCGGCCATACTGGGTGTAAACACCATTGTTCCGCGTCCGAAGGATCTGGGTGACGGGGTCTATGCGTTTGTTCCATACATCGGCTTGAGCCTTACCTACGATCACCGTGCACTGGATGGCGGGGAGGCGACTCGTTTCCTGAAGCAGATCGCTCTGGAGATCGAGAATCTTGAATTTGAATTCTAATCTAAAAAAAGATGATAATGTACGACTTATTGATCATCGGGGGGGGGCCAGCCGGTTATGTGGCTGCCGAACGAGCAGGACATAAAGGATTGAAAGTGGCGCTGTTCGAGAAAAAGGAGCTGGGAGGCGTTTGCCTTAACGAGGGGTGTATTCCCACCAAAACCATGCTCTATAGTGCCAAGACCTACGAGAATGCCCTCCATGGAGAGAAATATGGAGTTTTTGCGGAAACCGTTCGTTTTGAATACGACAAGATTGTCTCCCGCAAAAATAAAGTAGTACGTAAGCTGGTCGCCGGAGTCAAATCCAAGATGAAGGTCAACGGTGTTACTGTCGTTGAGGGAGAGGCCATGATTAAGGGCCGAAGTTCCAACGGAATCGAGGTGGTCTGCAACGGCGAACAATATCTGGGAGCCAACCTGCTGATCTGTACCGGATCCGAGGCATCGGTACCCCCCATTCCCGGATTGAGGGAGGCTGGCGATATTATCCTCACCAACCGGGAGATCCTCGATCTGAAAGAGCAGCCCAAGAAGCTTGTAGTGATCGGTGGCGGTGTTATCGGGATGGAGTTTGCCAGCTTTTTCAACAGCTTGGGATCGGATGTGACGGTGATCGAGATGCTGCCCGAGATCCTTGGGAACAACGATTACGAAATCTCCGCCCTTTCACGCGATCTCTTTACCAAAAAGGGAATTGTGTTTCACCTGAATGCAAAGGTGGTACAGATAGATGGAAACAAGGTGATTTTCGAGAAGGGAGGCGAAACGCATACCGTTGAGGGAGACAAGATACTGCTGAGCGTTGGACGCCGTCCGGTTACCAAAGGTTTCGGTCTTGAAAACCTTGGTGTGGAACTGGAGCGGGGTGGCATCAAGGTGGACGAGAAGATGCGCACCAACGTTCCCAACGTTTTTGCTGCGGGCGACGTGACCGGATTCTCGCTGTTGGCCCATACCGCCAGCCGTGAAGGTGAAGTTGTGGTGAACAACCTCACCGGCAGGGAGGATGTGATGCGTTACAACGCCATTCCGGGAGTTGTCTATATCAATCCGGAGATTGCAGGCGTGGGAGAGACCGAGGAGAGTGCCAAAGCCAAGGGAATTGCCTATAAGGTGGCCAAACTGCCCATGGCCTATGCTGGACGTTTTGTTGCCGAAAACGAAGGCGGTACCGGTCTCTGCAAGGTGCTCGTCGGCGAGAAGTACGGCGAAGTGCTTGGTGTCCACATGTTGGGAAACCCCAGCAGTGAGATGATCTATGGCGCATGTATGGCGATTGAACAGGAAATGACGCTGGAAGAGATGAAAGAGGTAGTATTCCCCCATCCGACGGTCAGCGAAATATTCAAGGAGGTTGTTTTTGGATTCTGATGCCAGACAACCTGCTTATAAAAAGAACAACTGACGATTAAAATCGATCGAAACATTAAAAAGATATGCCTAAAAGTCAATTTATCGACCCGGCTGAAGCCCGTAAACCGGGCGTTGTGGAATTTCAGCCAATTCCGGTTAATCAGTATCAAAAAACGGTAAAGGAGGAGCGTGGAAACTTTACCGACGAAGAACTAAAAGCCATCTACCACGACATGGTGCTCATCCGTGAGTTTGAAACCATGCTCAATCTTATCAAGACCAAAGGGGAATACAACGGTGTGGCGTACAATCACCCCGGACCGGCCCACTTGTCCATCGGACAGGAATCGGCCGCCGTGGGTATGGCCTGGACCCTAACTGTGGATGATTTTATCTTCGGCAGCCACCGTTCGCACGGTGAGATCCTTGCCAAAGGGATGTCTGCCATTCACAAGCTTTCCGACGAAGAGCTGATGAAGATCATGCAGGAGTTTTTCGACGGAACAGTATTGAAGATCGTTCAGAAAGATTTCAATGGTACGACCAAGGAGCTGGCACGCCGATTCCTGGTTTATGGAACATTGGCCGAAATATTTGCCAGGGAGACTGGCTTCAACAAGGGGCTGGGAGGTTCAATGCACGCCTTCTTCACCCCCTTCGGTGTTTATCCCAACAACGCCATTGTGGGCGGTTCGGGAGATATTGCAGTGGGTGCCGCACTGTACAAAAAAGTCAATCGCAAGCCCGGCCTGGTGGTTGCCAATATTGGAGATGCATCGATGGCTTGCGGACCCGTTTGGGAGGGGATCACCTTCGCCGCCATGGACCAGTTCAGGGAGCTCTGGGAAGGTGAGATGCAAGGTGGTCTTCCGGTCATTATCAACATCATGAACAACCAGTACGGAATGGGTGGCCAGACCTGTGGCGAGACCATGGGATACGGCATCGCTGCACGTATCGGTGCCGGTGTCAATGATGAGCAGATGCATGCAGAGCGGGTAGACGGCTACAATCCGCTGGCGGTAATCGACGCCTACAGGCGCAAACGCAAAGTGATCGAGGAGAAGAAGGGACCGGTACTGCTGGATGTGTTGACCTACCGTTACAGCGGACACTCTCCTTCCGACGCTTCATCATACCGTACCAAGGAAGAGGTGGAAGCTTGGGAAAGACAGGATTGTATCGCATCGTTCGGCAAGCAGTTGCTGGAAGCAGGTGTTGCCACCCAGGACGAGCTGGATGCCGTCTGGAGCGATGTGAAGGCCCTTACCCACGAAATGTTCCTCAAGTCGATCGACGATGAGATCTCGCCTCGGATGAAAAATCCCGACGTGATTGGAGAGATGATGTTCTCCAACGGTTCGGTCGACAGCTTCTCCGACGCCAAACCCGATGTGTTGATGCCGTTGGAGGAGAACTCCCGTGTGAAGAAGATTGCCACCAAGGAGCGTTTTGCCTTCGATGCCGACGGCAAACCCTTCAGCAAGATGAAGCAGTTCCAGCTGCGCGATGCCATCTTCGAAGCTATCATGGATAGATTCTACAAGGATGCTTCCCTTATCGCATACGGTGAAGAGAACCGCGACTGGGGTGGTGCCTTTGCCGTTTACGGCGGAATGACCGAGGCGCTTCCCTACCATCGCCTGTTCAACTCGCCCATCTCCGAGGCCTCCATTGTTGGAACGGCCATCGGTTATGCAATGTGTGGCGGCAGGGTAATTCCCGAGATCATGTACTGCGACTTCCTCGGACGTTGTGGCGACGAGGTGTTCAATCAACTTCCCAAATGGCAGGCAATGAGTGGAAACGTGCTGAAGATGCCGGTTGTCCTCCGCGTCTCCGTGGGTTCGAAATATGGTGCACAGCACTCGCAGGACTGGACATCGCTGGTGGCACATATTCCGGGTATCAAGGTCTGCTTCCCGGTAACACCCTACGATGCCAAGGGATTGATGAATGCCGCATTGCAAGGGACCGACCCGGTCATCTTCTTTGAGAGCCAACGCATATACGATATCGGCGAGCAATTCCACAAGGGAGGTGTTCCAACCGGATATTACGAGATACCGATCGGAGAACCCGATGTGAAGAGAGAGGGTAAGGACATTACGTTCCTGACCATCGGACATACACTTTATCCCGCCCTCCAGGCTGCAAAAGAGCTGGAGACGGTTTACGGCATGAGTGCCGAAGTGATCGATGCCCGGTCGCTGGTACCTTTCAACTACGAAAAAGTGATCGCCTCGGTGAAGAAGACCGGCAAGATCATTGTTGCCGGTGATGCAACCGCCCGGGGTTCGTTCCTGAACGACCTGGCTGCAAACATCAGTTCGCTCTGCTTCGACTACCTGGATGCTCCTGTCGGCGTGCTTGGATCGCGTAACTGGATCACTCCGGCACACGAACTTGAAAGTGCGTTCTTCCCGCAGCCAAGCTGGTTTATCGATATGATCCACGAACGCATTCAGCCGTTGAACGGATATATCCCCGGAGAGAACTTTACCGATGCCGAAATGATAAGGAGAGCGAAAAAAGGAGTTTGATCATGAGTTTTCCAAAAGTAAATGCCCACCTGCATACTCCATTTTCCTTCAGTGCATTTTGCGATATCAGCGATGCGCTTGACCGGGCTGTTGCAGAGGAGGTGAAGGCGGTAGGTATCAACGACTTTTATACTGCCGAAGGTTACGGAGAGTGGGCGGAAGGGTGCCGCCAGCGCGCTCTTTACCCGCTTTTCGGTATCGAATTTATCAGCCTCAACGAAGAGGATCAGAAGGCCGGCCTGCGGGTAAATGATCCCGGAAATCCGGGACGGACCTATATCAGCGGGAAGGGGTTGTCACACCCCTTCAGGCTGGATGAGCCCTATGCTTCGCAATTGGCGGACGTGCGGGCCGAAGCCAACAAGCAGGTGGAGGCGATGTGTGAAAAGTTGAACGGAATTCTTGCAGAGAAGCAGGCCGGCTTTACCCTCGATATCGGGTGGATCAAGGAGAACCTGACCCGGGGATCCGTTCGGGAGCGTCACCTGGCGAAAGCCTTGCGCCTGAAGGTCTATGAACAGTGCAGTGGTGATTCCGACCGGATAAAAGTGCTGCTGAAAGAACTATTCGACGGAAAGGAGCTGCGTTCGGATACCGACAACGTTGCCGGTGTAGAGAATGAGATCCGTGGAAACTTGCTGAAGGCGGGCGGAGCGGCTTTCGTGCCCGAAACTGCCGAGGCTTTCCTCCCGATGCAGACGGTCTGCAAGATCATCTTGGCGGCCGGTGGAATACCCACCTATCCCTTCCTGGCAGATGATGCCCAGGGTAACTACACCGATTTCGAGCGCGACCTCGAAGGTGTGGCCAAACAGTTGACCGATCGTGGATTCCATTCGGTGGAGTTTATTACTACCCGCAACGACGTGAAGTTGCTGGAGAGATATGCCACCTATCTCCACGATCAGGGTTTTGTGGTCACTTTTGGAAGTGAACACAACTCTCCGGTGATGGAGCCTGTAGAACTCTTTGCCCGTAACCAGACCCCTTTGACCGAAAAGCTGATGCAGATCAATTACGAGGGAGCCTGTGTAGTGGCAGCCCATCAGCATCTGGTCGCGCAGGGACTGAGCGGCTATGTCGATACAGATGGGAATGCAGACCGTACGCAGAGGAGCGAGTTCGTGAAATTGGGTGATGAATTAATCAGAAACAGTGCAGGAAATTAACAGAGATGAAAGAGATTCAGGAGTTAATAGCCATTTCGCAGTTCTACGGCAAGGATAGCCGTTTTGTCATTGCGGGAGGTGGAAATACATCCTATAAAAATAACGAGAAGATATGGGTCAAGGCCAGCGGTTCTGCGCTGGCCACCATCACTGAAGATGGATTTGCCGTGCTCGACAGGTCGCTGCTCAACCCGATGTCGGACAAGCAGTATAGCAGAGATCCGGCCGAGCGGGAGGAGCAGGTGAAGAACGATCTTGCCGCAGCCACCCTCACCAAGGGAAAACGGCCGTCGGTAGAGACCTCCATGCACAACGTGATTGGTTATGCCTATGTAGTGCATCTGCATCCGACGGTTGTGAACGGATTGATGTGCGCAGCCGATGCCGAATCGGCCCTGAAACGGCTTTTCGGTGAAAAGGTGTTGTTTGTGGAGTATACCGATCCGGGATATCTCCTCTTCAAGAAGGTGGACGAGAAGATCAAGGAGTACCGCAATAGGTTCAATGAGGAGTCGCAGGTGATCTGGTTGCAGAACCACGGTATCTTTGTGGCGGCAGACAGTACTGAAGAGATCAGGTTGATATACGACTCGATAGTTGAAACGCTCGGCAAGGCCGTGACCACCCCTCTGCCCCAGGAGGAGAGGGAAGTATCGCGTCAAGCGTGCGAAATTCTGCCGGCCGTCAGAATGATGCTTTCCGACGACAGCCTCAAGACCTTGAAAGTCCGCAACAACGGGCTGATCGGGTATTTTTGCGACACCCCCGAAAACCAGTCGGCCATTTCGAGACCCTTTACGCCCGATGCAATTGTCTACTGCAAGTCCAATTATCTCTTCTTCAACGAAGATACGGCCGAGCAGGTCATTGCCAGTGCAAAGGAGTCGATACCCGCCTTTACCGCCAAGTTTGGTTACCAGCCGAAAGTCCTGCTGATAAAAGGGGTTGGGCTGGTTGCAGTGGGTGACAATGCCCGGCAGTGCGACACCATCCTCGATGTGTTTGAAGATGCCATGAAGATAGCATTTCTGGCTCGCTCTTTTGGCGGTGAGCATCCGATGACCCAGGCACAGATCGACTTTATCGACAACTGGGAAGTGGAGAACTACCGTCGCAGTGTGGCCGCCGGAAATGTTTCCGGCAGGGCCGTAAATAAAACCATCGTGGTAACGGGTGCTGCCCAGGGGTTCGGTGAAGGTATTGCCGAATGCCTGTTGCGCGAGGGAGCCAATATTGTCGTGGCAGACCTGAATGAGGAGGTGGGCAGGAAGACGGCCGAAAGATTCAACGGTCTTACAAAAAGTAACCGGGCCATTTTCGTGAAGACGAACGTTTCAGACATTCCAAGCCTGGAGAACCTGGTACATGAGACGGTATGCCATTTCGGTGGAGTGGACTGTTTTGTCAGCAATGCCGGTGTGTTGCGGGCAGGCGGACTGGAAGAGATGACACCCGAGAATTTCGATTTTGTCACCCGGATCAACTACAATGCCTACTTCTACTGCGCAAAAGTGGTCAGCAAGGTGATGAAGCTGCAGACTAAATATGCCTCGGAAGATTACTACGCCGATATCATCCAGATAAATTCAAAATCGGGACTTCGCGGCAGCAAGGCCAATTTTGCCTACGCCGGTGGAAAGTTCGGAGGAATCGGTCTTACACAGTCGTTTGCATTGGAGCTGGCACCCTTCCGGATAAAGGTCAACTCGATCTGTCCCGGCAACTTCTATGAAGGGCCGCTTTGGAGCGATCCACAGAACGGGTTGTTCGTACAGTACCTGAATGCAGGAAAAGTTCCCGGTGCAAAAACTATTGAAGAGGTAAAAGCGTTCTATCTTGCACAGGTGCCGATGCGCAAAGGGTGTACTCCCAACGACGTCTCCAAGGGGGTGTTGTACCTGATGGAGCAATGCGGCGAAACCGGCCAGGCTCTCCCCATAACCGGAGGGCAGGTGATGTTGAATTGATTAAATTAGAAAAAACAGATGAAAACCAGAGCAGTCCGTTTGTACGGCAAAAAAGATCTCAGGCTGGAAGAGTTTGAATTGCCGGCCATCAAGGACGATGAAATTCTCGCCAAAGTAGTATCCGATTCATTGTGTATGTCGTCATACAAGGCATCGTCGCAAGGTGCCGACCACAAACGGATTCCTGATAATGTGGCCGAATACCCCATCATCATCGGTCATGAATTCTCCGGTGAGCTGCTGGAAGTGGGCAGCAAGTGGGCAGACAAGTTCAAGGCGGGCGACAAATTTTCCATCCAACCGGCATTGTACTACGAAAATGGGCCTGTTGGCATCCTGAGTGCTCCCGGTTACAGTTACCCCTATATCGGCGGGGATGCAACCTACGTGATAATTCCCAACGAGGTGATGGAGCAAGATTGCCTGTTGGTTTACCATGGTGAAGGGTACTATCCCGCATCGCTTTCCGAGCCACTTTCATGTGTTATCGGTGCCATGCACGCCAATTACCATACCACACCCGGCAGCTACCAGCACAAGATGGAGATTGTAGACGGCGGTAAAATGGCAATTCTTGCAGGCGTCGGACCTATGGGACTTGCCGCCATCAATTTCGTGCTTCGTCGCGAAGAGGTAAAACCCTCCCTGCTTGTAGTGACAGATATCGACCAGTCGCGTCTCGACCGTGCCGCCTCCATCTATACCGTTGAATTTGCCGCTTCCCGGGGCATCGACCTGAAGTATGTCAACACCGGAAAGATGGAGAATCCTGTTGAAGAGCTGAAGGCAATCAGTGGCGGTACAGGTTTCGACGATGTATTTGTGTTTGCCCCCGTGAGACCAGTTGTGGAGCAGGGTGACGCTATCCTTGCCTTCGACGGCTGTCTCAACTTCTTTGCAGGTCCTGACAATCCCAACTTCAGCGCCATGTTGAATTTCTACAATGTGCATTATGCTTATACACATATCGTCGGCACCAGTGGCGGAAACAAGGATGATATGGTAGAGGCGCTGGAAATCATGAGTAAAGGGTTAGATCCCGCAGGACTGGTAACCCATATTGGCGGATTGAATGCGGTTGCCGAGGCGACCAACAACCTGCCACATATTCCCGGAGGCAAGAAGTTGATCTATACGCACGTGGAGATGCCGTTGACACCGATCTCAGATTTTGCAAAACTGGGTGAAACGGACGGTTTCTTCCGTGTACTTGCTGAAATCTGCGACAGGCACAACGGATTGTGGAGTGTGGAAGCAGAGACTTACCTGCTGTCGAACCACCCTTCACTGCAGAAGAGGTAACCCATAACCCTAAAATCATATCACATGAAACAGTTGGACGTTCAATTAATGCATCCGGTAGAGCAGATCAACATCATTATCGGAAGAATCTATCGAAGCGGAATGACCACCACTTCCGGTGGAAACATCTCAATCCGTGACGATAATGGTGATATCTGGATCACGCCGTCGGGTGTAGACAAGGGAAACCTTACCACAAAGGACATCATGCTCGTAAAGAGGGATGGCTCCATAATCGGTCCCCACAGACCCTCTTCCGAGTATCCTTTCCACCGGGCTATCTACGAGGCCCGTCCCGACATCAGAGCCATCATACATGCGCATCCGCCCGCACTGGTTGCTTTCAGCATCGCCGGAACGGTTCCCGACACCAAGATTGTTCCTCAAGCCCACAACGTGTGCGGTGAGATCGGTTTTGCCCCATACGGCACACCCGGAAGTGAGGATCTTGGGGAAAAGATCGCCAAGGTGTTTCAAGATAAGCGTTATCGGGCAGTGATTATGGAGAATCACGGCGTTGTGCTGGGCGGGTCGGACATGATGGATGCCTACCAGCGGTTCGAGACCCTGGAGTTTTGCTGCCGCACCATTGTAAATGCCGGAAAACTCGGAAAGGTGAACTATCTGACCGATCAGCAGGTCAACAGCTATGTGAACCATATCCCCAAGAACATCGCTCATTTCATGGATGTGGATTATCCCTCCGACGAGCGCGCACTGCGTACCGAGATGGTCAACATCATCCGTCGCGCCTGCGATCAGGGATTGATGATATCTACCTACGGAACGGTTAGTGTCCGCTGGCGCAACGACGACTTCCTGATCACGCCGCGCGACGTGGCCCGTTGGGATATCATGCCCAGCGACATCGTGCAGATACGAAACGGCATGGCCGAAGCAGGGAAGACTCCCAGCCGCTCAGTGGCGCTTCACCAACGGATCTATCAGCTCAACCCGCACATCAACTCCATTATCTGTACTCAACCGATCAACCTGATGGCACATGCCGTTAGCGGGACCAAATTCGACGTGCGGACGATCCCCGAAAGCTGGATCTTCCTGCAGGATGTTCCCTCCATCCCGTTCGGGTTGATCTACCACGAGATTGAAGATGTGGCGAAGATGTTCAAGAAGAACCGGGTGATCATGGTAGAGAATGATGGCGTTTTTGTAACGGGAGACAAGTTGCTCACCACTTTCGATTACCTGGAGGTTGCCGAGTTCTCGGCCAACTCGCTTGTCATGGCGTCTGCTATCGGTCCGTTGAAGCCAATAGGAGACAAGGAGATTGATGATCTTCGAATTGCCTTTAACGTTGGATAGGTTCATTCATAACCCGAAACTTCTTTTTTCCCGTTCAACTTTGCCGGCCTTCAACCTGGCGCTGGAAGAGTATCTTTTCTCCTTATCGGGAGAGTATCTTCTGCTTTATGTGAATCAACCGTGCGTTGTGCTCGGTTACAACCAGGCGGTGCTGAACGAGGTGGATCTCGATTATTGCATCGAGAACGATATCCGTATCATCCGGCGGCTGTCGGGTGGGGGAGCGGTCTACCACGATCAGGGAAATCTGAACTATACATTTATAACCGATAAAGGAGAAACTCCCGTCAGCGGCGAGTTTCTCCTTCCTGTTATAGCCGTGCTAGGCCAACTGGGTATCCCGGTCGAGGCCGGTAAGCGAAAAGATCTCTGGTTGCCCGGAGGATTCAAGGTGTCGGGAACCGCATCGCACGTCTCCAAGGGGCGTGTCCTGCATCATGGAACCCTGCTTTACGAAACCGACCTCGAACAGCTGCACCGCTCGCTGAATCCCGAGAGGAGGGATCTTGTCGCCAAGGCGACCGCCTCGGTCCCCAGTCCCGTAAAGAACATATCTGCATTTCTGAAGGAGGAGAGGATAGATCCGCCTTCTTTCACCCAATTTGCAGAGCGGTTTGCCACTCAAATGATGAGACATCTCGAGATCGACGGCATAACCCCGTTGTCTCCCGCCGATGAGGAGAGGATCGAGGTATTGCGACGGAGCAAATATGCACAACGCGAGTGGAACTACAGGATGTAGCTCCACTCCTATTGCTCAATACCGGTCGTATTTCTTTTCAATAAAGACCTCCTTCACTGCCTCCAGGTATCCGAATCCGTTGAGCATGTCGGGCAGCAGATAACTTCCCTCCACCCATTCGTTCCAGGCATTGATTGTGATCAGTTTCGGCTGGTCGGGATGCTGGTCGGCATACTCTTTTGCCTTCGAGAGCAGTGCGGCAAAACTGGTTGGGGTGTTGTGGTAATGTACCACATCCTTCATCCCCTTGGCCGGGAAGCGCGGGGTATCGTCCCATCCGATCGAGACACACGGGAAAACCGGAATATCCAGTATCTCGTCCATCTGCTCCCTGATCTTGATCGAGTTTGCCCCGTAGAGAAGATAGTCTTCGTTCATTCCACCCATGTTATACATGGCCACGCTGTTGAATCCCATTGCGTCGACATCTTCCCTGAACTTGCGGGCGCGCTCTTCCGACATGTAGGATCCGCCTCCCTGGTTCCACTGGATGTGTAATCCCGGGAATCCCGCCTTTTCCACCTCCTCCCGGAAATAGTCGAGCGCCTTGCGGGTCTCTTCGGCACTTCCGCCAAAACTCTGCATCAGCTTCTCAACACTGAAAATGGAGAAGAGGGGCCGACCATCGATCTTGAAGTAGTTGGGTTGTTTGAAATATTGATTGATGACCCGGTCGACAATGATCTTGTAGTTCTTCCAGTCCACTTTGGCATCCCAGAGAATGGAGTCGTTATCGCCGTAGCGGTGATAGTTCCAGTAGTTGTGCTTTACATCGTGGTTCGCCCACATGATATAGAACTGCATCTTGCCGTTATTCCTGGCTTTCAGGAAGCCGTCGTTCAATGCGCTCTCCAGGTATGGACCCTCTTCATACCAGTACCAGTCATACACAAATACATTGACCCCATGGTCCACGGCAACGTCGATCCACCGTTCCACCACCTCCGGGTCGTTGTCCATCTCGTATCCCCACAGTGGTTGACGGGGCTGGTAATGCCCGTCGTACCTCGGATTCCCCTTTTTTATCACCTCCCATTCGCCGGTGCCGTCTGCCCACAGTTTTGCCCTGCCCAGGGAGTCGTCGTGGCACGAAGGCCAGATGTATGCCGCCACATAGTATTCATCAGGTTTCTGCTTCTTTGCTCCGCCCGTTCCTGCACAGGAAAAGGCGACCAGCAAAACTCCGGTAATCAATGCCAGGTTCTTGATTCGATTCATCGTTTTCTCTTTTTTAAAAGTTATACAAGTAGGTTCTCACTCAATATCTGGGATCATACAGCTGCGGGAGCCAGACATTGAAAAATGGATAGTCCGTCATGGTATTTCCAGCCGAGGCGTAGTCACACAGCTCCACCTCCACGGGAGAGGCTCCTGTCTCGGTGTAGGACTCGGGCATAAACCGGGCCGAGAAGATCATCCAGATGTCCGGATTGTTGCTCTTTTTGGGCGTTACCTCTATATATCCCTCCTTATCGCTAATTGGTGCAAGGATCGCTTCAAGTCCCGGACCGTTGAGTCTCTCGTCGCGGGTCAGTACAACCGGACCCCGCGTGATGGCCTTGTAGACCGGTTTCTCGCCGGTTGAATGCACCTTGGCACGCATGTCCAAAGAGATCGAGATCTTGTCGTTCTCTTTCCAGGTTCTTGAAATGGTCAGATATTTTCCGGGCACTCCACCTTCAACCGGTTCGCCGTTGACCCGCACGGTGCTTTTCTCGCTCCATCCCGGAATGCGGATAGCCAGTGAGAACTGTTCCGGCTTTTTCAGCTTCACGCTGATCGCGATCTCTCCCGATAGGGGATAGTCGGTCTGCTGCTCGATAACCACCGCATTGCCACCGGGTGTTTTCAGTTCATACACTCCATCGATATAGAAATTGACCGCTGCACCCTTTTCAGATGCCATCACTGCGGTGTGAGGGATGGTAAAGAGTCCGCGTGGCCCACTCGCATTGCAGCAGTTGAGCCCCATGCCACACTGTTCCGACCCTTCGAGACGTTGTCCCGACAGGGGTGTATACTTGGCCCAATCGGAGCCGTCGGGACGCATCGCCCCCAACAGTGCATTGTAAAATGCAATCTCGATGGCATCGGCATACTTCGCCTCTCCGGTGAGACGCAACAATTGCTGGCTGAACTTGATCCATGTGGCGGTCACGCAGGTCTCCTGGAAGTGATTGATAGGAATCGCCTGCAGTGCCTTGCCTCCAAACCAGGCTTCCATGGCGGCACCCGATCCTGCAATGTTGATCTCCGTATCGAGAATGCTTTGCCACGTTTTCTCCGCAGCCTCCCGGTATAGCGGTTTACCCGTCAGCCGGTGCAACTCGGTCAATCCCTCGTAGCACGACATCATCTCGTACGCTTTTTGTCCCTGCTCCCATCCGTACCAGCTCTTTTCAGGCTTAGGGAAGCGTTCTCCTACCGGAAGATCCGATTTTGAGATGAGCTGTGGTCCGTCGATGCTTTTATCTTCCCACTGGCGGACAATCTCCTCGGCAAAATCGAGATACTTCTTGTTGCCGGTGCGCACGTACAGCTGCGTGATCGGTTCCAGCACCGACGAGGCTGCCATCCCGCGATGGTTTCCCAATTTCACGATCGGGGTCTGCTTCTCGTTCAACTCCCTGATCAGGAAGTCGGCCTCCTTTACGGCAGCATTCAACGATGTCTTCTCACTCGTGATGTCGTAGTAGGCAATCAGCCCCAGCATCACATATTTCCTGCCCCAGATGTCCCATGCCATCAGCCGGCTTTCAGGGGCATAGTTACCGATATATCCCTCTTTGGTCTGGGTGGCGATCAGCCCCTTTACGGCATTGTCCAGCTTCTGTTTCAATTCGGGTGTCGGATGATACCGGTATGCCAGTACTGCCGAGGTAAACCATTTGCCCCAGAACTCGCCCTGCCAGCAACTGTGTTCGTCGTGACGGGTGAAAGGATCGATCAGCTTATCGATATCCTGTGCGAGTATCCTGTTGTTGTAGGACGCCTGAAGTTTTTCTCCCACCTTTTCGCGGATGATTGCCGAAGTGGCCGGCGAGTAGCTATCTTTCACTACCGGTTTTACCTGAGCCGAAAGTATCGTGCTGCTCAGCAATAATAGAATAAGAAGAGAATGCCTCATAATGTTGACTGTTTTATTTGATGAACTTTACATCGGTGAATGAGAAGGAGGAGTTGTCTTCCAGCGTATTGTCCAGGTACGGGCTGTACATTTTGGCCGATATGGTGCCCTTTTCGGTGTCGATATCGAGTAGCCGGATATACCCCTCATCTTTACGTTGATAATCCTGAAGGATCTGATAGATATTGTTTCCCTCCGTCCCCTGGTCCACCCTCCAGGAGCTCCAGACGGTATGCCCGCTGAGCACCATCAGCACATTTTTGTTGGGTCTGATATATTTCTCGAAGATATCGACTACGTTCATGTCGCCATAACCGGCATTGTTGGTGGCAATCTCACCCCTTCCGGTAAGGTGGTAGTGTGTAAGGATAATTGCATTGTGATCGGGATGCTCCTTCAACACCCTGTCCATCCATTGGGCCGCTGCTTCACGGGCGCAGAACTCCAGGGTCACGACAATCCAGTTTACATTGCCTGCACGGAACGTGTAGTAGGCGTTGTCGCTCTTGTTCTTTTCAAACCTCCCTTTTTGCAACGGGAACCGGTTGACCGGGAAAAAGTAGTTGAACTTATGGGTGTTGCGCAGGTTCGCATTTACATTACCCGGGGCCGCACTTCCACTGAACTCTCCCACGGCTCCTGTATCGTGGTTTCCTAATGCGATGGCATAAGGGATATCTGCCCTGTCTAATATCCGCATGCCTACCGAGGCCAACTCCCACTGATCGAAGTTGTTGAAATTTACCAGATCACCAACATGCAGTACTATCGGTGCTTTCAGCGAATCGGCCTTGGCGGCAATCCACTCGATCTGGGAAAAAAAGATTCCCCGTTTTCTGGTTACGCTCTCCTGGGTATCGGGGATTACCGGGATGGTGAATTTCTGGGCAAAAACAGCCCCAATGCTCAACATCAACACCCCCCACAAGCAGAAAAGTCTGCTCCCTGAAGTTTTACTCAAAGTTTTCATCTCTGTTGTATTTAGCAGTTAGTGATTTGTTTTGTCTCGACCTTTCGTCCGCTACTCTTTAGATTGCCTTCAGGATCTTCTCTTATTCTCTCATACTGAAAATCTGGCTCCATCAAAAGCGGTGATGATCTGCTCTGTCTGCATGTTGATCTCCACATTCCGGTGAGAGGGGTGGCAGTTGCGTGAGAGGTGTGTCAGGATAATCTGGCTCTCCGGGGTTAACACCTTATCCTTGAACAGCTGTCTTTTCATCATCCTGATGGAGGGGATGCCGTTGTGGCTGAAGATGCAATAGTAGACATCAGACCCCCAGGTTGCATCCCAGATAATGGCATCGAGCCTCATCTTCTTCAACAGATTCCAGGTTTTTATCGTCAGCCATCCTCCATCCAGGGCATAGAAGAGTGACTTCCCCGCCGAGGAGAAGATATAGTGCAGACACTGTTCACCGGTATCTGCGCGAAAATGGTTGGCCTCTACAGGCGTGATCTCGATTCCATCGATTGAGAAGGGCTCGAAACAGTTTACCGGTCTGACCGTGCAGCCGCTCTCCTTTTCGAGCGTTGTGAAGTAGCTTGCGGCATGATGCTCTACCCAGAGGTTCGGTTTATGCTGCCGGTTGCCCTTGGTTGCGATTTTTCTGATCGAATCGATATTGAAGTGGTCACCGTGGGTGTGCGTGATCACAATATCGGTGATCGCACCGGGATCGATCTCAAAGATATCCAATGCTAACGGTACGGTTTCACCACAATCCACCAGAATGGAGCCGTTGATCAGAATGGAGGATTGCCCTCGATAGGTACCGGATAACAAGAGATCCCTCTTTTGGGGATACTCTTTTACATCCCAATCGGCAGCTCCGGAGCCCAAACAGAGTATGGAGAAAGTTTCCCGGGGGGCACTGTTCCGGTCTCCTCCATTCATATCCGCCTTTACCAGCGGAATAGCCAACGATCCCATCGAGGAGCGGGCGATAAACTCTCTTCTTGTTATTCTCATGATATTTAATAGTTTACTCTTGTTTCAATCGTATGGTCGGCCTTCCGGCCGAGCTCCCTCCCCGGTTGAGGTCACCTCTCTTATCTCTCAACCGAGAAACGGTGCTTTCCAGAACCTACATTTTCAATGACCGAGAAGTTTCCTTCCCTTTTGTATGTTACGGTTTTGCCATCCATGCGCACTGTCTGTTTTCCCGAATAGAAAGGCAAGTAGATGTTGGCCGTGGTATTGGCCGGGAGCTCCACCTCGAGCTGAAACGACCGGTTGGGCTGGTTGACGAACCCTACCGTAACATCACCCCTGATGGTGGGATGTTTTATCTCGGCGTGACCGAGTTCGCCGGGTTGGGGCTTGATCCTGATTTTCCTGAATCCGGGCTCCATCGGTTCTATCCCCATCAGTTTGCGGGGAATCAGGTTGGCAGGCGCGGCTCCCCATGCGTGGTTCCAGTCCTGGTTGGGCTTATATTTGTTGTCCCATGCCTCCAATGTGATGGTTGAGCCCACACGGATCATGTTGTACCAGCTTCTCTCGGCTGTCGAGGTGAGCAGTTTCAGTCCATACTCCGCATCGTGGGCATCATAAATGCCGTCGAGCAGGAACTGCGATCCGTATACACTGCATGCCATCCCGCGCGAACGGATAAAATCGACCACGCTCTGGCGATGCTTTTCAGGAACGAGTCCGAATGCGAGCGGAAACATGTTTGCATGGAGCGAAGCATGGTTGGTGCCGATACCGTCTACATAGACCCCTCTCTTCCTGTCAAAAAGATAGGTGTTGAAAGAGCGTTTGAGCAGGTCGGCCCGTTCTTGATAGAATTTCTGGTCGTTGCCTTTGCCCAGGGCTTCCGCAATCTGCGCCATCAGTGTTAATGCCCGGTAGTGGAAGGCATTGACCACGGTATTCACATCTGTAAAGACAAAACCGTCGGTTTCACCCCCTTCCTCCTTTTCTAGTCCCAGGATGCCGGTATGTGGCCAGTCGACAATATCCCGCAGCTGTCCCTTGAAATGGATCGATTCCAGAACTTCGGGGGTAACCTTTCCGGTGGTTGTACTGATAAATCCGTTCTTGTCCGCAAGTGTCGTCAATGTCTTGGCCTTGAGATCGGCATAATGGTGCTCCATCGATTGCCTGTTCCCGGTATACATGTAGTCTTCCCACGCCATCAGTACCGATTGCAGGATCCATTCGGTGGGCCAGGTGGGGTGGTGGATCAGATACTCGTGGGAGTATCGGGCCATGTTATACTCTCGAGCCACGCTATAGTGAGACAGCTGATTGATTACCGCATCACCCTCGTAAGAGATCCTCTCCCTGTCGCCATCGATGTAAACCCCCAGGAATGAGGTCGCCTTAATGGAGTATTTGCAGATCTCCCACACCTGGTTCAGTACCGTATCGGAACTATGGAAGTGGGAGTCGTGCTCATTGAAGGGATAAGAGGCGCTCTCCCGCACCACGTCCTTCTCTTGCAGGGGATGGGAGTAGTTCTCAATTTCACAGTATCGGAACGGGGTAACCTCGCCGATATACTCGGGCATCAGGACGGCCTGGGGACCGGTATTCCGCTTGTCGGGACGAATCACGATCAGATAGGTGTTCCACCCTTTCCGGGGTTTGACCGTATAGCGTGAGTAACGGATTGTGCCACCTGGCGACCGGTCGATCCGACCCTCTTTCACCGCTTCACCCAAATGGATAATCACGCTGTCGGCATCATTGTCGGAGTAGAGGTTGATTCGCAGCCTTCCAAAGGCGTCCTTTCCGAAATCTGCAAAATAGCTGTTTCCATTCAACTTTTCAAAACGAACCGGATAGTTGTCCTCTCTCTGGATAGGATACCTGTCAGTTGCGTAGTTGACCAGCTTGTCGGCCATCTTGAACCGTGCCGTTTTTGAGAAATCCGACTCCCTACCGTGGTTGTCCCAGGTCTTAACTTTCCAGAAGTAGACCGCTCCGGGCGTGAGCTCTTTTCCCTCGTACAAGATGTGGAGAGAGTGGTCGCTCTCAATCTTGCCGGTGTCCCACATGTCGCCCTTCTCACTCTCCAACAACTCCAGGGTAGAAGCTACCAGTATGCGGTAGGCCGTCTGATAGCTGTTCTCCTGATCTGAACCGAACCTCCATCCGAAGACCGGTCGCTTGGTAGATATCTCGGCAAACTGCCAGTTTTCCCGATAGAGCATTGCCTTCTCCAGTGGAGTATCTGCCAGATATCCATTCAGGAAAGCCTGGTCTGTGTTCTGTAGCATATTCACCGTTAAGCCATGTGGTGAAAGTACTTCTTGCGCGGCCACCTTGCAGCAGGCAACAAGCATGCAGATCATCAATAATGTAAATCGTTGTCGTAACATTGTTTTTATTAGTAATTAGATATTATGAATCCTTTACACTGAACTTCCGTCCCTGCCAGGTCTCCCTTTTCAGGAACCGCTTCATCACCTTGTCGGTCAGTTCATAATTCTTTACTCCCCAATCGGGTGCAATCAGCAGTGACGGGGGAGATTGCGAGGCAAACCGTTCAATGTAGAACGAGGGATTGAGCCGTTCGGAGAAATCTACGCAGAGATCCACATACTCGTCGAGCTCGAACAGGTGGAATGACTCGGGGAGCAACCGGTACTCCTTTGCCATTGCCGTTCCTCTGATAATCTGCAGTTGATGAAGCTTGACGGTTGTCAGTGGCAATCTGGAGATTTCATCGGCATGTCGCAAGATATCGTCATACGTCTCCCCCGGCAACCCAAGAATGAGGTGCGCACCCACCGGGATACCCCGTTCGGCCGTTTTGATGATCGCCTCTGCCGATTCTTCCCAGCTGTGTTGCCTGTTGATCCTTTCCAGTGTTTTGTTGAGAGTGCTTTCCACGCCATACTCAATCAGGAGAAATCTCTCCCTGCCGAGTTCCTCAAAATAGTCGAGCAGCTCCCCGGGCATGCAATCGGGGCGTGTGCCGACGATCAATCCCACTACGTCGGGGTACGCGAGTGCCTCCTCGTATAGGGCTGTAAGCTTCTCAATCGTGTCGTATGTATTGGTATACGATTGAAAATAGGCCAGATATTTCATCTCCGGGTACTTGTGCGAGAAGAAACCGATCCCGTCGCGCAGCTGCTCCGAAACGTTTTTGGTGGGCTTTCCATACCCCGGGCTGAAACTTTGGTTGTTGCAATAGGTGCATCCGCCGCGACCCTTGCTCCCATCCCTGTTCGGACAAGTAAAGCCGGCATTGATGGAAATTTTCTGCACCTTAAAGGCAAATTTCTGTGAGAGGAATTCTGCAAAATCGCGGTAGGGTTTGGCTGGCTGCATCTGTTTTTCTTTGCTCGTTTGATGGACAAAGATAATCAAAAATAGAAAAACGGAAACCGGATATTGCATCCAGTTCCCGTAACAGTATGATAATTTAAGAGTAGTAGTTATTTTTTTTGGGCATAGAGATTTAACGTCACCATGATGTTGCCTGGATTTTTTATAAAGTTCACCTTGGCTATTCCCTGATCGGTAATCTTCTCATATGTCTCTACCCGGTTTTTCCCGTTTCGCACGATTGAAACCTGTTCGTACTTGTCAGCTTTGAGAGCTGTTTCCACCTCCCGGGTAAAGCTTTCCTCGAGTGACTTCTCCCCCCCATTTAGTGTGAGCATCCGGCGTCCCAGGCTTGCGTTCGATTTCTCGAAGACCCAGAGATCGGGGCTTCCGGCATCGTTCAGTCTCTCTACCATACCCGGCTTTTTTTGATAGACATAATTGAACCGTTCATCTTCCATGTACTTCTCGAACAACTTTTCGAGTTGTTGAGCCGATGTGCCGGCGGCAAAGGCAAGCATCATCAGTGTAATTGATAGAATCTTCTTCATTGTTACTTTTTTTATTTGTTATTGTTGATTTCCAGTTTCGATATAATTGATCTTTTGAGACAGGTTCCGGAAGATCTTGTCGGCATCCATCTCGTTTTGTATCGCGTTTACCTCTACTACGGGCTGGTAGCTGGTACGTATGATTTCATATGCTTGCATAAACATCTTGTCGGCATATTGCTGCGCTTTCCTGGGGTTGGTAACTGCTCTTCCGTTGATGAAGACCGTATAGTCATCGGGCGATACTCCGTTTTCCTCTTTTATTGGAAAGAGAATGATTACTAGGGAAATAATTGCGGCTGCACCTGCTACGGCGCTCCATAAGACTTTGGATAGCCTGGGTTTGCTCTTTTTACTGGCCGGAACTTCAAACTGGGGGGCAGCAATCTGCCTCTCCCTGTCGAAAGCTGCAAAAAGTGGCTTGTAAACCTCATGCTCCGGAAGAACAGTGTTGCTCCTGAAATACTCTTTCAGCTGTCTCTCCTCTTCAGGCAAGGCCGAGCCCTCAAAATAGCTGTTCAATATGTTATCGATATTGTTGTTCATATAGCACTCTCTCCTGTTTTTGGTGGGTTAGAATCATCTCGCGAAGCTTTTTTCGGGCTCGCGACAAGTTTACGGTAACCGCGTTCTCTGTCAATGACAAAATCTCTGCAATTTCTGCAGTCTCCATCTCTTCAACATCCTTCATCCTGATTATGGTTCGTTGCATCTCGGGTAACATGTCAATCATTCTACTGATCATATTCACCATGTCGGCCTCTTCCGCAAGTTGATGGGGGCAGGGTTCGGAATATGGCATGTTTTTGGGGATCTCCCCGTTAGGTTGTTGCTTTCGCAGCAGATCGATACAGAGGTTTCGCATCGATGTGAACAGAAAGGCCTGCCGGTTTTTCACTGCCTCCAGATCTATCCGTTTTTCCCATAACCGTACCATCAACTCCTGGTAGGCATCCTTCGAGAGGCTTTCGTCCTTTAGTACCGAGCGTGCCATCCGGTACAGTTTATCGGAATAGCACAGGATCTGATGTTGAAATTGCTGAGCGTTCATACAATTCTATAGACGACTGACCGGGAAAAACCTTACATCGTCCGGCGGTTTTTTTCAAAGATAATACAATAATTCATTACCTTTGCACTTCAAAATCAAAGGGGAATGGTTAAAAACATCATTCAAGCGATTTTCTTTCTTATCGCCGCTCCTCACAGAGGATGGAGGAGGGTTGCAGATAGGGATGTTGAGCAACAGGATTTTATCAGTAATTTCCTCTTTCCGGTATTTGGATTCATTGCCATTCCTGCATTTGTCGGCGGAATGTGGCTGACCGATAACGGAGGCATCCACTGGGGATTAAAGCAGGTAATTATTCTGGTGTCTGCCCTCTTCGGCGGATTTTACCTTGTGTCGTATCTGCTGAATGAGCTCTTTCCGAGATTCGGGTTGGTCAAGCAGTTGCATGTGGCACAACTCTTTGTTGGTTATTCGTCGGTGGTGGTATACTTGTTGTTCTTCCTGATGCCGCTGCTCCACGGGGCCGGCTATCTGTGGTTCGCCGCAATCTATACGCTCTATGTAGTCTATGCGGGTGCTGAAGTGTTTTTATGTGTAACTGCGAACAAAAAACTGAGTGTCACTGTTATTGCGTCACTGTTGATTGTTGTTGTCCCAGTTGGTTTGTCGCTCCTGTTGAAATCGTTGATGACCATACTTCCCGGTTGATGTATGCCGTTGGAAAGTTTGAATGAAAATGAAACAAACACCCATAAATATAAAGAATAAGCGAGCCACGTTCGATTACGAACTGCTGGATACCTATACCGCAGGTATTGTACTTACCGGGACCGAAATAAAATCGATCCGCCTGGGCAAGGCCAGCCTGGTGGATACCTATTGCCTCTTTGAAAGAGGCGAACTCTGGGTAAGGAACATGCATATCGCCGAATACTTCTACGGAACCTACAACAATCACGCGGCACGGCGAGACCGGAAACTGTTATTGAACAAGAGCGAGTTGAGGAAGCTTCTCCGTGCCACCAAGGAGACCGGATTTACCATCGTCCCGGTACGTCTGTTCATCAACGAGAAGGGACTGGCAAAACTGGTCATTGCCGTTGCCAAAGGTAAAAAACAGTACGATAAGCGGCAATCGCTGAAGGAAAAAGAGGATAAGCGATCAATGGACAGGATGTTTAAGAAATGAGCTTTTTCAAGGATATAGTTCTCCCCTCCATAAAGAAATCGGGAAACACAACACTCTGGTTGCTCAAGATCATCTTGCCCATCTCCTTATTGGTCAGGTTTCTCGATTATTTTGGGATATTGGCATTCGTTGCACAATTTCTCGATCCCGTTTTCCTCCATCTCGGCCTGCCGGGGAGCACTGCAATTATATTCATCACCAGTATCTTTCTTCCCCTTTATGCTCCGCTGGCGATCATCATGTCGATGACGGTGCCCCTGCGTGAACTGACCATTTTGGCGCTGATGTGCCAGATCGCCCACAGCCTGCCGGTTGAAAGCGCCATTCAGGCAAAGACGGGAACCTCCTTCTGGTCTATGTTCTCGTTGCGGGTTGTTGTCAGCATTCTTGTTGGCATTTCACTTAACCATATTCTTCCCGCCGACATGGGGATGCCTCTTTTCGTCAAGATAGATGCCGAGGCAATGACCTCTATCGCCGACGTACTGCTCCTCTGGTTGAAGGGATCTTTCCAGATGTCGTTGTTGATCTTTACAATCATCACCTCCTTGAATGTTCTCTACAAGCTTCTGGAGCAACACAACCTGACTACAAAACTCTCCAAGGCCATCGAGCCGCTGTTGCGGTTCTTCGGATTGCCTGCAAGCACTGGATTTCTCTGGCTTATCGGTTATATTGTCGGCCTGGCATATGGAGGAGCATTGATGATTGACCAGATGAGTGAGGGAAAGGTAAGCCGGAAGGATGCCGAACTGTTGAACTACCACCTGGCCGTCTCGCACTCCGTAATCGAGGATAACCTGCTCTTTGTCGCCCTGGGCGTATCGATATGGTGGATTCTCGGTGTTCGGCTGCTGGTCGCCTGGATCGTAGTCTGGCTTCGCCGGTTTCTCCTGAAGATGAAACAAAAAGTCCACTTCCCCTATAGAGGTGAAGGTGTTAAGCAGTAAGTTGCAGCTGGTGAATGGATATGGCTTTCTCATTAAAAAATTGATCATTTTTTTCGTTTCTTTTCTTGTTTATTATAGTTAAATTTTTACTATTAACCGACTAAACTTAAAATCAGTCGATATTTATTTTTAGTTTACTGTTTATTAATTAGTTGTATTTCTTGCTTGCCTTTTTTCAAAAAGCTACCCCCCCACTTAGAACAACGACATCTGCACGTTTGCTGGACTTTTATTTCTACTTTTTGTGCGTTTAGTGTAGGCTCTGCGTCCTTCGGTTACTACCCATGTTAAGTTCAAATGGCTTATTAGGTGTATCCTGATCAAAGCAGCAATGGTTGAAAACGCTTTTTTGCTTTCGGACAAAACCCTTACAACGTTCAACAGCAAGTGTGCAATCAGCGTACACCAGATTTGCGTTTTTATTCCGTTCTCTGTTTCTGAGTAAAAGAAATGCAACTGAAAGTTTTGTTTCAGTTTCTTGAACGTCAACTCTATCGTCCAGCGGTATTTATAAATCAAAGCCACCTCTTCGGGCGTTATTTCCCAATTGTTGGTGATAAACTTGTACTTTCTGCCTTTTTCGTCTTTGTAGTAAACCAAGCGAAGACATAGCGTTTCGGGTTTCTTCTCTCGCTTATACTCCAAATGAATGTGTCCTATCTTATAAACGCCAAATTCTTCTTTTGTGAGATTTTTTTCAAAAAGAACCTCCTGTAATTGGGCTTTGGCATTATCTTTCAGGCGGCAGACGAAATTTACGCCCTCCCTTGTCCAATCGGCAAACTGCTGATAAAAGTTGTAGGCTTTATCGAAAACCAACATACTGCCTTTTGCCGGATTTAGATGTGCCAGAAACTTTTTGTCATGCATTTTGGCTTCGCTGATAGTGGCAAAAACCGCCGTGTCGGCGTGTATGTCGGTCAGCATATGCACTTTTAGCCCGCCTTTTTTCTTGCCGTCATCTTTACGGTTGCGCCCAACACCCTTCATGACTTCCGAAAACAGAGTGAATGTGCTTGAATCAAAGGCGTAGAATTCTTCAAAACTCACATCTTTTTTTCGGCTGACCGACAAAAGCGGACGAAAATAAGCTATCAATGCAAAATAATAAAGCTTGAAAAGCTCTTCGCTTCTGTCGCGCAAAGCATCGCCTGCAGTGCTTTTAGCCGGCGAACAGTCCATATTCAGGTAATTCAATTTGCCTTCCAAAGCTCGCATGCTGTCGCACACTTCGCCCATCGAATCGCAGCGTGAAAATATCCCGAATAGCATGACAATTAGCTGATCCCATGAAAAAAAGGTTTTATAATAACGGTCGCTACCGCATTGTTGTACCAATAAGTCAAACTGCTCGCGTGGCAGCATTTTTACAATTTGTTTAAAAATCGGCTGACCGACTAAATTTTTTGTCTTACCTTTGCTCATAGTTGAAAATTTGCGTTGCAATACAAATTTACAACTTAGGGGTGAAACTTAGGTGGAACCCCTACTTTTTTCTAAATATTTTTGTCGGTCAGTAGTGATTTAAAATAGAAAAATTTGGTTCTATATGAAATACTGTGGGTAGTCAAATTTGAGTTTGCCACAGGTAAAGTAAATCATGTTAATAACCGAAAATCCCGTGCTTTTGTAACCATATTTACAGCTCTCTTCCCGATGTTCTTTCCTTACCCTTGAAGGTGTATGGTATCTCCAGGAGGTCGAAGACTAGTCGCTGAGCCGCGGTGGGTGTGGAGTACACATCCTTGTATTTTCCCTCGAAGTGAACCCTTGCATAAGTTTCCACCTTGCGCAACATATCTTGTTCAGACCAGTGTTTGCGTTTCTTCTTGTCAATCTGGCCCACCATTTTTCGTAACCTTGCAAGGATGATCAGAGAGATGAAGGTCACGAAAATTTTACCCTTGATCGTCTGCTCGCTATGGTTCTTCAGGCGTCTCAAGTCCAGGAGATTCTTCTCATCATCGAAGTACAATTCCACACCGTTTCTCTCCCGGTATTGTTCCAGTGCCTGAACCGCCGTTTTGGCTGAGGTAGAGATCAGTACCCAGTAACAACTGTCACTGTTGATGAACTCCTGTATCGCCTCATCGTTATAATTCACCGACCGGCCCCGAACGGGGGTCTCCTTGACGATGAAGTAACGCTCATACATCGTCCGGTGTGATTCTACAAGCTTGTCTGCTTCCAGCTCATCTTTCAAAGCCCTTAGCTTTTGCATGAAAGAGGCTATGATCTTGTCTTTTCTCGCGGGGTCAAAATACAGGTGATACCAGGTTCTGCCATGAGCAGGGGTAGTCTTGTAGATGGTCTTCCCGTACATGATACTCCCATTTTGCTCGATCAGGTTCCCCGGGCGCACAAGTGTGTCGCGATGTTCCGCGATCAATTTCTTTTGCCATGCGACATTGGACGGCACCGGGATGGTGAACTTGTAGCCCTCGCGTGACAACAGCTCAAGGTTGTAGTCACTATAAAAACCGCGATCACCCACGAAGGTAAACCTTGGGACTTCCATCTTCTTCATCATCGACAACACCTGATCCAGGATCACCTTGTCGGACATGCTCCCGGGGAGCACCTGGTACCACATAGGCAGCCCGCTCCCACACGAGGTCAGCAGTGCCAGGTTGATTTGCTCGAGGTTTTCCCTATCCCTGTTGTACCCGTACTCCGCGTAAGGGTTTCGTTTGCCGTAGGTACTCACGCTGGTCAAATCGAATAGCTGGCTCCCTTTTTCCGCGTGTTCCCCCGCCCAGAGTTGAAAGAACGTGTTCACCTTGTCTTGCTTCAATCTCTCGAGCAATTCGGATACCCTTTGTGAACTCAACCCCATATTCCCCAAACCGCGCTGCTCCAACCAGTCTTCCGCGTTGCTCAATGCCTTCCCCCGACATATCTGGTAGTAAGACAACGCGATGATCTTGCGGGCATCATTTTCCCCGAAGCTCTCGGTCAAAACGCGTGAAACACCAGTATCCCGGGTCACCTTGTCAAGTATCATCGTCTCTCCAACGAATGTGGTGTTGGATACCTCGTTGGGCTTCTTTACCTCTGCGGCTAGTTGATGCATCTTTTCCCGGTTCCTATAGTAAGTGTTGTAAATAGCCTCACCATCTGCCCCCTTCTTGCCAATACAGGTGCGCTTGTGCGTTGAGTAACCCTTTTCCCTGTCCCAGTATGACTCATCCTCGTAGAGATATACCGTTCCATTCTTCGCCTTGATCTCGATGACCCTTTTTCCCATGACAATGAATCTTCAATATGGTTACAAATGTAACCATATTGTTTGAGAAAAACAAGGGTTTTCCAAAATATTTTCACTATTTATCAGTAAATTACGTGTGATTGACAATAATCTGGTTAGAAAAAAGCGGGAATTTCAGTTTTAAAAAACAAGCCATCACAGGAGTCTGGAGAGGAGCCTTCTCCCATTGTTACGGCATCCCTGCCGACAAGATACCGGCCTATCGCACGCAGCTATGCCGGAGCCTCACTTTTGGCGGAGCTGATGATAAACAAGTATGTAAATCATCTCCCTTTTTACCGCCAGATACAGATGATGAAGCAGATGGGTGCCAATCTGCCACCACCCACGGTCAATGATTGGTTCAAAGATACGGCCGATTTACTAAGACCGCTTTATTATCGTCTCAAGGAGCTCGTTCTTGCCACCGATTACATCCAGGTGGACGAGACAACCGTGCCCGTGATCAATAACGAGAAGCATAAAACCGTCAATGGATACATGTGGATGGTGCGTTCCGTCATGGACTCACAGCTCTTCTTCCATTATGACCATGGTTCAAGGGCCCAGAATGTTGCCTTGTCCCTGTTGAAAGACTTCAGTGGTGCCATGCAGACGGACGGGTACGGCGTGTACAAGATCTACGAGCAGAAACAGGGCGTACTGCCCCTTGGATGTTGGGCCCATGCCAGAAGGAAGTTTGAAGAGTCATTGAAAAATGACAGGTCCAGGGCCGAATATGCCCTTGAGCAGATCGGCCTTCTCTACGAGGTGGAAAGGGAAGCCGATGATAAGAAACTCTCTTGCCAGGAGAGGGCGAATCTCAGGGAGAGTCATGCTTACCCCATCATGGTTGCCTTTGAAAAGTGGCTGGTGCGTGAATATGAAAAGGTTCTGCCCAAGAGCCCGATAGGAAAGGCGATAAAGTACACTTATGACATCTACCACCGTTTGACACGTTACCACCTGGATGGCAGATACCGCATTGACAATAATCTCGCCGAAAACAGCCTGAGAGGCCTGGCCCTGGGAAGAAAGAATTACCTTTTTTGCGGTAACCATGATGCTGCCGAGGATGCTGCAGTCATGTATTCATTGCTGGGGTGCTGCAAGGCTGCCGATGTGAACTTCCGTGACTGGATGGTTTATGTGCTGAGTCGTATCCACGACTATGACGAAGACTACACCAGAGATCTTGCAGAACTGCTCCCGGGCAACTACTCCAGGAGAAACCCCTAAAAACTCCACATCGACTCCGAATGTTTTGGAGGTTTTTGAAAGTCCACTTTCTTAGACCAGGAAATCATAGAATCAAATACGGACATCACCGAATGCTTACAGAACTTCAAAAGCAACCGGGGTGCCCCCACCAAAGATGCCAGGCTTGTGCTGGGAGTGATCATCATCAAACACATCATGAAGACGGACGATCGCGGGGTGATAGAGATGATCCAGGAGAATCCTTACATGCAGTATTTTCTTGGTCTCGAAGCTTTCACCTATGAACAGGTGATGACACCGTCACTGCTGGTCTCTATCAGAAAGCGAATCGATCTGGACGTCTTTGAATCATTGACAGATGATTTGATAAGAAAGGGATTAAAGCTAAAAGCCGGGGCAAAACAAGAAGAGGCTGACACGGTTACGAAGGATGATGAAGATGAAGATGGAGATGATCATGATGACGATCCGCATCCGGGTAACAAGGGTAAGCTTCAAATGGACGCAACGGTCTGTGATGCGGACATTAAGTATCCCACAGACCTGGATTTGTTGAACGAAAGCCGTCAAAAGGCAGAAGAACTGATTGATGAACTGTGTTTGAAACTGGGAGTTCAGGATAAACCCCGCACATACAGGAGAGCAGCGCGCAAGGAGTTCCTGAATGTGTCGAAAATGAAGAGAAAACCAGCCAACGTGTTACGAAAAGCGATACGCAAGCAGATCAACTACCTGAAACGGGATGTACGGATTATTAACAAGATGCTGGACACCATAAAGGATGAACCGATTCCTTTCGAGAGGCGGCAACTGAAATATTTTTTTGTCATCCAGCATCTGCTGGAACAACAGGAGACAATGTACAAGAAGAAGAGCCATCAGGTAGAAGATCGCATCGTGAGCATTCATCAGCCGCATGTTCGCCCTATTGTCCGTGGCAAGGCCAAGGCCAAGACGGAGTTTGGAGCAAAGATCAACATCAGTCTGTTGGATGGCTATGCCAGGGTAGATCATTTCCACTGGGATGCGTTCAATGAGGGGCAGGATCTTCAGTCACAGGTTGAACGCTTCAGGAAGCTGACAGGGAAGTATCCGGAGCTGGTTCAGGTGGACAAGATATATCTTACCCGGGAGAACAGACGGTTCTTGAAAGAGAAAAGAATCCGCTACACCGGGGAACCACTGGGACGAAAGCCGGCAAAAGAGATCAAGAGCAAATACCAAAAACGTAAAGAGCGACGAGAGGCTGCAGAACGCAACCAGGTTGAAGGGAAGTTTGGTCAAGGCAAGCGTGGATATGGTTTAAATGATATCCGGGCCAGACTCTCCTCGACGTCAAGGAGTTGGATAGGGGCTATCATTTTTGTGATGAATCTGATCCGGCATATGAGGGATATTCCCTTACCTTATTTTGTCTCGTTACTACAGAAGTTAATGATAGTGAGAAATATAAACATTTATCCACTCGGGCCACAAATGAAATTGTGTGCCTGATTGGGAATTAATAAGCAGACCCTAAATATCCATAATTCAGAAAGAAAGGAATTGCATTAATATTTAATCGTTAGGTCATTTATTCATCCTATGTGTTTACAAAATGTAAAGAATGAGTATAGGATAAAGAGGTGAAAAGGGGTCGGTGACACCTTTTCCGGAGCATATGCACCCAGTCTCGTCGCGAGGTGCAAAAACACAAGGTATTCCGGAGCATATGCACCCAATTTACCGGCTTAACAGCTTAACAATGTGATTGATATTTTTAGCACTTCCTGTTTTTAATCACTTTTCGGATTCCGGAGCATACCCACCCACTTGTTAATTATTTTTGATATGATTGTGTGATGTTTAATGGTTCTATATGAAATACTGTGGGTAGTCAAATTTGAGTTTGCCACAGGTAAAGTAAATCATGTTAATAAAATTCCGGGAGTTTCTATAACCCCTTGCTCTTTTTTTAGCCAATTGAATTTTTGAGTTTATTCCTTCGAGTATGCCATTTGAGATTTTACTCTTTATATATCTCACAATGCCTCTCCAGTGGGCTTTAATGGTATTTACCAATCGGATAAAAGGTTGTATTTTAGATTCCATGGCAAAGTCACACCAAAAGGCCAAATAGCTTTCTGCTTCTTCCGTGTCCTTTATCTGCCAAAAGTCCTCAAACATTTCTTTAAGCCAATATCCCTGCCCTAGCTTTGGATACATCTCGAGTAGTATATCATTCTCTGTTTGTAGTTTGTCGCTCAATTTCTTTTTCAGAAAAGTATACTTATGTCCTTTCAGCAGCTCATTTCCTGTTCGTTCTAATTTACGGAGTTCATCCATCGCCTTATTGACCTCTTTTACCACGTGAAACTTATCAAATGTTATTTGACTCTCTGGAAGATACGCTGTGCAACCCGCGATAAAAGAGGGTGACATATCTATACAAACATCTTCGATTTGAGTGGTATCTACATGTTTGCTTTCTAAATACTTTACGCTCTCTTCGATACAATCAGAACCTTTGCCCTGACAGGCGTAAAGTACACGCCGTTCGTTCAAATCGACCAAATGTGTGATGTAGTTATGCCCCTTCTTCTGTGAAGTTTCATCAAAACCGATTTGAGTTAAGTTTTCAGGGATATCTTTTTTATGTGCACGTTCTACCCAATAATTGAAAATTCCCCAGATACGTTGTGCGTAAACCTTTAACGTGGAAGCAACGCTGCTTACAGGCATTTCTTTCTCTATCAGCAACATAGAGAACGCTTCAAACAATAAAGTGAAACCACTTCCTTTTCGTGCCCAAGGTACACTTTGAACCTCCGTCTTGCCGTCAGATTGTTTTACCCGGGGTATGCGCGCATGCAAATAGCAGCGATACTGGAAAAAATTCAGATGTTGCCATGTATGATCGCTACTGTCATAAGCTGTATAATAAGCTCCGTCGGGCATTAAAAACTTTGAGCCTCGCTCAAAGTCTATGTGGATATCCAACTGTGATATGCTTGGATCAATATCTATTTTGGTAATGATCCACGGTTTTTCCAAACCTAATGCTAAAGTGAAAAGTGCTATTGAATTCATTCCACAAAGTTAATTCAATTTTAATTTACCCATACAATATCATATAGAACCGAATTTATTTGACGATAATACTCTCTTCCAATCGTACCATAGTGGAATTGAAATAACGCAGTGCAGACGTTATGCTCACCACGCTCGACTTCCAATCGTACCATAGTGGAATTGAAATGAGAAAACTTTCCTGTTTAGGATAGGGGCATGGGTATTCCAAACAGGAGTGATTCTGTAGATTTCGGATTCATTTAACTAACATAGTTTTTACCTCCTTAGGTGTGGTTACTACAACCCTCACTATATGTCGATTGACGCGAAATGTTTTGGACTTAGCATTTTAATTTGTTACTTTGTGCACGCCTAAACGTTGGATAAAGACTGACATGAAGATAGATGAGATTTTGAAATCACGCATCCTCATTCTTGATGGAGCAATGGGGACAATGATACAGCGCTACAAACTCACTGAAGAGGGGTATCGTGGCGAACGGTTCAAGGATGTTGCGAAGCTGCAGAAAGGGAACAACGATCTGCTCTGCATCACGCAACCGGAAATCATTGAGGAGATCCATTGCAGCTATCTGGCTGCCGGTGCAGACATCATCGAAACAAATACCTTCAATGCCAATGCCATTTCGATGGAAGATTACGGGATGTCGCACCTGGTAAGGGAGATCAATGCATCGGCGGTGAGAATTGCACGAAAGGCCGCAGAGAAGTTTACTGCGCTCGATCCGGATAAACCCCGTTTTGTGGCCGGATCTATCGGTCCCACCAATAAGACCGCATCGATGAGTCCCGACGTGGAGAACCCGATGTATCGTGCCGTTACCTTCGACGATCTGCGTGATGCCTATTTCGAGCAGATCGATGCTTTGGTGGAGGGCGGGGTGGATATCCTGCTGATCGAGACGATTTTCGATACCCTTAACGCCAAGGCTGCCCTGTTTGCTGCCGGCGAGGTGGCCAGGAAGCATGGAAAGAGTATCCCCGTCTCACTTTCGGTGACACTTTCTGACAAGGCGGGCAGGACACTTTCAGGTCAAACGATCGAGGCTTTTCTCATATCGGTAAGTCATGTTCAGTTGCTTTCGGTGGGATTGAACTGCTCATTCGGCGCATCCGATATGAAGCCCTATATAAAACAGCTGCGACGCGTCTCTCCCTTTTACATAAGTGCCTATCCCAATGCAGGGCTGCCCAATCAGCTGGGCGAGTATGACGAGACGCCCGAAACGATGGCCGCCCAGATCAGGGAATATATCGACGAGGGATTGGTGAATATTATCGGTGGTTGCTGTGGAACCACTCCCCAACATATTGCGAAGTATGCCGAACTGGTAAGCGGTGTTGTGCCACCGAAACCGATGAAGCAGCCAAATTTGATGCGGCTTTCGGGTCTGGAGGAGTTTGTGCTCACGCCCGGAATCAACTTTGTGAATATCGGTGAACGTTGTAACGTGGCCGGTTCCCGCAGGTTTCTGCGACTGATCCAGGAGGAGAAATATGAGGAGGCCCTGCAGATAGCCCGGCAACAGGTGGAGGATGGTGCGCAGATCATCGACATAAATATGGATGATGGTCTGCTGGACGGTGTGCGTGAGATGACCCGCTTCCTCAACCTGCTGGCGTCCGATCCTGATATCTCGCGGATCCCGGTGATGATAGACTCGTCGAACTGGGAGGTGATCGAGGCCGGATTGAAGTGCGTGCAGGGAAAATCCATTGTCAACTCCATTTCACTGAAGAACGGCGAGAAGCAATTCCTGGAGGAGGCTGACAAGGTGAGGGCGTATGGTGCTGCCGTGGTGGTGATGGCTTTTGACGAGAAGGGGCAGGCCGACAATTTCGAGCGCCGCATCGAGATCTGCGAAAGGGCATACCGGTTGCTGGTCGGCAACGGTTTTCCTTCGCAGGATATCATATTCGATCCCAACGTGCTGGCTATCGCTACCGGAATGGAGGAGCACCGCAACTACGCTCTCGATTACCTGAAGAGCGTGAAGTGGATCAAGTCCAACCTCCCGGGGGCCAAGGTGAGCGGGGGGGTGAGCAACCTCTCATTCTCGTTCCGGGGAAACAGCTACGTCAGGGAGGCGATGCACTCGGTTTTTCTCTACCATGCCATCCAGGCAGGAATGGATATGGGGATTGTCAACCCGGCAGAATCGGTGTTGTATGAGGATATAGCTGCCGAGGTGAAGGAGTTGATGGAGGATATTATCTTCAATCGCAGGGAAGATGCCACGGAGCGTCTCATGGAGTATGCCCAGAGTATCAAGGGAAAGGCTGCCGAGGAGTCGAAAGAGAAGGTGCTCGAATGGCGTTCGCTGCCCCTCGATGAGCGGCTGAGCTACGCCCTAGTCAAGGGGATAAGTGATTTTATGGAGGAGGATATTGCGGAAGCGCTGACCGTATACCCGCGTGCAGTGGATGTGATTGACAAGCCATTGATGAGAGGAATGAACGTGGTGGGAGAGCTGTTCGGTTCAGGCAGGATGTTCCTACCGCAAGTGGTAAAGGCTGCCCGGACCATGAAGAGGGCAGTCTCCATTCTCCAGCCCGTGATCGAAGCCGAGAAATCTTCAGGGGAGGCACAGAAAGCGGGCAAGGTTGTCTTGGCCACCGTGAAGGGAGATGTGCACGATATCGGGAAAAATATCGTTTCCATTGTGCTGTCGTGCAATAATTACGAAATTGTGGATCTGGGGGTGATGGTTTCCCCTGAAAAGATCATCGAGACGGTTATGCGCGAGCAACCCGATATTGTGGGATTAAGCGGACTGATCACACCGTCGCTCGAAGAGATGAGTATTGTGGCAGCAGAAATGGAGAAGGCCGGGTTTCAGATGCCTTTGCTTATCGGTGGTGCCACTACATCGAAACTGCACACGGCCTTGAAAATTGAACCGAAATACAGAAGGGGTGCTGTGGTATATGTGAAGGATGCATCACAGAGTCCGGGCGTAGCCGCTAACCTGTTGAATTCCGAATCGAAGGAGCAATATCTCCGGCAGATACGGGATGAATATGCCGAACTGCGTGAAAACAACATGGACCGAAACGTGGAGCTGGTTCCGCTGCAAGAGGCGCGTGAAAAGAGGTTCAGGATCGACTGGAGCGGCTTCGTTGCCGAGAAGCCCAGGATGATGGGGCGGAAAGTGCTGAAACAGATCCCAGTGGAGGAGATCATCCCCTATATCGACTGGAAGTTTTTCTTTCATGGCTGGAACCTGTCGGCAAAGTTCGCCTCCATTGCACAGTCTGGCTACACGCCGGAAGAGCGCGATGCGTGGGCGGTCCGTTTCAGGGAGGACGAGCAGGAGAAAGCGAGGGAGGCGGCAAAACTATACGACGACGCAAGCAGTATGCTCCGGAGGTTGGTAAATGATAAGGCCGACTATATCCGTGCTGTTTGCGGACTCTATGAGGCGTATAGTGAAAACGACACCATAGTGGCCGGAGGGATCTCCATTCCCATGCTGCGTCAGCAGAAAAAGAGCGAGAAGGATGAATATCTCTGCCTGAGCGATTTCATTGCACCGGTAACCTCGGGGAAAAAGGACTATATCGGTGCTTTTGCGGTTACGGCAGGATTTGGTGCAGAGGAGTTGCTGAAGGTTTTCGAAGCCGACGAGGATGAGTATGCGGCTCTGTTGCTGAAATCATTGCTCGAGCGACTGGCCGAGGCTGCAACCGAATGGCTGCACTACATGATCAGGACAGAGTACTGGGGATTTGCGGCGGATGAGAAGCTGTCGATCGCCGACATGCTGGCATCGAGATTCAGGGGAATCCGGCCGGCAGTGGGATATCCCTCCATTCCCGACCAGACGATGAACTTCCTGCTGCACGATATGCTCCGGACGGAAGAGATCGGGATCACGTTGACTGAAAATGGGATGATGAATCCTCCGGCTTCGGTCAGCGGTTTTGTATTTGCCCATCCACGGTCGAAATACTTCGTTATCGGTCCCCTCTCCGAAGATCAGTTCAACGATTATGCCGTTCGGCGGAATGTCGACAAGGAGATGATCCGGAAGTTTCTGTCGGCAAATCTGTAAAACCGGATCCGGAAGAGCTCCTCTTTGGTCTCTTGCTTCAACGGAGTTGCTTCCCAGACAGTGGGCACGCCTGGCCGGAGATCTGAAAGAATTCTCTTGTTTCGACAGAGTTGCCTTCAAGGTCCGTAAAACAGGATGGGACGGTTATTTTTTTAACGAAAAATGGCCGGCTTTTTTGTTAAATCCGGCGAAAACCGGTACTTTTGGGAAAAATTATTGCTATGATGAATACCCTCAAAGTACCCAAGCAACATATTTCACAATGTGAAACCATTTTCGACAGGATCAATCTGCTGCGTGAAGCGGGGGCAGTGGCCCGGATCGACCGGGTGAACTGGAAAGAGGAGTTCCCGAAATCTTTACCGGTCTCGGTGAGGGTTGCCCATGACGGCGAAAGGATCTACCTCTGTTATGAGGTGATTGGCGAGGAGATACGGGCGGTGAATACCGAAGATTTCGGCTCGGTCTGGGAAGACAGTTGTGTGGAGTTCTTCATGCAGCGTGAAGGAGAGAGTGTTTACAGGAATTTCGAGTGTAATGTGCTGGGGGCGCTGCTTGCAGCAAAACATAAAACCCGGAGCGAAGCGGAGAACCTTACCGGACATATGGCTTCGATCGACCGTTTTTCCACAATCCGGCACCGATATGAAAGTGGCAAGCAGGTAAGCGACTGGACGCTATATCTGGCTATTCCACGGCAGGCAATGGGTTTTAGTGACGATGAGGAGCTGTCGGGAAAAAAGATTAGGGTAAACTTCTATAAATGTGGAGACAAGACTCCCCAGCCCCATTTTATCAGTTGGAACCCCATCGATCTGCCTTCGCCCAATTTTCACGTCCCGCAGTTTTTCGGGCTATTGGAACTGGAATAAGCGATCATTTGTAACGCATCATAATCTTATCAATATTATGCAAGAAGTTAATAAATTAAAAGAGATTGTAGCCCGGTTTACCGGCAATGTCGAGGGCGTTGAGGTGAAGCCGTTGGGAGCGGGTCATATCAACGACTCTTTCAAGGTGGTAGCCGGAGAGAAAGAGTATGTACTGCAGCGTATCAACCATGCCATCTTTAAAAATGTTCCGCAACTTCAAAACAATATTTTGCGCGTGACGATGCACATCCGACAAAAGTTGATGGATGCGGGAGTGCAGGATGTCGATCGCAGGGTCTTGACGCTCATTCCCACACCCGACGGAAAGCTTTTCTGCCAGGATGAAGACGGCAACTACTGGAGGATGATGGACTTTATCAGGGACAGCAAGAGTTATGATGAGATAAATCCTGAACTGGCCTACAGGGCCGGATTGGCTTTCGGCGATTTCCAGAAGATGTTGGCCGACCTGCCGGGTGGTCCGCTGTTTGAGACCATACCTAACTTCCACAACATCGAGTCGAGGCTGGAAACATTCAGGGACTCGGTCAGGGCAAACAAGGTTGGTCGTCTCGCCGAGGTGCAGGGACTGGTAAACGAACTGGAGGCCCGTGCAGACGAGATGTGCAAGGCTGAGAGGCTGCACCGGGAGGGCAAACTGGTCAAGCGTACCAACCATTGCGATACCAAAGTGAACAATATCCTTTTTGATAGAAATGACGAGGTGTTGTGCGTGGTGGACCTGGATACGGTGATGCCGGGATATGTCCTGTCGGATTTCGGCGATTTTATCCGTACGGGTGCGAACAAGGGGGCGGAAGATGATCCCAATCTGGATAATGTTGAGGTTGATCTGGAGATCTTTGAAGGATATGCGAACGGATATCTGGAAAATGCAGCCTCTTTCCTCACCGACATTGAGATCGAGAATCTTGCCTTTGGTGCCAAGCTGCTTACCTACATGCAGACTGTACGCTTTCTGACAGATTACATCGATGGAGATAACTATTACAAGATCTCGTACGGAAACCATAACCTGGTCCGGTCGAAAGCACAGTTCAAGTTGCTGCAGAGTCTCGAGGAGAATTTCGACAAGATGCAGGAGATCGTCTTGAAGAGCGCGGCAAAGTTTAAGGCCTGATCTTTTGAAAGTGCTCTCTTGCCGTTATTGTATGCGGCAGCGAGGGTCCATTTATACGTGAAAATAAATAATGTAAAAAAAAGAGCAGTGTGAAGAAAAAAATCACTATCTTTGCACCGCTTTATTTTTCAGGTTAAAAAGTGGCAAAGTTTAGCTTATACAAGATTCCTTTAAAAAATCTTTCGCAGGGAAAACATACTTATGAGTATGAATTAGATAGAAAATTTTTCGAAGCGATTGATGGAGATGAGGTGAAGAAAGGCCATGTCAACGTAACACTGACGATCAAAAAGACATCGTCCATGTATGAGTTCAATTTTGATCTGAAGGGAGTTGTCCAGGTGCCTTGCGATCGTTGTCTCGATGATATGGATCAGGAGATAGATTCTCAAAACCGCCTGATTGTAAAGCTCGGCAGGGAATATTCCGAAGAGAGCGACGAAGTGGTGATCATCCCCGAAGAGGAGGGTGAGATCAATATCGCTTGGTTCTTGTATGAGTTTGTGGTGTTGGATATTCCCATCAAGCATGTTCATGAACCGGGAAAATGTAACAAGGCCATGTCTTCCAAGCTCCGGAAACACCGGGCGGTTAGCAGGGATGAGGATGATGATGGCGGTGAAATGGAGGATGATGATGGAGATTTTGCCGATGAGGAAGAGATTACAGAAAATATCGATCCGAGATGGGAAGGTCTGAAAGGATTAAACCTGGAATGATTTTTAAATATAAACGTTAATAATAAATATACAAAATGGCACATCCAAAAAGAAGACAGTCGTCTGCAAGACAAGGAAAAAGAAGATCGCACGACCACGCCAAGATGCCAACCATGGCCATCTGCCCCAATTGCGGAGCATGGCATATCTACCACACAGTATGTGGCGAGTGCGGATATTACAGAGGAAAATTGGCAATTGAGAAAGAAGTTGCGGTATAAACTCATTTATTCGTAATAAATGGAACCCTGAATAACCTTGTTTTTCGGGGTTTTTTTCAATATAACAGGATAATGACAAATTTAAACGCTGTCATCACGGGAATTACAGCAGCAGTTCCTGATTACATCCTTACCAACGAGGAGTTGTCGAGGATGGTGGATACATCCGACGAGTGGATAATGACCCGCGTGGGTATCAAGGAGAGGCGAATCCTGAAAGGGGAGGAGCAAGGTATATCTGTACTGGGAACAAAGGCTGTAAGGGAGTTGCTCGAGAAGACAAACACCCGGCCTGAAGAGGTAGACGGGGTGGTCTTTGCGACAACAACACCCGATCATCTCTTCCCCTCTGCAGCGTCAATCGTAGCCGAAAATACGGGGATAAAGAATGCTTTCTGTTTCGACATGGAGGTGGCCTGCTCCGGATTTGTCTACGGTCTTGAAGTGTGTAACGGTTTTATCAAAACCGGAAAATACAGGAAGATTATCCTGATTGCCGGAGACAAGATGTCTTCGGTAACAAACTATACCGACCGTACCACCTGTCCGCTTTTCGGTGACGCGGCAGGTGCCGTGATGATTGAGCCTACCGAAGAGCATCTGGGTATCATTGACGCGATCCTGCGTGCCGATGGAGTGGGGTACGCTCCCTTGCAGCTGAAGGCTGGCGGCAGCAAATATCCCGCTTCCCGCGATACGGTGGAACGGAATGAACATACCGTATATCAGGAGGGAAAGGTGGTGTTTAAATATGCCGTATCCAATATGGCCCAGGTTTCGCTCGACATTATGGAGCGGAATAACCTCACCCTCGATGAGCTGGATTGGTTTGTTCCCCATCAGGCCAATATCCGCATTATCGACGCGGCGGTGACTCGTGCCGGGATTGCCCCGGAGAAGGTGATGGTCAATATCGAACGTTACGGCAATACCAGCGCCGGAACAATTCCTCTCTGCCTGTGGGAGTGGGAAAAGAAGCTCCGCAAGGGCGACAATATCATCCTGGCCGCATTCGGAGCCGGTTTCTCCTGGGGGAGCGTATACCTGAAATGGGGATACGATGGCGACAAGGTGAAGTGATTTCACACCTGACCCCTTGATGTTTTTCATACCCCTCTACAACAACTATGGCGGTTAACCGCCTTGCCCTGCATCCGATGCATTGCTCCCTGTTCACCACGTGAACGAGCCGCAAGTCGACGCTGCCGCTTTCGGGCCGGTATGTCTACCGCCCCGGGGCTCTCCTTCGTGAAATGTGTCGATTTCCGTAACCCTTTTCCATAGCATACAGTTGCTTTTTTGTCTCCGCACAATTAGTAAAATTTTCTCATGTTTACCGTTTTTACTATCTTTGCAGCTACGTTTTGCAGGGGGGTGGAATTTCACCCCTTTGTAGCATATAAAAAAGAGCATGAATTCAACTGATATAGATTTGGTTTATTTGTGGGTCGACGGCAGCGATCCCCGGTGGCTCGAAAAGAAGATCCGGTTCACCGGTGCAGTGTCGGACAACTCGGAAGTAAACAACAAGGGGCGCTACATGAACAATGATGAACTGAGATATTCGCTTCGTTCGGTAGAACGCTATCTCCCCTGGATACGGAAAATCTTTATCGTGACGGACGACCAGTGTCCCGAATGGCTGGTGAAAGAACATCCGAAAATTCAGCTGGTAGACCATAAGGAGATCCTTCCCGAGGAGGCGCTTCCCTGTTTCAACTCCAGTGTGATAGAATATTACCTTTACCGTATTCCCGGCCTTGCAGAACGTTTCCTCTTCGCGAACGATGACATGTTTTTTAACAAACCGCTCACGCCCGACTTTTTTTTCAATGAGAAAGGGTTACCATACGTCCGGTTGAAACGGAAATTGCTGGGCAGATGGCACTATCAGGTCAAGCTGCTTCTCCGGGGACGGCTGGGACAATACATCTCCACGGTTATAGGAGGGGCTGCTCTGGTGAAGGAGCGGTTTGGCATCTACTATTCGGGAATTCCACATCACAATATTGATGCATATGTGACAGCCGATTACCGTCATGCTGTCGAGCAGGTATTTGCAGAGCAGGTGGCTAGCTCGGTCCACAGTCATACGAGGCAGTATGGCGACCTGCAGCGCTCCGTCTTTTCCTATTATGCGTTGGCCGTAGGCAGGGCCGAATTGAAGTATGTAGGCCGGCGAAATTCGCTGCGGCTGAATCTCTATCGCGGGAAGTTCATGGAGCGGTTGAAGCGATACAACCCCGCTCTCTTTTGCCTGAACGACAGTCAACGGGTCAAGGATGCCGACCGTATGATGGTAAAACCTTTCCTCGAAGAACTCTTTCCTGAAAAATCCTCATTCGAAACATCAACCCGATCCTGAATGTTCCGGCTACAACTCGAAAGTCGATTTGTCGGGCAAGATGGATTGGAACGCCTTGTCCAGTTCCCGGATAACTGCGGCATAGTTGCGAATATGCGCATTGTCGTTCAGACAGATCAGTTTGTAGCGCTGTTCGTAGATGGCCCTAATGGCCTGCTTTGATTTCAGGATCAGCGGGAACATCTTCGTATCGCTGTAGGTGTTGTAGGGTAGGAAGTTGGAACGGCAGATCTGCCAGGTCCGGAACAGCTCCTGGGTGTAGTCGTTCGGACTCCGGAAACGATTCTCCGAAGCTTTTGTCAGTTCCGCACCCGCATACTCCCACACCTCCTCGAAAGTCGACTTGAGATAGGGTTGCGCGTTGTGCGGCGTGATCAGCGTGATGAATTTGTTATAAGGTTTGAGAAGGCGGGTGAGCCTGCTCTTCTTGCCATAGGAGGGGTGGAACCACTTCTCGTGGTCGCGTTGCATCACCTCCTGCTTGTTGAACCGCCTGTTGATGATCCGGATGTTGTTCTTGAGACATTTCGACCATAACCCCATGCCGGAGTTATAGCGAAAAGCGGCAATGTCGTTGGGTACCCCGTCGATGAAAAAGCGTTCCTGCGGGAGTTGGTTGGTGATGAAGAAATCGTCGTTGAAATAGACAAACCTGTCTGCCAGATCCGGAATCTTGTGAAGGTAGATCTCAATAAGCGAGGAGTTGAATACCGGAAGAAAATGTTGCGGGATATAGTCGGCATGATTCACCAGCGATAGTTTCGGGTGATCTGCATTCAGCCACTCGGGCTTCTGTCCGCAGGTGACAAAATGGATCTTCCTTACCCATGGCGTGAATTTCTCAACCCCCCTGAACCAGTACTTGAGAAAACCATAATCCCTGAACCGGGCTTCAGACAGTTCGTTCACAGTGTTGTCGATCTTTCCCGAATAGGTTGCGAAATCTTTCTGCCATTTCGGGTCATTCATGTCGACCCACGTTATTACAAAATCAATTTCCACGTCTTTGTTTTATGAATTCAACCAAGGAGCACTTTCTTATCAACTGCCCAATCAGTTTGTCTTGAATTTATACTTGATGTTGGCCAGCTCTTCGTTGGCCTGTGTGATTTTAACCTTCAACTCATCCTTGTAGACTGCCAGTTTCTGCTGGAGTGACTCATCTCCGGTTGCGATCATCTGCACGGCAAGGATGGCAGCATTCAGCGACCCGTTGATGCCGACAGTGGCAACGGGAATTCCCGGCGGCATCTGAACAATGGCGAGCAGTGCATCCATGCCGTCGAGTGATGCGTTTATGGGTACGCCGATCACGGGAAGGGTGGTCATCGATGCAATTACACCCGGCAAATGGGCGGCCATTCCGGCAGCCGCAATAATCACCTTGATGCCCCGTTGACGAGCATTCTTGGCAAATTGCTCAACGGCCTCCGGTGTGCGGTGAGCCGAGAGGGCGTTTATTTCGAACGGGATCTCCATCTCGTCGAAAAAAAGGGCAGCCTTCTCCATCACGGGGAGATCAGAAGTGCTGCCCATTATTATGCTAATGATCGGATTCATCTGCTTACTGTCCAATAAAGGCTTTGTATGCTTCGCTGGAGAGAAGGTCGTCGAGATCGGCTTCATCCTCGATGGTTACCTTTACGATCCATCCTTCACCGTATGGGTCCTTGTTCACCAGTTCGGGCTGGTCGTCGAGTTTCGGATTCACCTCAAGCACTTCGCCGGTTACAGGCATTAAAAGGTCTGAAACGGTCTTTACAGCTTCAATGCTGCCAAAAACGGCTCCCTTTTCAACCTTTTCTCCTTCAGTGGTGACGTCGACAAAGACAATTTCTCCGAGTTCGCTCTGCGCAAAATCTGAAATCCCGACGTATGCCTCTTTTCCGTTTACTCTTATCCATTCGTGGTCGTTTGAGTACTTTAAATCTTCAGGAAAATTCATAGAAGTAATTTTTAATGTGAGTGGTTTAATTGCAGGGTAAAAATAATATTTATTTTCTTTATTGCAAAATCATTTTGAGTGTGGCTCAGGCAGATCAGAAATGGGTTCCTGTCCTGACCGAGAGGATGGCGATGATCAGTCCGAGAATAAAACCTCCAATAACCTGTCCCAATGTGTGGCGTTGCAATTTCAGCCGCGACACGCCAACCAGTCCGGCAATGACGAAAAGCACCATGAAGAGTTGATAGGGGTTGGATTTCTCGATGAAATAGCTCACCGACATCACTCCTCCCAGCAGCCCGCCGATACCGAACATGTGGGCGCTGATTTTCCACCAGATGGTGATGAAGATGGCGATGAGGATTACGGCGATGGAGGAGGCGGCAAGCATGAGGAACCACCACGGCATTCCGATCCGGTAATAGTAGAATATCATGATCAGGTATGAAACCAGTACGATGGTGTAGGGGATAAAGCGCTCCTTCCTGACCTTGAGCGACAGGTCCGATATCAATCTCAGCCGGTATACGATAAAGATCAGGATGCCGGGAATCACAAACGAGAAGAGGATTGCAGGCATCATTATTGTCCAGAACTGATTTGCATACAGCAGTTTGAAATGTGTATAGACAAAGAGCAGCAAAATGCTGTATACGGGCATTAACAGCGGCTGGAAGACCGACGATATGATACGGGCAAATTGTTTCATTGCGGAGTTCTATTTTGAAACAGCAAAGTTAAATTTTTTTTCTTAATCGAGCCACAGGAATGTTCAACTGTTCACGATATTTTGCTACCGTACGCCGGGCGATGATGTACCCCTTCCGGTTCAACTGTGCCGTCAGCTGCTCGTCGGTAAGCGGCTTGGAGGGATTCTCGTTTTCGATGAGCTCTTTCAAGAGAGATTTTATCTCGCGCGACGATACATTTTCGCCTGCCTCATTCTGCATTGCCTCCGAAAAGAAGAACTTGAGGGGATAGATACCGTTGTTTGTCTGGACATACTTGCTGCTGCTTACCCGTGATATGGTGGATATGTCGAATCCGGTTCGCTGTGCGATATCTTTGAGAATCATTGGTTTGAGCATCGATTCGTCTTCAGACAGAAAAAAGTCGTACTGAAAATTGACAATGGCCTCCATGGTCTTCTGGAGCGTGTTCTGACGTTGCCTGACAGCATCGATAAACCATTTTGCAGCATCAACCTTCTGTTTCATGAACATGACGGCCTGCTTGGCATCGTTGCTCATGCTCTCCTTGTTTTGGGCGTATCCTTGCAGCATTTCGGAAAAATCGCGGTTGATCTTCAGCTCCGGAATGTTCTTGTTGTTCAGGTACATGTTGACCTCGCCGTTGTATGACTCCACTATAAAGTCGGGAGTGATATTGCTCATGGCAATCTCTATCGAATCGCCGAGGCTGTTGCCGGGTTTTGGGTTGAGCGAGACAATTTCACGGATGGCATCGCGCAGCTCATCCTGTGAAATGTTCAGTTGACGGATAATCTTGTCGTAATGTTTTCGCGTAAACTCTTCGAAATAGTTGGTGACAATTTCCAGCGCCAGCCTGTTCTGTCTCGTGGGCGTGTTGCGTTTAAGCTGCAGCCTGAGGCACTCCTGCAGATCGCTTGCCCCCACACCTGCCGGGTCGAGGTCCTGGATGATCTCCAGTATGGACTGCAATTTTGTCTCCGGAACATCCATGTTCTGTTGAAAGAGCAGATCGTCTGAGATGGCTTGCAGGCTCCGCTGCAGGTATCCATTCTCGTCGAGGTTGCCAATGATATATTCGGCGATTTTCTGATCCTGCTCATTCAGGTGGAGCAGCCCGATCTGCTCCAGCAATACCTCGTTGAGACTCTTGTCGTTGGAATAGGTGGCCTCGATAAAGTCGGGACCGCTTTTTTTCTGGGTCTTGTTCAATTGGTAGTCGGGAATATCCTCTTCCGAGAAATAATCACCCATCAGAATATCCTCTTCCGAGAGCTGTTCTTCGCTCTCCGAAAAGTTTTCGCCCTCCTCCTGTCCAAGTTGCTCGCTCCCTTCCTCCAGGGCAGGATTGTCTTCCAGCTCCTGTTTTATCTTGTCCTCCAGCTCAACCGAATTCAATTCAACCAGTTTTATCACCTGCATTTGCAGCGGTGATAGTTTCTGTGTCTGTTTGAGTTCCTGTTGTTGCCTAAGTGCCATAAGTGATTTTCAATCCTTTTATGAAAGCAAAGATAGTTAAATTACCTCTTTTTGTCGTTCAACATAACCATTTTTTTCTCCGCATCGTTACGGTTGAAACCTGTCCATGGAGGGCTAGCACTCGTCGTCGTATCCCGCCTTACAGGTAAGCGGGGCGAGCGCATAGGCGTCGTACTCATCGTAAGCGGGACCGGGTTTGCCGTTGTAGGCAATGATCCTGTCTGTCCTTACCTGGTCGCCGTTCGCAAAAACCATAAACTGGCCCGATCTCCCCTTATCGATGATCGCCGTTACGGCTCCGTTCGATTCTTTCAGGTCGGGGTACTGCTCCGTATCGAAATAGATCACTTTTACTGACCCTTTTTCAATCTCCCGTTGAAACAGATCGGGGAAGTCGGGATCGATTGGTGTAAACGCTGGCTGTTTCATATCATATTTCTCCTTTCAACTATTAAACAGCAGAGCGTGGTATTGGTTCAACAACCCCTTTTCAGGATCATCGCTTGATCATGCGGATAGAGGCTTCCACCGCGTCGATGCTGCTGTCTGAAAGGTCGATCCAGTTGATCTCCGCATCCTTTTTAAACCAGGTCATCTGTTTGCGTGCATAGTTCCTTGAATGCTGCTTTATTTTCCCGATGGCATATTCAAGGGAGCAGTTGCCGTCGAAATATTCAAACAGCTCTTTATAACCGATTGTATTTAATGAGTTCAGATGCCGTTTCGGATAGAGTTTGCGGGCCTCTTCCACCAGTCCATCCTCAATCATCTGGTCTACACGGCGGTCGATTCGCGCATATAGCTCTTCCCGGGGACGTGTAAAACCTACCTTTACGATGTTGAAACTTCGTCTCTTTTGGGGATTGGTGCGTAACGAGGAGTAGGGTTTCCCGGCCATCAGGCAGACTTCGAGCGCGTGGATCACCCGTTTGGGATTTTTCAGGTCGACTGTGCGATAGAATACCGGATCGAGTATCTTCAGGCGGGATCGGATGGCATCCAATCCCTCTTTGCGGTAGAGCTCGTTCACCTCCCGTCGCAGTTTTTCGTCGATGGTCGGAATCTCGTCAATCCCCTTACAGACGGCATCGATATAGAGCATCGAGCCGCCCGACATCACCACATAGGGGTGAGTCTCGAGCAGGCGCTCGATCAGGGGGATTGCATCCTCCTCGAACTGGCTGGCACTATAATAGTCTTCAGGCTCGAACATCCCCACGAAATAATGGGGAATCCGCTCCAGCTGCTCAGCAGTTGGAGCTGCTGTTCCGATGGAGATCTGCCGGTATATTTGCCGGGAATCTGAAGAGATAATGGGACTTCCCAGCCGTTCGGCTATCTGAAGGCTTGTTTCTGTTTTGCCCACGCCGGTCGGCCCCAGAAGCACGAGCAAAGTATTCATGAAAGAGGCTGGTTGTTGCGGTTTATGCGAATGGTCGGTAAAGTGCAGTCAAAATCAATAGAGGTCGTTCTCTTCCGTCGATATCTCCATGTCGTCAAGTCCATCGAATCCCTCCTTGTCCAGTTCATCGAGGTTGTAGTCCTCGTCCCCGAAAAAGGTCTCATCCACATCCAGCGAGGCTGACGCGCTGGAGACCTCGTCGAGATTGAGCGATTGCCGGGGTGCTTCTCCCATCGAAAGGGTGCAGACCGGTCTCTTCAGGTTCTTGCCGGTGATAATCTCGGAGAGCTCTATGAAAAGTGCTCTTTCGGTAAGGTAGTCGAATACAAAGAGCATCTTCTGTTTTTCATCTTCAAGATAGTCACTCAAAACACATTCGGCCATAGTATATGGATCTTCATCGGAGTAGGTATCCATCTCCACAAGAGTGATCTCCTGTTCCTTTCGCCAATTGTCGTCACAAATAAAGAAAGAGGCCATCTCGTTTTCGCTGAAACCGGTACAGTCGACAATCGCTTTGAACAGATCATAAAAAGTGTTGTCGGCATCTATTTTTATTTCCCGTTTGAAGTTATCTACTTCGTCCGATATGATTACGAATCTGAAAATCATAAAAAAGTGTTTTAGTACTCGTTTATTTGCATTCAAAGGTAGTAAAAACTTTTTTAAATGGAGGGTGATCCATTGATAAAAACGGCTGTTGAAAATATATCGTTTAATTTTATCTCAAAGCTGTTGGAATATTTGAAAAAATGTACTACTTTTGCATCACTTTTCCAACAGGAAGAGGAAAAACTCTTCAGTAGCTCAGTCGGTTAGAGCATCTGACTGTTAATCAGAGGGTCGCTGGTTCAAGTCCAGCCTGAAGAGCTGAAAATGTGAGAAAATAAGAAGGAATATTCTTCAGTAGCTCAGTCGGTTAGAGCATCTGACTGTTAATCAGAGGGTCGCTGGTTCAAGTCCAGCCTGAAGAGCTGAAAATGAGTGAGTAGCGATGCTCACTCTTTTCATTATATTATATGGTTTTGATAATTTTCCGGCCGCCACCAGAAACAATTTCACGCATCGCCCGTTTAATGAAAAAATATCCCGATCATGAAGAAGATACTTGTTACAATTGCCCTGCACCGGGAACCACTTGCCGAGCTTTTTGAGAAGTTTGAGGTCTTTATGCCCCAGGATAAGGATCTGAAGCGGGATCAGGTATTGGAGATGATTCCCGATTTTGAGATACTGATACCCAATTTCAGTTTCTCTACAGACAAGGAGATCATGGACAAGGGAACCAGGCTTGAGCTGATTTCGAACTACGGTGTAGGTTACAACAATATTGATGTGGAGTATGCTACGCGGAAGGGGATTGTGGTGACCAACATTCCCAGGACGACGTGCGAACCTACGGCCGAGCTGGCATTTGCACTGCTGTTGGCTGCCGGAAGACGGATCGGCTATTACGACAGGAAACTGCGTGAGCACCGGATGGTCGATTGGGGAGTATACGGCGATGCCGGATTGCCGCTATTCGGGAAAAGACTCGGCATAATCGGGATGGGGAGAATTGGACAGGCCTTGGCCCGGCGTGCCGTTGCCTCCGGGATGAACATCATTTATCACAACCGGAACCGGTTGAGCCCGGAGATCGAGCAGCTTTACGGTGCCACCTATGTTACTTTTGAAGAGTTGTTGCGAACGGCCGACTATGTTTCGCTCAATGCTCCCTCTACCCCCGAAACCATAAGGATGATTGGCGAAAGCCAGTTCTCGATGATGAAACCCACCGCTGTCTTTATCAATACGGCCAGGGGGAACATGGTGGATGAAAAGGCATTGGCCAGGGCGCTGAGAGAGAAAAAGATCTGGGCGGCCGGGTTGGATGTATATGAGAATGAACCCAGAATCTCTCCCGAGTTGCTGGATCTGGACAATGTGGTGCTTGCTCCGCATGCGGGTACCAAAACGGTCGAGGACCGCAATCGGATGGCTGAAGAGATGGCGCAGAACATTGTCGGTTTTTATGAAGGTAAATATGAAGTGTCACGGGTAAATTAGATGAGAGCAGAGATTGTAAAAGAGCAGTTGCTCGCTTTCGGCAGCCCGCAAAAGGCGGCAGACTCCCTCCGTTTTTTCAAGACCGGGAAAGGAGAGTATGGCGAAGGCGACCAGTTTATCGGCTGCACGGTTCCCGAAACTAGAAGCGTGGCCAAAGCCTGTAAAAAGATCCCGCTGGAGGAGGTGAAGATCCTGTTGGACGACCCCTACCACGAGTGTCGGTTCTGTGCCCTGGTCATTCTGACGGAGCGGTTCAAAAAGGCAGAAGAGGAGGAACGGAAGGAGATATTCCAGTTTTACTTGGACAACAGGCGCCGGGTCAACAACTGGGACCTGGTGGATATATCTGCATACAATATTGTTGGCGAGTGGTTGGTGGACAAGGAGCGGTCTCTTTTGTACCGGCTGGCCGCCAGCGAGAATCTTTGGGAACAGCGCATCGCTGTAGTTTCCACCTTGGCCTTTATCCGGAAGCATGATTTTGACGACACGCTGAAACTCTCCGCCATGTTTCTGACTCACCGGCACGATCTGATGCATAAAGCGTGCGGCTGGATGCTGCGTGAAGCCGGAAAACGCGATGAGAAGGTGCTGACCGGCTTTCTGGATCTCCACTGCACCCGAATGCCCCGGACGATGTTGCGGTATGCCATCGAGAGACTGTCGCCGGACCAGAAAAGATCTTACATGACAAAATAGCTCTCCATATGTTTCAAACATATCAACTATCCAACGGTTTACGTCTTGTTCACCGCCCCTTCCCGTCGGAGATATCCTATTGCGGGATAGCGGTAAATACAGGTTCTCGCGACGAATTTCCCGACGAACATGGAATGGCCCATTTTGTGGAACATATGCTGTTCAAGGGGACTCGAAAGCGACAGGCCCACCATGTGGTCAACCGCATGGAAAACGTTGGTGGTGAGCTCAATGCTTATACCACAAAGGAGGAGACATTTATTTATGCAACATTCCTGGCCGAATATTTCGGCAGAGCGGTGGAGTTGCTGAGTGATGTTGTTTTTCATTCTACCTTTCCCGCTCATCAGATTGAACGGGAGAGGGACGTGATTCTGGATGAGATGAACAGTTACGCCGATTTCCCGTCGGAGCAGATATACGATGACTTCGAAAACCTGGTATTTCAAGGCCATGACCTGGGGCATTATATACTGGGTGACGCCGATAGCCTGGAAGGATTCACCACCCGTTCGCTGAAGCGGTTCGTGCAACGGCAGTATCAACCGTCTGAAATGATTTTCTTCTCTTTCGGCAAGACGCCGTTCACCCAGGTAACGCGCCAGCTCGAGAAGCACTTTTCGTTCCCGGCCCCCGGACGCGTTCCGGCGAAAGCGCGCGTGGCGCCCGGAAACTTAGTGCCGGTAGAAGTAGAATTGCAAAAAAACACCACCCAGGCACACGTGATGCTCGGGTGGGAGGCTTTTAGCATGCACCACCCCGATAAACACGCGCTGTACCTCCTTAACAATATCCTGGGCGGGGGGAGTTTGAACAGCCGGTTCAATACTTCGCTCCGGGAAAAAAACGGGCTGGTGTACCACGTGGAGTCGAGCGCCACCTTCTACAGCGACACCGGGCTTTTTAGTGTTTACTTTGCCTGTGACCCGAAATACCGGGAGCGGTGCGTCCGGTTAATCGAAAAAGAGATCGAGAAAATCAAGAAGAAAAAATTAACCTCGATGCAGTTATCCCAAGCGAAGCGCCAATGGAAAGGACAATTGGGCATTGCTGCCGAGAACAACGAGAACAGCTGCTTGAGCATGGCGAAGAACTACCTCCACCAGAAGCGCTTCGTGCCGCTAAGCGAGGTGTTTAACCGTATCGATCAAATCACGGCCGACAAGATCCAGGAGGTAGCAAACGAGATTTTTTCCGGTTCTCGTTTCCGGTTGAGTTACCTGTAATTGCTGTTTTAGATTATTTCTAAATAACACCTGCCGCGGGCTCCTTCCGAACAAAAAAGCGGTAGGAACGTTTAATTCCTGTCTTAAGCGAACGCCCTCTCAAACAAAAAATCGGTGCGTTCGCGCGCGTCCAGGCGCGTAGATCGTGAATTCAAGGAATTACTTAACTAAAATGATTGAATTATGAAGAAAATGAGAATTATGCTGGTGGTTGCTATGTTTGCCTTGGTATCCGCTGTAAGTGCGCAGACAAGCTTGGGAGTTAAAGGCGGCGTTAACATGTCCAATTTTTATGGAGATGATCTGGATGACCAGAACGTTAAAATAGGCTTCCATGTAGGTTTGGCAGCTGACTACGAGTTTGCATACAACTCAGCGATACAAACAGGGTTGTTTTTCACCACGAAAGGAGCAAAATATAGCGAGTCAATAGGCGATGCCACGGCAGATTTTACTGTAAACCCGATGTACCTGCAACTGCCGGTTCATTATGCGTATAAATTGGATGTAACCCCCGGAACACGCATCGTATTCCATGCCGGCCCGTATGTTGCTTATGGTATAGGCGGCAAATCAAAACTCAGCGGCTCGCTCGGAGATTGGGAAGACGAGACCGAGTGGGATGTATTCGGCGATAATGGCTTCCTCAAGAATTTCGATGCCGGTTTAGGCCTCGGCGTGGGCGCCGAGTTTGGCCCAATTCTGCTTGACCTCGGTTGGGATATGGGCCTTGTAGATATCGCGGACTCGGACCAAGGAAGTATAAAAAATCAAAACGCGTATCTATCGGTAGGGTACAAGTTCTAAAATCCCTTCCGGTAAAGGTGAAAAAATATTTATTCACATACTTAACAGGGCTGTCCAAACACTGGATGGCCCTTTTTTCTGCTGCTTGTTACCCTTTATTTACAAAGTGTTGTTAAAAAATAAAGAGTTGTATGAAAAATAACCAATTATAGCTATGTTTGCAAAATACCTTTGACGACTCGTGATGTAAGAAATTTACCCGCCGTAAAGAATAAGCCAATGATGCGATTGCCCCGTTTCCTGCTGTTCCTTTTACTATTTACCTGGTGTAATCTATCGCTCTCGGGCCAATCGTCGTATCTCTTCAAACAGTTGGAAGTGGGTGACGGGCTTTCTCATAACCAAATAAACCATATTTTTAAAGATAGTCGAGGGTTCATGTGGTTCTCTACCGCATCGGGGCTAAATAGGTACGATGGGTATAAGTTCAAGCCGTTTTTTCATGATCCCGACAACGATAATTCGCTGCCCGACAACTTTGTGATGAATGTGCAGGAGGATGGAGAAGGTCGGTTATGGATACAGACAGCGGGTGGGTATGTGGTGTACATCCCGGAAAAGGAGCAGTTCGTGAAGTGCCAGGCCATGCTTAACCAGTTAGGAGTAACGAGTCCGGTGGACCTCGTTTTTGTTGACAGTCAAAAGAATATATGGTGTTACGCGAATTCGATGGGCTTTTATCAGTACCACCCGGGCCGGGGTACATCCGTTTTTTTCCCGCAAAGCGGGGAAAATGGACAATTAAGCACTGGTACCATCACCGACTTGAAAGAGTCTGAAACCTGTTACCTGTTTATTTTTCAATCGGGGCTTATTCAATTCATGGATAAGCAGAGTTACCGTGTTCATCGTGTGGACGATCACGTCATGCAGCAACAGAAGGGACAAGCGCATAACTACCAGGCCTTTGTCGACGCAGACAACAACGTATGGATCTATTCCGATATACCGCTTGGAACCTGGTTATACCATTCCCGGCAAAAAGAATGGAAGCATCTGGGATCAAAACAAAGTGACTTTCCATTTTTATTGTCAAGTGACATGATCCAGGATATTATCCAGGATCCCAACGGGCTGATCTGGATGGCAACCGACCATGGGGGAATAGATATTATCGATAAAAAAACCAACACGTTGACAAATTTGCGGAACCTGCCTTACGACAAACGAAGCATTGCGCACAACAGCATTAATTGTATTTATCCCGACAATACAGGTATCATCTGGATCGGCACCTATAAAAACGGAATATCTTACTACAGCGAAAGTATTTACAAATTCGGCATTGAACATCTCAATTATTTCAAAAAGGTAGATAACTTCAAACCCGATGTAAATTCCATTATTAAAGATGACAAAGGAAGTATCTGGGTCGGCACAAACGGAAGCGGATTGGTCCGTTTAGATACAAAGACCGGATCATATCATATTTACAGCCATGATCCGTCCGACAATTCCTCTCTGACCGATAACGTGATCGTCAGCCTGTGTGCTGCCAAAAACGGAAAGTTATGGATCGGCACCTACCTGTCGGGGATGGATTGCTTCGACGGAAAAGAGTTTATTCACTATCGCCATGATCCAAACGACCCGAACAGTCTTGCCAACGATAATGTCTGGTCAATTGTTGAGGACAGATCCGGAATGATCTGGATCGGGACATTGGGAAGCGGACTGCAAAAACTCAATCCGGATAACAGGCAATTCACCACATTCAATAATAGTACACAACAACAACTATCTTCGGAATATATATCCTCGCTTTTTTTGGGTACAAATGATAAATTAATTCTCGGAACAGCCAACGGAATTACAATCTTCGATATACAAACCGGACATTCAGAGATCTTAATGGGCAACCGCAAAGGGGATCAGTCCTTTACCAATCTGAACGTGAATCAGGTGTATGAAGACAGCCGCGGACTTATTTGGGTGGGAACCCGGGAAGGGTTGAATATCTGGGATCCCAAACAGGATAAAATCACCCAATTGTACAAAAGCGACGGACTTACCGATAATGTGATTTCAGGTATTATTGAAGATAACCAGCATAATATGTGGATCACTACTTCTAACGGCGTATCCAATATCATTATCCATACCGATTCAAAAACCAATGAATATCATCTTTCTTTTGTGAATTACAGTGAAGTGGATGGCCTGCAAAGCCACGAATTTAATTTACGTTCAGTATTCAAATCTTCCGATGGAGAAATTCTGCTTGGAGGGACCAACGGATTCAATATATTTAATCCGGAAAATATCCGCTATAATACTTCACAACCCAAAGTCCTTTTTACCGGATTGAAACTTTTCAATGAGGATGTTTTGGTCGGAGCGGAATATAACGGGAATAAGATCCTGTCATCGGAACTGAATCGGGTAGAAGAAGTCACCTTCAAATACGGGCAAAATGTTTTTTCGGTCGAATTTTCCGCCATGAATTATGTGCTCCCTGAAAAAACAACCTATGCCTATATGTTGGAAGGATTTAATACGGATTGGTTATTAACCGACCATGGCGTCCACAGTGTTACTTACACCAATCTCGCTCCGGGAAAATACACTCTTAGGGTAAAGGCCGCAAACAGTGACGGCTTTTGGAGTGAAGAATCCACAGCGCTGCAAATCCGTATAAAACCTCCATTCTGGTTGTCTGCCGGCGCCTATATCTTCTATGCTTTTCTTCTGATCTCTATCCTGTTACTGGCCCGGTATATGATCATAAGAAACGAACAACAGAAGTTTAAAATGAAGCAAATAGAACTGGAAGCACAACGGAAACATGAAATGGATGAAATGAAACTTCGTTTCTTTACCAATGTCAGTCACGAATTGCGCACACCTCTGACATTGATCATATCTCCGTTGGAAAATATGATGAAGTCCGTTGCCGATGACCATCAAAAACACCAGCTTTCTTTGATACACAAAAATGCCATACGACTGTTGAATATGGTGAACCAGTTACTGGATTTCAGAAAAAGCGATGTGAATGAACATTCCCTGAATTTATCCTATGGAGACATTATCTCGTTTTTGAAAAATTCTTTCACCTATTTCACCGAATATGCGGAAAAGAAGAATATCCGGTTGACCTTTTTCTCATCGGTAGATGAATTGAGAATGGTATTCGATGAAGACAAAATGAGAAAGATAATGATGAATCTTCTCTCCAATGCAATAAAATTTACCGAAAAAAACGGAACTGTGGATGTGTTGGTAAAACTTTTACCTAAAAACGGAGAGACCGATCCTGAACAAATAGAGATCAGAATAATAGACACTGGTATTGGGATAAAAGACGACGAGAAAAAGCGGATCTTTGAACGTTTTTATCAGGGAAAAACAAAAAACGAAGATTTTCCCGGAAGCGGTATCGGATTACACATCGTAAAAGAATTTGTGTCTATTTGTAAAGGAAGCATCGAGGTATACGACAACGCGCCCAAGGGGAGCCTGTTTCTTCTTCAATTCCCGGTGGACAGGCTCGAGTATATCGCTTCTCACTCCGGCGTGCCACGGGAAAATCAGCATGCCGCCTTAACTGGTGAGGAACACGGCGGTGAGCACGAGGAGGCATTGGAAAGCGAGGGAACACGTATCTTGTTGGTGGACGATAACGATGATTTTCGGGATTTCATGAAAGATACGTTGAAAAAAGAGTTCACGCTGCTTGAAGCCTCCAACGGGAAAGAGGCATGGAGTAAAATTATAGAGTATTCCCCCGATATCATTATCAGTGACGTGATGATGCCCGAGATGGATGGCTATGAACTGTGCGAGAAGGTGAAGAACGACGTGCGTACTTCGCACATCCCCCTTATCTTACTCACGGCACATACAGCGCAAGAGCAAGAGCTCAGGGGGCTTGAAACAGGTGCGGACGACTATATCACGAAGCCGTTTAACTTGGATATTTTTCTCTTGCGGATAAACAAGATACTGGAGCTGAGATCGTATCGTCAGGACCGGTTTAAACACCAAATTGAAATTGAACCGGCAGAGATTACCATCACCCCGTTGGACGAGAAGCTTATCAAGAACGCGATCAAACTGGTGGAGGAGAATATCGATGACAGCGATTTCTCGGTAGAGAAGCTTAGCAAAGAGTTGGGAATTAGTCGGGTACATCTCTACAAGAAGTTGACCTCCATTACGGGAAAAAGCCCCATCGAGTTTATTCGTGTTATTCGTCTCAAGCGTGCCGCCCAACTGTTGCGCGAAAGCCAACTGACGGTCTCCGAAATATCGTATCAGGTGGGGTTTAATAATCCTAAAACATTCAGTAAATATTTTAAGGAAGAGTTTGATCTTTTGCCTTCTCAATATCAGCAAAATGTGTCAGAGGCCCCACGTACCAACCTCGCGGACCCGTTGTGAACATTTAACATACCTTTGGGAAACAAAACAACCCCTTCGGTTATCAAAGGCGGTCGTGCCCCGCAACATTGCTTCCCGCCTGAAGCCTGAATTATATTTAATTTTACAAAAAAATAATCTTTGGCTTTGCTTATGTGGTATGTATAGCTAAATATGTCGACTATCACTATTTAGTGACCCATTACCGATTTATAGGCTATCTGATAAATAACTCACTTCGTTCAAACAGCTTATCAGATCACGCCTATTTCATCGAACGGGTAGCCCACTAAATAGTTAAATGTCTAATATTTAGCTATGCACCCAGTTGTGGAAGTTCAATAAACTGTATCAAATGGCACGTGTTTTTTATATCGTATTTAGTACCCTATTTTTTCTCTCCTGCGCGACCACCGGGATAGAGAAAACAGACAACGGGATTATTGTCCGTGTTAAACAGGAAAATAGTCACACCGCGAAAACAATCCGGCTCAACGTGATTGATAACAACATCATCCATGTATCGGCCATCCCCGGAAAAATATTCTCCGACGAGAAAAGCCTGATCCTGCGGCCGGGCTTGAAACGATCGGGAACGTTTAGTGTATACGAGAATGGAGACGAGGTGACCCTTTCCACCGACTCGTTGGATGTTGTCATCCGGAAATCGACGGGTGAAATAGCATTTCTAAATAAAAAAGGTGAAACTCTTCTACAAGAAAATAAGGGTGGCGGAAAAACACTGACGCCCATTGAAGTAGAAGGAACCAAAGGGTACACCGTGCATCAACTGTTTGAGTCGTCCGATGACGAAGCATTCTATGGCCTGGGGCAGCATCAGGCCGACGACTTTAATTATAAAGGAAAAAACGAATCGTTGTTCCAGTATAATACCAAGGTATCCGTTCCGTTTGTTATTTCCAGTAGAAACTACGGCATCGTGTGGGACAACTACTCCCTGAGTAAATTTGGCGACACGCGCGACTATGCGGACCTGGACCAGTTCAAGCTCTACGGGGAGGATGGAGCCGGCGGGGGGCTTACCGCCACCTACACCCGGAAAGGAGATTCTACCGGGACAATCGTGCGCCAAGAGAGCAAGCTCGATTACCAATTCATCCCATTACTGGAGAATTTCCCGGCAGATTTCGACCTGAACAACTCCCGCGTTACATGGAGCGGCGAATTGGAAGCTCCCGAGAGCGGCCTCTACCGGTTTTTCTTGCATTACGCCGGGTATATCCGGGTGTTTATGGATAACGAGCCGGTGGTAGAAGAGCGCTGGCGTACCGCGTGGAACCCCAACAGCTACAAGTTTGAATACCATTTGAAGGAAGGGGAGAGGGTGCCGATACGTGTGGAGTGGGAGCCCGATGGCGACGTGTCATACATCGCCCTGAAAGCGTTAAGCCCCGTTCCCGAGGAAGAACAAAATAAACTCTCTCTCTGGAGCGAAATGGGGAACGGCATCGACTACTATTTCGTGGCCGGAAACAGCATGGATGAGGTGATCAGCGGGTATCGAACCCTCACCGGGAAGTCGCAGATCATGCCCAAGTGGGCCATGGGTTTTTGGCAGAGCAGGGAACGTTACAAAACCCAGGACGAATTACTGGAAACCCTTGCTGAATTCAGAAAACGAGAAATACCCATTGATAACATCGTACAGGATTGGAGCTATTGGCCGGAAGCGGAATGGGGAAGCCACAAGTTCGATAAGGAACGATTCCCCGATCCAAAAGGGATGGTTGATAAAATACATGAGATGAACGCACGGATCATGATCTCGGTATGGCCCAAATTTTATATGAATACCGACCATTATAAAGCATTCGACAAAAACGGGTGGATGTATCAACAGGCAGTAAAAGACAGTATCCGTGATTGGATCGGACAAGGGTATATCGGCTCATTCTATGACGCATATGCCGAAGGTGCACGCAAACTATTCTGGAAACAGCTCGAAGAAAACTTATATTCATTGGGTATCGATGCCTGGTGGATGGATGCTTCCGAACCGAACATCCAGGATAATACCGACATGGATTACCGGAAGAAGCTGTGCGGCCCCACTGCCCTCGGCCCTTCCACAAAATACTTCAACGCCTATTCGCTGGTAAACGCCGAAGCCATTTATGACGGACAACGGAGTGTAAATCCGGATGACCGTGTATTTTTATTGACACGCTCCGGTTTTACCGGCATCCAGCGCTATTCAACCGCGGTCTGGAGCGGGGATATCGGTACCCGCTGGGAAGACATGAAAGCGCAGATCTCGGCCGGGCTCAATTTTGCTTTATCCGGCATACCATACTGGACAATGGACATCGGTGGATTTTGTGTGGAAAAAAGATATGAGCAGGCACAGCATTACTACAATGCTACAGGGATTGAAAATGAGGATTTGAAAGAATGGCGTGAATTAAATGCCCGCTGGTCGCAATTCGGAGCTTTTGTCCCGTTATTCAGGTCTCATGGGCAATTCCCTTACAGAGAGGTGTTTAATATTGCTCCAGAAGACCATCCCGCCTATCAATCCATGGTCTATTACAATAAACTCCGATATCGTTTGATGCCCTATATCTATTCATTGGCTGGAATGACTTATTTCAACGATTACACCATCATGCGCGCATTGGTCATGGATCACGGCAAAGATCCGGAAGTAAATGATATCGGCGACCAGTATATGTTCGGGGATATGTTGATGGTTTGCCCTGTGTATGAATATAAGGCAACCGGACGGACGGTTTATTTTCCTGCCACCACCGGTTGGTACGATTTCTATACGGGAAAATTCATTGATGGGGGACAAAAACAACGGGTGGATGCACCGTATAGCCGTATACCGCTGTTCGTGAAAGAAGGGGCTATTATCCCGTTTGGCCCTGAAATCCAGTATTCCGATGAGAAAAAGCCTGAACATATCACATTGTATGTATTCGCAGGTAAGAATGGAACTTTTTCGCTTTATGAGGACGAAGGCGTGAATTACAACTATGAAAAAGGAGCATATGCGATCATCAGATTTAATTACGATGATGCAACCAAAACGCTCGTAATAGGTGACAGGGAAGGATCGTTTGAAGGAATGCTGCAGGAACGCAGGTTCAATGTAGTCTATGTCGATAAAAACAGACCGCAGGCCGTAGACCCCGATGCAAAAGGCATTGAAGTCGTTTATACGGGTGCGGCACAAAAGATACCTTTAGAAAAATGAAAAACGCTATTGCCATACTATTATTGCTCGGCGTTGTTTTTACCGGATTCAATGCCTGCCGGAATGTCGACCGGAACCCTCGCAAAACAGAAAGTTTCAACGATGGTTGGCGTTTTTATCTTGGGGATCTTTCCGATGCAAGCGATCCTGTATTCGACGATAACGGTTGGAGGGAACTGGAGTTGCCCCACGATTGGGCGATTGAAGGTGATTTCAGTGAGGATCACCCTTCCGGAAGCGGGGGTGGAGCCCTGCCCGGCGGAATCGGTTGGTACCGGAAATCGTTTTTCCTCGATCAATCCTATGAAGGAAAAAAGATATTTGTTGATTTCGACGGAGTCTATATGAATTCCGATGTATGGATCAACGGCATCCATCTCGGGCATCGGCCGTTTGGCTATATATCGTTCCGGTATGACCTGACTCCCCATTTGAAATTTGATACGGAAAATGTCATAGCGGTACGGGTGGACAACAGTGAGCAACCCAATTCCCGTTGGTATTCGGGATGCGGTATTTATAGGAATGTATGGCTGACAAGTGTCGATCCGGTGTATGTTGATCTGTGGGGAGTATATGTAACGACGCCGGAGATTACAGAGGATAATGCCGTTGTGAATGTAAAAACAACCGTTAAAAACGAAATGCCACAAGAAGTGAATCTAAAAACTGAGACATCTATTGTAGACGGTTCGGGCAAACAGGTCGCTTCGGCTTCGGTCTCCGGCACACTGGCTGCCGGCTCTTCCAAAGAGATCGAACAGGATCTCTCCGTGCGGGAGCCGGTATTGTGGGCACTTGAAAATCCCTGTTTGTACGAGGTAGTCACCCGTATTTTCGTGGACGACAAACAGACCGATGAATATGTAACCCCGCTCGGGATCCGCTATTTCACGTTCGACGCGGAAAAAGGATTCTTCCTTAACGGTGAATCGACGAAGATAAAAGGAGTCTGCCTGCATCACGATTTAGGATGCCTCGGTGCGGCCGTCAACACAAGGGCCATTGAACGGCAGCTCGAGATACTCAAAGAGATGGGTGTGAATGGTATTCGTACTGCGCATAATCCTCCCGCACCGGAACTGCTCCGGCTATGCGACAGGATGGGATTCATTGTCATGGATGAAACCTTCGACATGTGGCGTAAACGAAAGACCACATACGATTACTCACGCTATTTTAACGAGTGGCACGAAAGAGACCTCACAGACCATATTCTCCGTGACCGTAATCATCCCTCGGTATTTATGTGGAGCATCGGGAATGAAGTCCTTGAACAATGGACCCACGCCGAAGCCGATACACTCGATATCCAGCAGGCTAATCTCCTGTTGAACCTTAAACGCGATGAAACGGCACTGGCGGGGACAGATGGGGAGACGATGAGTGTGAATGCTCTCCTGACAAAAAAACTGGCGGATATCGTAAAAAGTTTGGATCCGACCCGACCCGTGACAACCGGAAACAATGAAACCAATCCGGCCAATCACCTCTTCAGATCGGGAGCGCTCGACCTGATCGGATTCAATTATCATGGATATGACTATAAGAACGTGCCGGAGAACTTCCCGGGAAAACCGTTTATTGCAGCGGAAACCACTTCAGGACTGATGACCCGCGGTTATTACCGGATGCCAAGCGACTCCATGTATATCTGGCCGGTACGTTGGGATATCCCGTTTACCGATCCTTCCTATGCCTGCTCTTCCTACGATAATTGCCACGTCCCTTGGGGATGTACGCACGAGCAGGCATGGAACGACGTGAAAAACAGTGACTTCATTAGTGGAATGTATATCTGGACAGGTTTTGACTATCTCGGCGAACCGACCCCTTTCTGGTTTCCTGCACGGAGTTCTTATTTTGGCATTGTGGATCTGGCGGGGTTCCCGAAAGATGTCTATTACATGTATCAATCGGAATGGACCGATAAAGAGGTATTGCATGTTTTTCCGCACTGGAACTGGCAACCGGGAGAAACTGTGGACGTCTGGGCCTATTACAGCAAGGCAGATGAAGTGGAGTTATTTTTGAACGGCGTCTCTCAGGGCATCAAAAGAAAAGAGGGCGGCAAGCACCATGTCTTTTGGCGACTGGCTTATGAAACCGGCACAATAAAAGTGATTTCCAGGAAAAATGGAAAAGAGGTATTATCGAAAGAAATAAAAACGGCCGGAGAACCGTCGCAGATCCGTTTAACGCCTGACAGGCGTGTGATCAGGGGCGACGGACAAGATCTTAGTTTTATTACAGTGGAAGTTTTGGATGAAGAGGGCACGATTTGCCCTAATGCAGAAAACCTGATCCGTTTCAACCTGTCGGGTAACGGAAAGGTCGTCGGTGTGGACAATGGGAACCCGACAAGTATGGAACGCTTCAAAGCATCGGAACGGAAAGCATTTTATGGAAAATGCCTGGTTGTTGTGAAAAGTGAAAAGAGAGAAGGAGTTATTCGTCTGGCGGCAGAGTCGGATGGATTGATGAAAGATGCCATTGAAATAAAGGTGACGAAGTAATGTCGGAGACCGGCTATTCGTAATCTAATACGTATTATTTTTTATTGAGTTGTCAAGCCAAAGGGAATGACGACTAATACGTTTACTATTAAACTAATTAATTGTTAAAGTATGATAAACATGAATTGCAAACGAAGTATAAATAATCGTTATTTATACTGTTTTTTAATCGGTGTGTCACTGATCTTATTAAAACCGGTGACGCTGCATGCGGAACCTTTGCAAAATAATACCATTACGGGTACGGTGGTCTCGGCAACCGACGGGGAACCGTTGATCGGGGTAAGCATTTTTGTGAAGGGGACAAATAACGGTACGGTAACCGATATTGATGGGAACTATTCGATCAACGTAAATACAGGGCAAACACTTGTCTTTTCTTACATCGGATTTATTTCCCAGGAAGTGACCGTACGTGAAAATGTAATCAATGTAAGCCTGGCAGAAGATACTGAAGTCCTCGACGAATTAATTGTAATTGGTTATGGCGTACAGGCAAAGAAATTATCTACCGGGGCAACCATTCAGGTAAAAGGCGACGAACTGAATAAAATGAATACTATTAGTCCCTTGCAGGCCCTGCAGGGAAAAACCCCCGGAGTAAATATCACCTCTACCTCCGGACAACCCGGTTCGAATATGAAGGTGGTAATCCGCGGTTTGGGTACAGTCGGAAACCACAGCCCCCTCTACCTGATTGACGGAATTGGTGGAGATATATCAACCCTGAATCCTGCCGACATCGAGAGCATCGACGTTTTGAAAGATGCAGCATCTGCCGCTATTTATGGTGCACAGGCTGCCAATGGTGTAATCCTCATCACCACAAAAAGCGGGAGGGAAGGGAAAGCGCAAGTCAACTTCGATGCCTATTATGGAGTACAAAATGTAGCCCGTAAAGCAGATATGTTGAATGCGACCCAATATATGACTATCATGGACGAACAGGCATTGAACAGTGGCAATGCGGCTTACGACTGGAGCAGTTTCAAGTCCATTTATGACGCAAACGGCAATCTGTATGATATCGACTGGGTGGACAGGATGTTTAAAAAGAATGCAAAAACTGAAAGTTATTCATTGGGTATTACCGGAGGATCGGCCACTTCCACATACGCCATCTCATTGGGTTACTTGAATCAGGAAGGGATCGTTGGTGGTGCCGATGTCTCCAACTATGAACGCTATAATTTCCGGGTCAACTCCGAACATAAGCTGTTTAACGGCTTCGTGAAAGTCGGCGAACAGGTGAGTTTCATATACAGGATAAATAATGGTATCAACGTAGGCAACCAGTATAACAATACGTTAAGAGGCGCTTTTGGTGTATCACCGCTGACCCCGGTTTATAGTGACAATAATATGTATGATTCACCATACAACGACACAAGCAACAGCGACTGGTATAACGGAGACGGGAACCCCTATGGTCTTATGATGACCAATACTAACAACGAAGACAAGGCAGGCACATTCAACGGTAACCTGTATGCCGAAATTGAGCCGATAAAGCGGTTGAAATTGCGTACTGTATTTGGTGCCGTCTACAATGCAAGTGAATACCGCAGCTTTACCCCTCTCTATCATTTCAGTATTTATAGCTATAACGATACCCGTACCAGTGTTTCACAGAATATGAACCGTGGACTCGGCATGACCTGGACAAACACGGCGACTTACGATTGGACAATGAATAACCATGCTTTCAATGCATTGCTGGGTATGGAAGCCTATCGTTACGAAGGCACTTACCTGGGAGCGGGAAATGGCATATTGAAAGAAGGTTTCGACACATGGAAATATGCCTATATCGATAATGGAACGGCTTCTTCCAGTACGGATGGGTTAAGTGCGTCAGGCAACCCTCATGATGAATCGCGCAGTGTTTCTTATTTCGGTCGTTTGGGTTGGAACTGGAAAGAAACCTATATGGTGAATGCTACGTTGCGTGCCGACGGTTCTTCCCGGTTTGCCAGAGGTAACCGTTTCGGATACTTCCCTTCTATCTCTGCCGGTTGGACACTTACCAATGAACCGTTTATGGAGAACGTTCCATCGTGGCTCAATTTCCTCAAGCTACGTGTCAGTTGGGGACAAGTGGGCAACCAAAACATAGCCAACTACCAGTATCTGGCTCCGATGAAAAACAGCAATACCCACTATCTGTTCGGGACAGGCGGATATAACGATGAGAATGCTGCGAAAGAACTGGCCACCAATTGGGGTGCATATCCCAATCGCTTAGCCAATGAAAATGTAACGTGGGAAACCTCCGAACAAGCCAATATCGGGTTGGATGCCTACTTGCTCAACACCCGGCTTGGAGTAAATCTCGATCTCTATACGAAAAATACCAAAGACTGGCTGGTTCAGGCACCTATCCTGGCAACAGTAGGCGCGGGAGCTCCTTATATCAACGGTGGTAGTGTAAAGAATAGCGGGATTGAACTGGCATTGACCTGGAACGATCGTATAAACAAAGACTTCAGTTATAATATTGGCCTGAATGGTGCCTATAATAAAAACAAAGTAGGAGAGATCCCTACCGAAGACGGTATCATTCACGGACAAACCAACCAGTTATATGATAATACCCCCGAATTTTATCGTGCGGAAAATGGTAAACCTATTGGGTATTTCTGGGGATACAAAACAAATGGCCTGTTCCAGAACGAACAGGAAATCACAGATTGGATTGCTGCCGGCAACGGTGTCCTCCAGAATGACGTGAAACCCGGTGATGTGAAATATATCGACGTGAATCATGACGGTGTAATCGACGATCACGACAAGGTAAATCTGGGTAACGGGATGCCCGACTTTACATACGGTTTCAATCTTGGTTTCGGATATAAAGGTTTTGACTTTTCTCTTCAGGCTAGCGGTGCAGCCGGTCAGCAGATCGTACAGTCCTACCGGAATTTCACCAACAAGTATGCCAACTATACCACTGCCATACTTCAACGCTGGACCGGTGAAGGTACAAGCAACAGAATCCCCCGTGTGACCGAACAGAACATCAACTGGCAGTTCTCCGACCTCTTTGTTCATGATGCAGACTATTTACGTGTCAGTAATATCACCCTGGGATATGACTTCTCCCGATTTGTGAAGCACGAATTCATCAGTCAGGCACGTCTCTATGCACAGGTGCAAAACGCCTTTACCTTTACAAAGTATGAAGGCATGGATCCGGAAATAGGCTATGGTACGGATGGTTGGGTGTCGGGCATTGATGTGGGATACTATCCTCGTCCAAGAACGATTCTTTTCGGTGTAAGTCTTAAATTCTAATTAACTAATGGATAATAAAATGAACAAGATGAAATACAATATACTAGTAGCAGTCGTACTCTCCCTGATACTGGGAACAGCCTCCTGTAGCGATGGTTTCCTGGACGTGGAGTCTAAAACCGAGTCTACAACTGGCACCTCGTACAAGAACGAAAGGGATGCTTGGCGCGCACTGATTGGTTGTTACGACGGGTGGCGCCAAACCTCTTCGAATGTGCAGATAGGCTTCTATCTGGGTGCTGAAACTATGGGCTATGAATGCTTCGGTGGAACCGGCAATGCCGACGGGCGAGGTTATCAGGCCATTGACCGATTCGACATATCGCAGTCACCGGCCGACCTGAACATGTTTGAAAACGATTGGAGGAACTATTATGCCGCGGTTTATCGCTGTAATGAACTGATATCCCGCGAAGAACAAATTAGCTGGAACGAGACAATGAGTAAGCGTGGCACCTATATGGGCGAGTGCCGCACCATCCGGGCCCTGCTTTATTTTGACATGGTTCGCCTTTGGGGAAATATCCCCCTGTTTGATGAACCGGTGAACGAGAACAGGCCGCAAGCCGATCCTGCCGACGTCTTCGCGCTGATCTTTGCAGATCTGAAATATGCCATGGAAAATATTCCCGCCGATGCCTATCCAAAGGCAAACGCGGCAACCAACGATGGGCATATCACCCGGTATGCTGCAGCCGCCCTTTTTGCCAGGGCTTACCTCTACTATACCGGCTATTACGGTAGCGAACCGGAAGGCGCCACGAAAGCGGAAGCCCTGGCCGCATTGGAAGAGATCATCGCTTCGAATGAATACAGCTTGGTCAGCGAGTTCAAGAACCTGTGGCCTGCCGCATCGGCCGGTGTGGCTGAAATCGGTGATATGGAAACCCTACTCGGCACGTATGCCGGTGATGGTAACAGCGAAACCATTCTTGCCATGAAATTTACCAGTTCGCAAGACTACAATGGGAATAACGACGGCAACCGTTGGCAGGTAATGGTCGGTATGCGCAGTCTGAATGCCCCTCCTTACGGAAAAGGCTGGGGAGGATTGACTGTGAATCCCGCATTCGTAAGCGAATTCCAAACCGGTGATACTCGCCGTAGTGCTTCCATCATCGACATGGTCGGCGAAGGTATTACCGGGCTTGCTGATTATGAAGCCAGCTACAAAGACCAACGTGAATATACCGGCTATGCCGTGAAAAAATATGCACCGCTCTGCTTTGCCGACGGGACTTCCGCATCGAAAGCAGATGGATCGGGCGATTTCCAGATTTCCAACCACCAGGATTATGTAATTATTCGGTATGCCGATGTATTACTGATGGCGGCCGAGCTGGGAAGCCCGAACGCACAGGCTTACTTTGACGCTGTTCGTAAGCGTGCTTATACTTCCGACGGCGTGCTTTCTTCTAATTACGCGGCACTTCCTGTAACCAAAGAGAATATTATACAGGAGCGCCGTCTGGAATTTGCGTTCGAAAGTATCAACTATTGGGATTTGCTCCGCCAGGGAATAGACTACGCAGCCAATAAACTTGCGGCTGAGATCCCCGTGTATAGTGGGGGTTCCCAGGATGTAGTCTCTATCAGGGCTGACCGGATCCGTGCGACAAAAGGACTTAGTCAGATCCCGTATAATCAAATAACGCTGGCAAACGGTATGCTGGTTCAAAACCCGGGATGGTAATAATGTGTCTTCCATACACCAACAAGAAAAAATAACCATATGAAACTGAAATCATCTATATATATATTGATAGCAAGCGTAATTATACTTTTTTTCGCTTGTACACCCGAACAATATGATTTGGGTCCCAAGGATGTAACACCGGACGACCTGGTGGAAGGTATTGCATTCAAGATAGAACATGATGCATCAAACCCCAATATCGTCTATCTTTCCAGTCTGATGGATAGCAGATATACCCCCCTGTGGAATCACCCTCAGGGACGCAGCCAAAAGCAGAAAATAACATTAAAAATAGCGTTCCCCGGCACATACGAAGTAAAATTCGGAGTAGAAACACGGGGAGGGATAGTATATGGAAATCCTGTTACTTTTACGATTGATGACTTCTATGCTGAGTTTGTAAGCGATGAATTATGGACATTGCTTTCAGGCGGTGTAGGCAATGCTAAAACATGGTATCTCGATCTCGATGTAGATGGAGTGAGCCGTTACTTCATTGGACCATTGTATTTTTATGGAACCGATGATAGCTGGGAAACAGTGACCAATGGCGTTACACTGCCTGAAGGGAGTGACTCATGGAACTGGAACCCCGACTGGCCGGGCAATAGCTGGTTGATGGATGCAGCCGACTTTGGCTCAATGACTTTCGATTTGAGAGACGGTGCAAATGTGGTGGTAGAACATAAAACGATCCCGTCGAGAGGAATAGAAAGGGGTACCTATATGCTCGATGTGGATGACCATACTTTAAGGATGACAGATGCCTCGCCCTTGCACGATATCAACCGTGACGGGGTAGTAATAGATTGGGGAGACATCAAGATCATGTCGCTTACCGAAAATACATTGCAATTGGCTGTATTACGCGATCCCGAACTGTCGGGAGAGGGAGCCTGTTTGCTGGTTTATAATTTCATTAGTAAGGAATATTATGACAACTGGACTCCGGGTGAGCAGGAAGAACCCGAACCATCGCTTCCCGATAACTGGATGGATGATGTGTCACAGACCGTTCAGAAAACCATTGTATGGAAATTATCGGAAGCCAATCCGCTGGATTGGTGTGGTTTGGACGGAGCAAGAATGAACGGATGGAATAAACCCGAAGATTATCCGGATTGGTTGGGAACCCCTGATCCTACCGTTTATGGAGATTTCAGCCTGGCACTCAACTCCGAGGATATGGAGGCAACTTTCAAGCTGCCTGACGGAAAGGAACTGACAATGGGCTATTCATTGAACGATAAAGGGATCTATACTTTTGATGAGACTGTTCCTGATTTTTCGATTATCAGTTGGGCATCTTTCCATCTCGATGCCAACCGTCAATTGCGTATCATGAGTATAGAAAAAGATGCCTCTGGAAGCGTTTCGGGGATATGGCTGGGAGCCCGCGATCCGGAAAAACCGGAATATATGGCCTATCATCTGATTCCCTCGGCAGGGGGTGGTACCACAACCGATCCATTGAAAGTATGGAAAAATGCGTTTGCAGGAAAAACGTTCAAACCCGATGTTCACTGGTTTGTTGACTGGGTGGGTGGAGCTCCCGGTTTTTCAGGGGGATCGACAAGTCCTTCCACTTTCGGTGATGACTATACGTCCAACGGCTGGGTATGGGATGCCAATGTGAGAGCAGTTGCTGAGAGTGCCACTCTTAATTCGACTTAGAGGGTGATAAGCTGAAAGTAACATTGAATCAATTAAAAGAGGGTAACTTTACACTCACTAATATTTCTGTAAAAATAGAATGATGGATCTCGTTAGGCAACATTTTATGGGAGTTTCTTTGCTCCTGGCGATTTTCTTTTACGCGACAGCCTGTTCCGGCAATGATGAGCCGGTAGTGCCGGAAATCATACCGGCCAAATCGGAGATGACTTTCTCCAAAACAGGAGGAACCGAGACACTGTCTGTAAAATCAAATGTAGCATTGGAGGTAAAAAGTAACGACGAAAGCTGGTGCCGGGTGGCACCGGCTTCATCTGCTTCGGGTGCCGTTTATAAATACACTGTTACGGTAGATGCCAATCCGGATACCGATGACCGCTCCACTACGATAACAGTGAAAGGAGGCAATATTACCCAAACCATAAACGTGGTGCAAACCGCTGCTGATGGATTGAGTATCACGCCAACTACATTCAATGATGTGGCCGGAGAGGGCACCCAAATTGAAATCACGTTGACGGCAAATGGCGCGGTTACCGTTGCCTGCAACGATAGCTGGATTACCGAAGTAACCACTCGTGCTGCTATGACGGAACAAACCTTGACCTTCAACGTGGCTGCCAACTATGGCGACCCTCGCACGGGAAGCATCACTTTCACTTTGGGAAGCCTTACGGAAACCGTAACCGTAAACCAGCTTGCCAGCAGTATCCCGAACGTTGGAATGGAGAGCGACGCCCTGGTATTGGCGGCTAAAATGTATGCGGGCTGGAATATAGGAAATACACTCGAAGCCATTGGTGGCGAGACGGCCTGGGGTAATCCCAAAGTAACCGAAGACTATATAAAGAAAATAAAAGAACTCGGCTTTAACGCTATACGTATTCCGTGTTCATGGGACCAGTATATCGAAGATGCTGAAACGTATAAAATCAAGGATAGTTGGTTGGATCGTGTAAACGAGGTCGTGGGCTATTGTGTAGCTAACGATATGTATGCCATCGTCAACATCCATTGGGATGGAGGGTGGCTGGAAAATAACTGTACACCCGACAAGCAGGAGGAAAACAACCGGAAGCAGCATGCTTTATGGACTCAGATCGCAAACAGGCTGAACCACTACGATGAACATCTGCTCTTTGCCGGCACCAACGAACCGAACGTGGATAACGCCCAGAAGATGGTCGTATTGAAATCATACCTACAGACGTTCATCGATGCGGTACGAGCCACAGGCGGAAACAATGCCGTACGCAACCTGATTGTACAAGGCCCTAATACCGATATCGACATGACCAATAATCTGTTTGGCGATATGCCGACGGATGTTGTGCCCAACCGGTTGATGCTCGAAGTGCATTATTACAATCCGTGGACATTCTGTGGTCTGACGCAGGATGAAAGCTGGGGTAGGATGGCTTACTTCTGGGGAACCCACTCTGTAACCGGATCGGATCGCAATGCCACTTCCGGTGACGAAGCAGAAATGAAATCATTGTTTGCCAAAATGAAGACGAAGTTCGTGGATAAAGGTATCCCTGTCATCCTGGGTGAGTATGGTGCTATCACGATGCGTACCGGATTGGGAGAACATCAGGAGGCACACAACAAGTCCCGCAATCTCTACGACGAAACCGTGACACGCGAAGCCAAGAATCACGGAATGGTTCCTTTCTATTGGGAGACAGGCGGAGTAGTAAATCGAAATACGGGTGAAATTAAAGACAATTATGCAATGGACGGCATTTTGAAAGGAGCCAAAGAGGGAAAATATCCTTTCTGAAACTGAGTGGAAGATACTTTCATGAAAAATAATAATTATATGAGGGCAATCAATTTAGTGAAAACTATTATTTGCATAGCGATGACCGTATGTGCTATCAACAATATGCAGGCTCAAAACGGGTATAAAAACCCTGTAATAAGGGGATTTAATCCTGATCCAAGTATTTGTAGGGTGAATGACGACTTTTATCTCGTGACCTCTTCTTTCGAATATTTCCCGGGATTGCCTATTTATCACAGTAAAGATCTGGTCAACTGGCAGCAAATAGGACATTGCCTTACTAGGGACTCCCAACTGCCATTGCATAAAGCACCTGCTTCAGCAGGCTTGTACGCGCCATCGCTACGTTATCATGAAGGGTTATTCTATGTGATCTGCACCAATGTGTCGGGGGGCGGAAATTTCTATTGTACCGCCACAGATCCTGCAGGTCCGTGGAGCGAACCTACCTGGGTAGATATAAACAGCATTGACCCAGATATCTTTTGGGACGACGATGGCAGAACCTATTTTGTGACGCAGGGAGATGAAGGAATCCGGGTTGCCGAAATCGACATAAAGACCGGTAAAATAGTGGCTCCCGAGCGTCTTGTCTGGGGAGGTATCGGCGGACGTTTCCCAGAGGCACCCCACATTTACAAAAAAGATGGTTATTATTATCTGATGCTGGGAGAGGGTGGCACAGAATACATGCACAGCGTGACCATCGGGCGGAGCAAAAATCTGTACGGCCCCTATGAATCCTGTCCGCTTAATCCGATACTTACCCATGCCAATCGTAGGGGTCAGGCCAACCGTATCCAGGGTGTAGGACATGGAGATATGGTACAGGCCGGAGATGGTTCCTGGTGGATGGTGTTTCTCGGTTTCCGGGTCACACACCAATTTGCTTATTATCATGTACTCGGACGGGAGACTTTCCTGGCGCCGGTCGACTGGCCGGCCGGGGGATGGCCGCAGGTAAACGGGAACGGCACGGTATCCCTCCGGATGGATGTGCCTACATTGCCTCTTCAGCCGTTTGAGGCGGCACCCGTTCGAACCGAATTCAATGAAGAGACGCTGGGTTTTGAATGGCAATACTTGCGCAATCCTGTTAGAGAAAATTATTCCCTGACAGAAAAGAAAGGATATTTACGGATCACCGCTTCTCCCATTACGCTAAATGAGGCCGACGCAGTTTCTATGGTATGCAGAAGACAAACAGAACACGACTTTATGGCGGCCACTTTCTTGGAATTTAATCCGTTGAAGGATAACGAAGAGGCGGGGATGACGTTGTTGCAAAATAACACGCATCATTACGACCTGTTGTTTAAAAAATCAGGGGAGCAGCGTGTCGTCCAATTACGCGTTCGTGTGGGTTCGCTATCCTATACGGTCGCCGAAAAAGCGGTGGATGGAGATAAGGTGCTCCTCAAGATAGAGGGAACCGCGAATGAGTACGCGTTCTATTTTTCCGATACGGGAAAAGAGGAATACAGGCTGTTAGGCAAACAGGATACTCGTTACTTGAGTACGGAGGTTGCTGGCGGATTCACCGGGGTTATGATCGGGTTGTATGCTTCGTCTAACGGGCAACCAAGCAACGCGAAAGCCTACTTCAACTGGTTTGATTACCTGCCTAAAGAGAGCTAATCCGGATTGTAAAGTCAATCCGGGTTGTAAAGTCGTTGATCGGATTTTTCAGGCAAGTTGGGTGGCCTATTTTGCTTGACGGTAGGGCTCGAAATACACCTGCCGTGGGATTAGGGTATTACAGCCCCAGCAGGAACTGTTCAATGGCACTCCTCACCTCGGGACGGGTGCCGTTGAACTTGTTTACCATCACGGCAAACCCGTATTGCCTGTTCCCGTCGATCAGGTATCCCGCATAACATTGAACCCCACCAATGCTTCCACTCTTGGCCATTACCTTGCCATTAAGGCGGGTAACCCGCAGGAAATTTTGCAGCGTTCCTTCTTGTCCTGCTTTAGGTAGCGATTGGAAGAAGGCCGTGGAGCAATCGCTTCGGTTGTGCATGTAAACCAGCAGGTCGGTCAAGAACCGTGCACTCACCGCGTTCTGTGGCGCCAGCCCACACCCGTCGTGCATGTGGAGCGGGGCAGTGTCCATCCCTTTTTGCTTCCAATGTTCCAAGGTTTGCTCGATCCCCTCCTCGAGGGCATCGGCATATAGGTCGCTGTTACCGTATCGACCGATGGTGCGAATCAGGTGCTCCGCGTAGTGGTTGTTGCTCTCCATGTTCACCTCACGAATGATCTCTTTCAAAGGGCGGGACACTTGGGTAAAGAGCACGTTGCCCACGCGGTAGGGAACCGGTTGCCCGCTCGAGCGATTCCGGGAAAGGTAATCCACCCGGGAGGTTTCCACTTTCACTATTCGGTATCCCGTGCGCTTCAAGTGATCAGCCAACGTTTCTCCTACCAACAGCCCGGGATCGGGAATATCCCCTTTGATGCTGAACTCGGTTCTCCCGCCCGGGATATCTCCCCGTAGCGATCGTTCGTACGAGAAGGGGACGCCGTAGATATAGCCATTATCACGGCCCGTGGTGTTGAAGGAAAGTGAATTTTGAAAGGTAAGCCCTTTAATCTCCGGTTCCGTGCGTAAGATGCGCGGGGGATTGTTCCGGTCGGTGGTATTAAATACCAGTCGATAGCTGTTATCATAAATGCTGATGCCATAGGCACCCGGCGCGTAGTAGTTACCGATATCGATCCATGTCCACTCCGGAGAAATTCCGTTATATCCAAACAAGTTATCCACCACGTAGATAGAATATTCTTTGTCTGCAGGGAGACTCTTTTTCAGCGCTTCCACCCCGTTAATAAAAAAAGCGTCGGGATTTTCCGGAAACACCTCGCTGCCCAGCGTGGGGTCGCCCGTACCGATCACCAATATCCGAGAGGGGTCATCCGCGTCGATCGCGATCTCGGTCTTGTACCGGTAGTTCTCCCCCAGTACTTCCAGGGCTGTTGCGGCGGTAATCAACTTGAGCACCGATGCCGGGGTAAGCGATTTCTCCTCGTCGTACGCGGCAATACTTTTTCCACTCTCCAACTCCACCACCGAGACACCCACCGACGCGTGTTTCAATGCCGGGTTATTGATAAATCGTTGCAACGCCGTTTGTGGATAAATAAATCCGGCTAGAAATAGGAAAAGAAGGGAAAAGATATATCTATTCATACCTACTCTTTTTCTGATTACTCTTGCTCTCCAATAGTTAAATAGTTTGAGATTATCTTGTTAATACAGATGTTATTATCGCGATCTATGTCGTAAATGATATACCACGTGGTATTCGGGTTACGACGGTAACGATGAACTTTTAATGCTTGCTGACTATAAAATACCATGTTTTTCACAAAACTTACGGGTATCCTCGACTGCTTTCTCCCAAAACTCTTCGGAGGTCATATAACCCGGTGGAGGAGTTTTGGTCGTGGTAGATGGTTGAATTCGTCTATAAGCTTCCACGGATTCTTCAACCGCGGAGATGTCACTCTCGAAGGTAACTTCATCCGGGAACTGTTTTAAATATTCCACAATCTCCCTTCCTTCGGACGATGTGATATCGATGATAACTTTTACTTTCATAATCCCCTCCTATTTTATGCCTGTGAGCTACAAGTATATGAATATCTTGCCAATGTGGCAAAGAAAATGGTCGTGAGGAAAGAAGCGGTTACTGTTTGGATTCTTGTTTGCGGGTAAATTTAATCGGCAACTTACCCATGGAAGTGTCCGCCATTCCTTTCACATCTTTCTTTTCCTTCCAGATGATTACTTTCACATTTTCTTCGACAAACACTGTAGTTGTCAGTTTATATTATGTTTTGCGGCTAATTCGCGTAAATCGGTGTCGCATAATTCACTCAGTTTATCTACTCCTTTCTCATACACCTCTTCCCAATCGTGCCATTCACCGGAAGTCTCTTCCGGCAATGGATATTTAAGTTTGACGACTCTTTTGTTTTGCAGTTCTTTCACGATCTTACGTCCGGCAGGGCGCGATACATCAATGGTTGCTATTACTTTATGGTTGCTCATTTCAAACTTATCTTATTCATTCTCATTGACGTGGCGATGGTATTTGCCGTCGCCCTGATGGTGGCGTTGGTAATGCACATGGGCATGTCGGAATTCTTCAGCGGGGAAGACTTCACGATCATAAAAAATCCCGGGAAGGACAACATGGAAATCATCACCCGGGAAGGGAATGAAATCAACAGCTACACTCCCTCCGAAGACCAGTCGTCATCGGGGCAAAAAGGGAAGCGGGTAGGGATCGAATACGAGTTGGAGAACGGCGAGATTATTTACGTGCCGGAATAACCCTGTTGCCGCACGATATCCACCAGTTCAATTTCGAATGCCAGGGTGGTATAGGGGCGGATAGTGCCACTTTGGCTTGCCCCGTAGCCCATGTTCCAAGGAATCCAAATCTCCCATTTGTCGCCCACCTCCATGTGTTGGAGAGCGGTACTGAAGCCGTCGATCAGTTCGTTGCCCACATTGAAGGTTCGGGGAATATTGTTCCCGACTCCGTTGTTGTCGGCAGTCGAGTCAAAGATCACCTTGTTCCTGACAAGGTTTCCATCACCGTCGATGTAGGTATCCTCCCGGTTCCAGTCATTCTTGTACCAACCGGTATACCGCACACTTACCGTGTCGGAAAAATAGGGTCTCTCTCCCGTATTCCCGTCAACCAGCTCCTTGTACATGATATGACCGTTTGCAGACTGCGATGTGATCTTGGTGTAGGCGGGGTCTGCGGTGATCTTGGCAAACTGGGCTTCGTTGGCCAGCTTGTAGGCTTCGTCGATGGGATCCTCATCGTCGTTGCAGGAGATGAGGAGACAGGCGGCAAACAGCCCTAACAAAAGATATAGTTTTGTCTTCATTTTCATTTTTCTGGACTTTTATCTCAATGGGTACGAATCGGCCATGGCCAGACCAATTGATCAGGCTAGTTTTTTCAGTAACTGTTTTATATCGGTCTTGAGTGAGATCTCTTTTTCAATTTCGTCGATGGTGACCCGTTTCTGCTCCATCGTATCCCGGTCGCGCACCGTAACGGTATTGTCGGCCAGCGTCTGGTGGTCGATGGTGACACAGTAGGGAGTGCCAATGGCATCCTGACGGCGGTAACGCCTTCCGATGCTGTCCTTCTCGTCGTACTGGCAGGCGAAACTGAACTTCAACGCATTCATGATCTCGGTTGCTTTTTCCGGCAATCCATCTTTTTTCACCAGGGGCAATACGGCCAGTTTCACGGGCGCAAGGGCTGCCGGAATCTTCAGTACCACGCGGGTTTCTCCTCCCTCCAGCTGCTCTTCGCAATAGGCGCTGCTGATTACTGAAAGGAACATCCTGTCCACGCCGATGGAGGTCTCCACTACGTAGGGGACGTAGGAGGTGTTGAGCTCCGGATCAAAGTACTGCATCTTCTTGCCCGAGTATTTTTCGTGTTGACTCAGGTCGAAATCGGTGCGGGAGTGGATACCTTCCACCTCCTTGAACCCGAAGGGCATGCGAAACTCGATATCGGTAGCGGCATTGGCGTAGTGCGCCAGCTTGTCGTGATCGTGGTACTGATAATTCTCATCCCCGAAACCGAGAGCCTTGTGCCATTTCAGCCGCTCTTGCTTCCAGTATTCAAACCATTGGAGTTCGGTGCCCGGAGCGACAAAAAACTGCATCTCCATCTGTTCGAACTCACGCATGCGGAAGATAAACTGCCGGGCCACAATCTCGTTGCGGAAGGCTTTGCCGATCTGTGCGATGCCGAAGGGAATCTTCATCCTTCCGGTTTTCTGCACGTTGAGGAAGTTGACGAAAATACCCTGTGCCGTTTCGGGGCGAAGGTATACCTTCATGGCGCCGTCGGCGGTTGATCCCATCTCGGTGGCGAACATCAGGTTGAACTGACGTACCTCCGTCCAGTTCCTGGTACCGCTTATCGGGCAGGCGATCTCGCAATCGACGATGATTTGACGCAGCTCCTCGAGATTGCCATCGTTCAATGCCTTGGCAAACCGGGCATGAACCTCGTCCCGTCTCTTCTGGTTCTCCAATACCCGGGGATTGGTCTGGCGAAACATTGTTTCGTCGAAGCTCTCGCCAAATCTGCGGGCTGCCTTTTCAACCTCCTTGTCGATCTTCTCGTCGATTCGGGCCAGGTACTCTTCAATCAATACATCGGCCCGGTATCGTTTCTTGCTATCCTTGTTGTCAATCAGCGGATCGTTGAAAGCATCCACGTGTCCCGAAGCTTTCCAGATGGTAGGGTGCATAAAGATGGCGGAATCGATCCCAACCACGTTCTCATGCAGCAGGGTCATGCTGTCCCACCAATATTTTTTGATGTTGTTTTTCAGTTCAACGCCCAGTTGTCCGTAATCGTATACAGCCCCCAGGCCGTCATAGATTTCACTTGAGGGAAAAACAAAACCGTACTCTTTGCAGTGCGATACAATCTTCTTAAAAACGTCTTCTTGTGCCATAAATCAGATTTCCTCAATAAAGCTACAAAGTAAACGGTTTTTTTCGAAATTAGGAACCTTATGCCATTTAAAAGATGTATAATTATGGTTCAAGCGGACAAACGAAAACCTAATTTTATGTACATTTGCTGGAACTTTCAAAAAAATGATATGTCGGGTGGAATGAAAACCCTTGCCAGGGAGACTGTAATCTATGGCGGCACTACCATAATCCAGCGGTCGTTGAGTTGGTTTTTGGCGCTTTTTTGGACCTATTACCTGCCTTCACAGGCGGATATGGGGATTGTGAACAACTTCTACGCCTGGATTGCGTTGTTTCTGGTCATCTTGATCTACGGTCTGGAGACCGGTTTTTTCCGGTTTGCCAACAAGCAGGAGGAGAGTCCCGACAAGGTCTTTTCCACTGCCATTACCAGTCTGAGCGCTACGACGCTTCTGTTTGTCGCCCTGACGCTACTCTTCCTGTACCCGGTTTCCCGTGGATTGAACATGGGGGAGAAGCCGCACTATATTGTGATGATGGTTTTCATTATCGCGCTCGATGTCTTTGGAGCCATCCCTTTTGCCTACCTGCGGTATAAAAATCGTCCGGTCAGGTTTGCGGCCATCAAGCTCTCCAATATTGTCATCACGATCTTGTTGAACCTCTTTTTCTTCCTCGTGATGCCATTGCTTGACGCCAGGTACCCCGGTGCGTTCGGCTGGTACCGGATTGAGAATAGTGTGGAGTATATCCTGATTGCAAATTTGGTCGCCTCTTTCGTCCAGACGTTGCTGGTCTTTTCGCAGGTCAGGATCAGGTACCAGTGGGGAGGGTTACCCCTGTTGAAGCGGATGTTACAATACTCCTTGCCGCTGCTGATCCTGGGTGTTGCCGGGATATTGAACCAGAATGCCGCCATTATTCTTTTCCCTGAAATCTATCCCGACGCCACTCCCGGGAAACTGGAGGCTTATCGGGAACTCGGAATCTACAGTGCTTCAATGAAGATTGCGATCATCCTGATCGTGATGACACAGGCGTTCCGATATGCTTTCGAACCGTTTATCTTTGCAAAAAGCAACGATGGCGGAGACAACAAGAGGGCTTATGCCGATGTCACCCGCTATTTCATAATTTTCGGCCTCTTTGTGGTACTGGCTGTCATGGGGTATATGGATATCATCAAGTACCTGATAAAGTCGACCTATCACGCAGGGCTGACCGTGGTGCCGATCGTCATGATGGGTGAACTCTTTTTTGGTGTCTATTTCAACCTCTCGTTGTGGTATAAACTGACCGACAAGACGCAATGGGGAGCCTACATGTCGCTCATGGGGCTGGTAATCACCTTGGCAATCAATATCCTGTTTATCCCCTCATACAGCTATATGGCTTGCGCCTGGGCATCATTCTTTGCCAATCTGGTAATGATGATCGTCTCCTACCTGCTGGGTCAGAAACACTATCCGATTAAGTACGACCTGAAATATGCTGCCCTCTTCTTCTCGGTTTCAATGCTCTTCCTGGCGGTGATACTGCTGGGGTTCATATATGTGGAAAATATTTGGATACGTTTGACTGTCAATACGATATTGATTGTTGCATACGTGGTTCTTGCGCTTAAGAAGGGATTCCCGGCAGGAATATTGGGCCGGGCACCGGTCATTGGAAAATTTATTAATATTAAATAGTTGATTATGAGAAAATTATTCTTGTTTTTCCTCCTTTCTCTTATTGCGGTCTCTTGGGTGAAAGCCGATGAAGGCATGTGGCTCTTGAAAGAGCTGAACAGAGAAAGTGTGGCGCGAATGAAAGAGCTGGGATTCACCTTCCCGGTCAATAAACTCTATGACGAGAAAAATGCTTCGCTGAAGGATGCCGTGGTGATATTCGGTGGCGGATGTTCGGGCGTGGCGGTATCGGACAAGGGGCTGATATTCACCAACCATCACTGCGGATATGGGGCCATCCAGAAACTGAGCTCGGTTGAGGCAGACTACCTGAAGAACGGGTTCAAGGCCGACAATCAGCAACAGGAGTTGTATGCCGATGGGCTGACCGTCTCTTTCCTGCGCAGCATGGAGGAGGTGACTGACCAGATCCTGCCGAAGGTCCCGATGGTGCTGAGCGAGGTGCAACGTGAACAGGCGATCGACTCAATTTCGGACGAACTGCTCCGGCAATATGACAACGATCCCTTTACATCTGCACGGATCATTCCCTTTTATTCGGGAAACAAATATTACAAGGTGGTCTACGATGTCTTCCGCGATATCCGGTTGGTGGTTACCCCGCCATCGTCGGTGGGAAAGTATGGCGGCGATACCGACAACTGGATGTGGCCCCGCCACACGGGCGACTTCTCGGTGTTCCGCGTCTATGCCGACAGGAACAACAAGCCTGCCAAGTATAGTGTCGATAACGTACCGTACAGGCCAAAGTATGTGGTGCCGGTCTCCTTGGGAGGCGTGAAGGAGGGCGATTATGCCATGACCATCGGTTACCCGGGAAGTACACAACGTTATCTCTCCTCGTTCGGGATAGCACAACAGATGGAATCGGAGAACAAGCCCCGCATCGAGGTACGCGGAGCCAAACAGGATATCTGGTGGGATGCCATGACAAAGAATGACACCATCCGGTTGAAATATGCCAACAAGTATGCAGGAAGCTCCAACTACTGGAAAAACTCGATGGGAATGAACGAAGCGCTCGTGAAACTCGACGTGCTGGCGCAGAAGCGGCAATTGGAGAAACGGTTGTCGGACTGGATCAACAGCAACGAGAAAAACCGGGCGAAATATGGTCATCTGCTGAAAACTCTGGAAGAGACCTACACCGGCTCCACCGATCTGGCCCGTTATACTACCTACTTCCTGGAGACCTTCAATAATGGGATTGAGCTGATCCGTTTTGCAAATACCATCCTCCAGTTCGACATGGACGGGACGGAAGAGGACAAGAGCGAGTTTATCAACGACAGGATCATCGAGTCGTACAAGAATTATGAACCCAAACTCGACCGGAAAGTGTTGCCTGTATTGATGCGACTTTACGAGCAGAGGGTCCCGGCGGAGTATCTGCCCGATATCTACAATAAGATCAAGACGGAATTTGACGGGGATTACGACAAGTATGCCGACTGGTTATTTGCAAATTCGCAGTTTACCAATCTTCCCGACTTGATGAAGCTGCTGAAGAATGTAGATACGGAGACGTTGGTACAAGATCCGGCAATGGAGCTGGCCTTGTCCACAAAGGATATGGGTTACGAGATCACGGAACGGATGATGTCGGCCTACGAGAACATGATGCGGGGTGAACGGGAACTGATGGCTGCCCTGATGGAGATGGATTCGAAAAAGAACTTCTACCCCGATGCAACATTCACGCAACGGATGAGCTACGGTTCGGTGAAAGGCTACAAGCCACGCGACGGGGTATGGTACGACTACTATACTACCGAAAAGGGTGTGCTGGAGAAATATCGTGAGAACGACCCCGAGTTTCACCTGGAGCCAAAGATTATCGAGGCCCTCAAAAAGAGGGATTTTGGAAGATATGGAGCCAAGGATGGAACGATGCGGGTGAACTTCCTCTCCGATAACGACATTACCGGTGGTAATTCGGGAAGTCCCGTATTTAACGGTAAGGCCGAACTGATCGGTCTGGCATTCGACGGAAACTGGGAAGCGTTGAGCGGCGACATTGTCTTCGAACCGGAGATGCAGCGTACCATCAGCGTGGATATCCGTTACGTGCTTTACACGATCGACAAGATCATGGAGGCGCCGCATATCGTGCGTGAATTGAATATTGTAAAGTAACGAACGTCCCCTTAATATAAAGAGAAAAACCGGACGATCCACGATCGTCCGGTTTCCATTTCGTTGAGTCCGGTCTGTTTCCGGACTTATTTATTCCGGTTTATTCCGGTCGAACTTTCTGTAGAGGGGTTCCATCGGCTTGTAGGTCTCATCGTCCCACAACGTGCTGGTGATCATCAGGTCGGCACTGTACCGGTTGCAGGCGATCGGCACATTGTGGATACGGCATTGACGCAGCAACATCATGATGTCGGCCTCGTGCGGTTGCGCATTCAGGTCGTCAATCAGGAAAACAGCCATATCGATCTCCTTGCGTACCACCATGGCGGCAATCTCAGCATCACCACCCATCGGTCCGGAATTCATGCAGGTGATTTCGGGAAAGACTCCCTCCCTGTTCAATGCTTCACGAACCAACTTGCCGGTTGTTCCCGTGCAGACCAGGTGATGCTCCGCCAGAAAGTCGGAATTGTAAATTACCCAGTCGACCATGTCTGCTTTTCGGTGATCGTGAGCCACCAGGGCAATGGTCAGTTTCTTTCTCATTTCAATTTTTGTTTAGCGGTTATTGTTCAATCTCGTCAAATTCCGAAGAACTCCCTCACGGCTTTTATCTTTTCATCCGCCTCTGCTTCGGCCTGCCTGAGATCTTTGCGTGAAGTGACGGGGCCACCCTGCGCTTCGATGTAGAACTTGATCTTGGGTTCGGTTCCGGAGGGACGGACAGATACTTTGGTGCCGTCTTCGGTAAAGTATTGCAACACGTTGGAGGTGGTGGGCATCTCGAGCGTGGTTACCTCCTCCTTGACATAATCCACACTTTCGAGCTTCACGAAATCCTTCGACAAGACAACGGGAGATCCCGCCAGCTGCTTAATGGGGTTTGCCCTGAAGTTCCTCATCATGGCTTCAATCTCGTCGGCACCCTCTTTCCCTTTACGTACCAGCGAAATCCCCACCTCCTTGGAGTAACCGTACTCCACATAGATGTCCTGTAGCAACTGATAGACCGTTTTTCCGTTATCCCGGGCCCAGGCGGCAACCTCGGCAAAGAGGGTACAAGCCGATACCGAATCCTTGTCGCGCACGAAATCGTCGGCCAGGAAACCGTAACTCTCTTCACCGCCACCAATATACTTTTTCTTGCCCTCGTTTTTGCGGATCACGTCGGCAATCCACTTGAATCCGGTGTAGCAGTCGAATATCTCGATTCCCATCTTGTCGGCGATCTTTCTTACCAGTTCACTGGTGACAATCGTCTTGACGACAAACTCCCTCCCATTGAGCAAGCCATACTCCTTGCGGCGGGTCATCAGGTAGTAAACGAGGATGATCATCATCTGATTACCGTTGACCAGAACGAAATTGCCTTCGTCGTCGCGGATGGCCGCACCGATCCTGTCGGCATCGGGATCCGTGGCCAGTACGATATCGGCACCGGTCTCGATTCCTTTTCTTATGGCCAGATCAAGTGCCGCCGGCTCTTCGGGGTTGGGCGAGACTACTGTCGGGAAGTCGCCGCTTGTGATATCCTGTTCGGGCACATGGATGATATTGGTGAAACCGATCGCCTTCAAGGCATCGGGCACAAGTTTGCTTCCCGTTCCGTGGATCGGGGTGTAGACTATCTTGAGATCTTTCTGGTTCTCGATGGCCTGGGGCGAGAGGACAAAACTCTTCACCGTCTCGATAAAGGCCCTGTCCATATCTTTACCGATAATCTCGATCAACTCCTTGTTTCCGTTGAACTTGATCTCCTCGATAGAGGAGATCCGGTTTACCTCGGCGATGATGTTCTTGTCGTGCGGACCAAGTACCTGGGCACCGTCTTCCCAATAGGCCTTGTAACCGTTATACTCTTTGGGATTGTGTGATGCGGTGATCATGATTCCACTCTGGCAGCCAAGCTTGCGTATGGCAAATGAAACCTCCGGAGTGGGGCGTAAATCTTCAAAGAGGAATACCTTGATTCCGTTGGCAGTAAAGATGTCGGCTGCTATCTCGGCAAATTTGCGACTGTTGTTCCGGCAATCGTGGCCAATGACCACCTTGATCTGCTCCAGGTCGGCGAACTCCTGCAGCAGGTAGTTCGACAATCCCTGTGTAGCTGCACCTACGGTGTAGATGTTCATCCGGTTGGTGCCGGCCCCCATGATGCCCCGTAGACCTCCAGTTCCAAACTCAAGATCCTTGTAGAAAGCATCAATCAACGGCCGCTTGTCTTCGTTCTGCAGCAATTGCCTTACCTCTCTCTTCGTCTCTTCGTCGTAATTGCCATCCAGCCACGACTGGGCTTTACTGGTTACCTGAGCTAATAATGTTTCTTTATCCATATGATGATATGATGATAGTTTGTTCAATTTCCTTGTTTCCCAATCGGTTGAACTTTATATTTCTCGCCGGTCTGATCGATAACCTTCTTGTAGAATTCTTTTGAGTAACCCGGTCGAGTGGGTGATGCGGGTTGTCCGTACGGGTTCCGTTTGAATTGGCCGTTCTCTTCTTTCTTGATGACACCATCCACATACTTGACCAGCAAGTATTGGCCCAGTTTCTTCCACTCCTGAAGGCCCTCCTTTACCAGCGTGTTGGTGTGGTTGGTGAGAAAACGGACAGCCTCCTCGGGCGATTGGTTGTACAAATTTAGCGCTTTCTTTTCAATATCGGGCTGTATTTCCCTGAAATTGTTCTCCAGTCTCTGCTGTACCTTCTGCATGTCGGCGCTCATGTCGCTGTATCGGGTATAGACCATGTTCGATACCCAGTTGTGTATCCAGAAGGCCGATGTTTCGGAATAGGTCAGCAGATCGCCATTGCCCACCGCCATCTCTTCAGGCACGTCGGTATGACCGCAGTAAACCGGATAGTAGACAGTCTGGGCGGCATCGTCGACGCCGAACCAGAGCACTCCGCCAACAGGTGCCGGTAGCCATGACCGCATCTGGGCGACAAAAGAGAAGCCGGTCTGTTGCGTGGCGATCGGTCGCTCGTTGCAGTACTCCACCGAATCCACCTCGAAGGTAAGGGGCGACCAGCGATAGGGGGAGTTGAAGGGACCTGCTCCCACGTCGAAACGCCAGTCGAGCTCCGTCTCCTCATAATGATCGCGCATCAATGCCTGGACATCCTCTACCGAGAGTTTCCTGTCGGGTTTGACGTAAAGCGGCATAGGGTCGGTTGTCTTGCCCTGTGCATAAGTCACATATTTGGCCATATCCTTGTTCACCCGGTTGAAGAACGACCATACGCGTGCTTCGCAGAAACGGAGCGCGCCAAAGTCGAGCGGCGCATAAGCCTGGGCAAAGCTGAAGTCGGCATCCTTTCCCGAAAAGTACCCCTGTTTTCGGGCAAACGAGATCACATCGGGCGAGTAGAGACAGTTTTCGGGATCGTTCAGCGGAAATTGCTGGATTCGAGCCTGGTTGGCGTGAGCCGATACACAATCGTCGGGGATGCGTACGGCAACCCAAACGGCGCCCTTGTTCCCGACACCCTTGCCGATCATCTCCATAACCCAGATCTCGTTAGGATCGGCAATCGAGAATGACTCTCCTGAACTGTAGTATCCATATTCGGCTACCAGATCGGTCATGATCCTTATCGCTTCGCGCGCACTCCTGGCCCGTTGCAGGGTAATATAGATCAAACTTCCGTAGTCGAGGATTCCGGTAGAGTCGCTCAATTCGGGACGACCTCCAAAGGTGGTCTCGCCGATAGCCACCTGATGTTCATTCATGTTGCCAATTACATTATATGTCTTGGGGACCTGTGGAATTTCACCCAGATATTTTCCCGTATCCCACTCATACACCTTCAACATTGTGCCGGGAGCGTGATTGGCGGCTTTCCAGTGGTAAAGCTCACCATAGAGACTGTAGGAGTCGGCCGAATAGGAGATAAAGGTAGAGCCGTCAACCGACGCCTTCTTGCCTATGAGAAAATTTGTACAGGGATAGGCTACAAACGCTGTCGCCAGATAAACAGCAGCGATGAAGAGGAATCTTTTCATATTTTTTCTGTGAATTGTTGATATTTATTTGATGTAAAGATAATTCAAAAACCGCAAAAAAGCCTGCTCACTCCGGCAATATTTCTCTAAATTCTTCGAAATCGTTTGATTAAGATTGAAATTTCGATTAATTTTGCATGATGTAATTCATGAATAGCTACGCTATATGGACCTCGGAAAGATTATGAAAAAAAGGGTGCTGAGTCTATCGGTCTATCAGCTGGCCATATTGATAGCTCTTATTGCCATGCTGTTCTTTTTCAGTGACAGCAGCCTCCTTAAACGACTCAAATACGAGAATGAGATTCGTGACCTGAAAACACAGATCGAATACTATCGCAAGCAGACCGAAACAGATAGAGCCAAGTTGAACGAACTCCAATCCAGTTTGGAGAATCTCGAAAAATATGCCCGGGAGAACTATTTTATGAAGAAGGAGAACGAGGAGATCTTTGTGATTGAGTGATGTTGCCGATTCTGCTGAAAGTTGGTGAGAAGGGTTTGTCAGCGGTTTTTTTCATTTTGCGGCTCCGTCTGGTGGTCGGATTGCATATGTTGGACCAGTTTAAAAATCATTGCTAAGAAGGTTAAAGTGAAATTAATGTATAAATCAAAAGAGATTGTTTATCAGATTTCCGGTATTGTCATCCTGTTATCTGCATTGTTGTATCTGTTCCTTCCATCGGTTGCTCCATGGGTTATGGCTGTTTCGGTTGTTGCTTTCAGTGCGGCTACCGCCTTCTCTCCCTATCCTGGCAAGAGTATCCGCGGGAAACGGTTGTTCAATTTTCAAGTGATTTCCTGTGCATTGATGATGGTTGCTGCCTATCTGATGTTCAGGAAAAATAATTTATGGGTATTGTCGATGTTGAGCGGGGCAATTTTCCTGCTCTATTCGGGCATCATGATCCCCCGTGAACTCCGGAAAGAGCAATCAACGGACGAACAGTCCTAACTTTAAAACCTTAACTTTCCCTGCCGACATGAAGAGAATCTTAATACTGGATGATAATCTTACCATTTGTCTGATGTTGAAGTCCTGGTTGGTAAAAAAGGAGTATCAGGCAGATACGGCGACAAGTGTTCAGGAAGCACAGCAGAAAGTGAGAAACGAGGCGTACGACCTGATCCTCTCGGATATCCGGATGCCGGATGTTGACGGCTTTTCATTCTTGTCGTGGATCAAGAAGTTCGACTCGGCAATTCTGGTCATCATGATGACCGGATATGCCGATATCGAGTCGGCCGTGGAGTCGATGAAGCTAGGAGCGGCTGATTATATCGCAAAGCCCATCGAGGCTGAACTCTTGTACAAGAAGATTGCCGATGCCTTCAAGGTTCAGGAGAACCAACGCTTTACCGAGCAGTTCCGCGATCCGCTGATATGGCCACCTGGAGAATGTTATGATGCAATTTCCGCCAAAGTGAACGAGGTGATACATGATGAGTCGCATCTATTGGTCATCGGTGACAATGGAACGGGAAAAACCTCGGTTGCCCGCTATATCTACAGCCGTGGACGAATCGATTCAGGTCCATTCGTGACGATAGACCTCAATCCGCAATCGTTAACCCGGAACTGTGAAAAGGGAGACCATGAGACCCATTTCATGCAATCGCTGGAGAGGGCAAAGGGTGGATTGCTGCTGATCCAGAATCTTCAGAAAACCGGGATAACTATTCAGACGATGTTGTTGAGGACACTCTCTGCCCAGAAAAAAGATGAAGACTTCGTTCAGATTATCATGACGACCGAAGAGAAAAAGGAGCAGCTGGAGTTGATACTGCTGCCTAAACTTGCCGATCTGATCCTGAGGTCGTATATCGAGCTTCCCACACTGCGGGGAAACCGCGAAGCGATCCTCTTTTTCGCTGATCATTTCCTGGAGGTGGTCAACAGGGAGCTGGATAAAAAGATGGTGACAATTGAGCGTGAGGTGCTCGAGGCGCTCTTCAACTATCCCTGGGAGGAGAATATCAAGGAGATGAAATACCTGATTTTCAAGGCGTGTCTTCTGGCCGAGGGGGATAGGATTTCCGCAAAGGTGCTCCCTGCATTGTTCAACACCCCGGTGGGGGAACGGAGCGAGTCGCCACAACTGCAAAGAGAGGGGCTCGAAGGTTTGAAAAAAGAGAATTACGAAAAGGAGAAAATAATCGAGGCCCTGCGAATTGCCAGGGGGAACAAAACCGTGGCCGCATCGATACTCAATATAGACAGAAAAACCTTATACAACAAAATCAAGCTCTATAGCATAGAGGTCAATTGATCTTCCGGGCAACAAACGTATGAAATCGTCAGGAATGCGTTCTGCACTTAAATATGAGGTAATCACCGGTTATGCATTGGTTGTGGTAATCATGATCATTGGACTGTTGGCTGTTTATCGGAATCTGGTCAGGTTTTCCGAGACAAGGCTCAGAAACGAGGATCTGTCGGAGCTGCTAATCGTTGGAAACGTGATCAACCAGCTCTATGAGGTTGAAAGTACGCAAAACCTGTATACGGCTGAAAATGCGGCAAACTATTACTCCCGTTACAGTTCGATAAGACCTGAAGTTGATGCGAAGATCGATTCGCTCAAGCTGCTCTCGAAAGATAGCCTGCGGGTGGTGAAGCTCGACACTATCGGCGTGTTGCTGGATGAGAAGGAGGAGAACCTCATGGCCATTGCCGTTCTGCTCGATTCGCTCAGCAAGGCTCCGGAGGTTATCCGGCAAACGGTCAGCACAATAGTCCCTAGACAGGTGAACGATAAGCTCAAACAGTATGTGGATCGTGTGCCCAACGTTGTTGAAACCGCTGCCGAAAGCGATACTGTGGTGGTGAAGGGCAAAAAGAAAGGGCTCTTGAAACGGATAGGGGATGCCGTAAAAGGCAAGCAGGACTCCACCCTGATCATAAAGAACCGTACCGTCACAGCCGATGCCGGCAGGGAGAATATCCGGCTGGCAATCGATACGGTGGTCAACATTGTCCGGCACACCGAACGGTTGAATCTGGAAAACCAGCGGAAATTTCAGACTGCGCTGTTGATGAGGCAATCTTCAATGACACATACCAATCATCTGTTGACGGCACGGATCGACGATCTCTTAAAATCGATCGAGAAGGAGGAGATCGACAAGTCGATCAGGCTGATCGAGGAGAGGGAGGCTACGTTGAACCACTCCTCGAAGATAGTACTTGGTGTCTCCTTGCTGGCCTTCCTGATAGCGCTTGTTTTTGGAGTGCTGTTCCTGATGGATGTCAACCGTAGCCAGAGATACAGGCGGCGTCTGGAAGAGTCCAACTTGCGGATCAACCAGTTGCTGCAGTCGCGTGAAAAGCTGATGATGTCCATATCTCACGATATCAAGGCACCGATGAGCTCCATCCTCGGTTATGTGGAACTGATGGAGTCGGGAACCGACGAAGATACCCGGAGGATCTACCTCTCCAACATGAAAAAATCGGGTAATCATGTGTTGCAGCTGGTCACGAATCTGCTCGATTATCAGAAGATCGAATCGGGTACATGGATGCGCAAGGAGATGAACTTCAACCTCCACGATCTGGTTGAAGCGACACTGTTGAGCTTCAAGCCGCTTGCTGAGAAAAAGCAGCTGGAGTATGTCGCGACAAACAGGGTGCCCGAAGATCTCGATGTTTTTAGCGATCCGTTCATGCTGAGAGAGATCTGCTCCAACCTGATCTCCAACGCAATTAAATATACGGTAGAGGGAAGGGTGGAGGTAGTGGCCGGATCGCCATCAAGAGGCGACCGGAGAATCCTGGAGTTCTCGGTGAAGGATACCGGACCGGGAATCGATAAGGACTACCAGGAGTACATCTTTCAGGAATTCACGCAGATCAGGCCGGAGAGGATCGACCAGCATGTTGAGGGCAGCGGTCTCGGTCTGGCCATAACCAGGGGACTGGTAGAGGAGTTGGGAGGCGAGGTCAACCTGCAGTCGGAAAAGGGGGCAGGTTCGCAGTTTGACGTGATTATACCCCTCGAGCCTACCCGGATGAAGGAGCCGGTTCAGGATGAGGGTGATCCCGATGCGGAGAAGGAGGCTATTTCGGTGCTGGTAGTGGATGATGATCCGGTCCAGTTGACGATGATGTCTGGAATGCTCCGGTTGAAGAGGATCAATGTTGTTACCGAAGTCGATCCCTTCAGGGTGCTGGAGATCGTGAAGAGCCAGCTTTTCGATCTGATCTTTATGGATATCCAGATGCCCCATTTAAGTGGGTTCATGCTGGTGAAGAAGATCCGCGAGTCGGGAGTGGACCGGTTGAAGTCGGCTCCGATCATAGCGCTCTCTGCCCGGTCGGATCTCTCGTCTGCCGATTTCAGACAGTCCGGCTTCACCGATTTCCTGAACAAGCCGTTTACCTCCGCTCAACTCTTCTCGGTAATCGACAGATACTTGAATGGCGAGTCTGCGAGCAGGAATATGAAAGGGGAGAAACCTGCAGGCATTGAGATGTTGTTCAAGGAGGTAAAGGATGATCCCGAGAGCCTCCTGCTGATACTCAGGACCTTTGTTGTCGACACCGGAAATAGCCTGGAACAATTGAAAAGCTCCATCAGGAACAACGATCAGGATAGTGTGTCACATATCGCCCACAAGATTCTTCCGCTCTTTATGATAATTGGCGACGAGCTGTTGTCTGAACGATTGCGTCGACTGGAACGCAAGGAGCCGGTCGGCGACGAGGAGAAGTGGCGGGTGACCGAACGCATCGGCAGCTATATTGATGAGGCGAGGGAGATGGTCAGAAAAATGGAGAACGGTAAGTGATGCAGCGAAACTCACCTGTTGGAAAATACAAGCGTTACCTGCTTCTGGAGAAAGGGTTGTCTTCAAATACCATCGATGCCTACATGGCCGACTTGCAGAAGCTGCTCGATTTTGCCGAAAGCCGGAATCTTTCCCTTTCCGAAATCAGCTTCCAACACCTGGAGGAGTTTCTGGCCGGGTTGTACGATACAGGTATAAAGGCCCGTTCTGTGGCCCGTATCCTGTCGGGTGTCAAATCATTTTTTCAGTTTTTGATGCTGGATGGTTATATCGAGGAGGATCCTAGCCAATTACTGGAGAGTCCTAAGGTGGGATTGAAACTGCCGGTGGTGCTGTCGGTTGAAGAGATCGACGCCATCCTCTCCCAGATCGATCTCTCTACTGCCGAAGGTACCCGCAATTATGCCATTATCGAGACACTCTACAGTTGTGGCCTGCGTGTGTCGGAGCTGACAAACCTGAGGTTTTCAGACCTCTTCTTCGATGAGGGATTTATTCGCGTGCAGGGGAAGGGGAGCAAGCAGCGGCTGGTCCCTATTTCTGAGACGGCCATCCTGAAAATCAACAACTACCTGTTGCATCGCAGTCGGCAAACGGTGAAGAGGGGGTATGAGGATGTTCTCTTTTTAAGTTCAAGAGGAAGTGCGATCTCTCGCGTGACGGTCTTTTACTACATCAGGCAGTATGCAGAGGCGGCCGGCATCAAGAAGGAGATCAGCCCGCACGTATTCCGACACTCGTTTGCCACCCATCTGCTGGAGAGGGGGGCCAATATCAGGGTAATCCAGGAGATGCTGGGACATGAAAAGATCACGACTACTGAGATATATACCCATATCGACCGGAACTTCCTCAGGCAGGAAATTATTGAGCACCACCCGCGCAACAGGAAAACATGACCGGTGGGGGGATTCTCTCCGTATCGATGCTTATCGACAAATCGAGGAAAATTTGCTCAGTCATGACTTTCCTGAACGGATAATTTTGTATATTTGCTAAATTATAAGAAGATCAAATTTTAAAAAAATAAAATCACTCCCTATGAAATTTGTAGTATCAAGTGCCACACTGTTGAGCCATCTGCAAGCGATCAGCAGAGTTATCAATTCAAAAAATACATTGCCCATTTTGGATTGTTTTCTTCTGGAACTGGACGGGAATGTGTTGACCATTACAGCTGCCGACAATGAGACCCGGTTGGAGACCAAGGTAGAAGTGAACAGTTCGGAGGGTGCAGGAAGCTTGGCCGTCAATTCCAAGAACCTGCTGGATCCGTTGAGGGAACTCCCCGATCAGCCCCTCACGTTTGACGTGAACGACGAAACACTTGAGGTATTTATCTACTATCACAACGGAAAGTACAATTTTGTAGGGTTGAAAGGCGATGAATATCCCAAACCGAAAGAGTTGAAGGATTCGGCCATCGTACTCAATATCCCTGCCGAAACACTTTTCAACGGAATCAACAGAACCGTATTCGCCACTGCCGATGATGAGCTCCGTCCGGTAATGAACGGTATCTATTTCGATATCACCGCCGATGACCTCACTTTCGTAGCATCGGACGGACACAAGCTTGTGCGTGTAATTCACAAGGATGTGAAAGGTGATGGCAGGTCATCCTTTATTCTGCCCAAGAAGCCGGCAAACCTGCTGAGAACCCTGCTGCCGAAAGAGAGCGGAACGGTTGAACTGAAGTTCGATGAAAACAACGCCTACATCACGATGTCGAATTTTGTGATGATCTGCCGTTTCGTTGAAGGACGGTATCCCAACTACAACTCGGTTATCCCGCAGAACAACCCCAATCATGTTACACTCGACAGGCTTGCATTGCTGAACGCATTGAAGCGGGTAAGCGTCTTTTCAAACCCGGCAAGCAGTCTGGTGAAACTGCAACTCTCGGAAGATAAGATTGTTGTCTCGGCACAAGATATCGATTTCCTGACCTCCGCCGAAGAGGTGATTCCATGCCAGTACAACGGAAGCGTGATGAATATCGGATTCAAGGCGGTATTCCTGATCGACATGCTCAACAATATTCCGTCGGCCGACGTGAAAATCGAACTTTCCGACCCCTCCCGCGCCGGAATCATTCTTCCTGCCGAAAACGAGGAGAACGAAGATATGCTTACGCTGCTGATGCCGATGATGTTAAACGATTGATAGATGAAACTGAACCTCAAAAACCCACTGGTATTTTTCGATCTGGAGACCACAGGGATAAACATTACAAAAGACCGGATCGTGGAGATTTCACTGCTGAAGATCCATCCTAACGGGAAAGAGGAGCTGAAATCGCGGCTAATCAATCCCGAGATGCCCATCCCTGCCCAGGCAACGGCTATTCACGGCATTACCGACGATGACGTGAAGGACTGCCCCACATTCAGACAGGTGGCAAAATCGTTGGCAGAGATGCTGGAGGGTTGCGATCTGGCAGGTTACAACTCCAGCCGCTTCGATGTGCCGATGCTTGCCGAGGAGTTTCTCAGGGCGGGTATCGATTTCGATATGAGCAAGAGGAAATTCGTGGATGTTCAGATCATCTTTCATAAGAAGGAACAACGTACGCTGGAAGCGGCCTACAGGTTCTATTGCGATAAGGAGCTGGAGAATGCACACTCGGCGGAGGCCGATACCATTGCCACTTACGAAGTGTTGAAATCGCAGCTCGACCGGTATCCCGATTTGCAGAACGATATCGCCTTCTTGTCGAAAGAGTATTCCAGTTTTAACAACAATGTCGATTTTGCCGGCAGGATCATCTATGATGAGAAGGGAGTGGAGGTGTTCAATTTTGGCAAGCACAAGGGCAAGCCGGTGGCACAGGTACTGCGCGATGAACCCAGTTATTACTCATGGATGATGGAGGGGGACTTTCCGCTGAATACCAAGCAGGTGTTGACAAAAATCAGGCTTAGGGAGCTGAACGGATAGCGTGACGGGCATGAGATCTTTCCGACGGGGAGTGTTGTTGTTATCTCTTTTCCTGATCGTCTGCTGTGGCAGGGACAAAACCAGCGGAAACGCCGAAGGGAGTGAACTGCCGAAAACTGCCCGGGGAATCCCCCTGGAGCGGAAGAGACGGTTTACTGGAAACTACAACAGGGAGTTCAACGATCTGCAGGATCTTCACCTGAAAGCAGCCTTGGCGGCAGGCATTTCGCCACTGGCCTCCCGAGACGACACATTGAAGCTGGCAAATGAGCTGGTTCGCCTGCCGAATGAGCTGGAACTCTACAAGATGTACGAGCTGACCCACTCTATACCCTTTCTGGTCCCCTCAGCCGCACAACTATTCATAGATATCGCCCAGAACTTCAGAGATTCGCTATACAGCAAGGAGCTGCCTCTATACAGGCTTTACGTGAGCAGTCTCCTTCGTACCGACGAGGACCTCTCGAGGCTGACAAGAGGAAATATCAACGCCAGCGAGAATTCGGCACACCGTTATGGAACCACCTTCGACATATCGTGGAAGCTCTTCAACCCGGTAATGCCCGATTCCACTCATCGGGTTCCGCCGGAGAGGCTGAAGCTGGTACTGGCACAGGTTCTTTTCGATCTGAAGGGTCAACAGCGCTGTTACGTGAAGCACGAGCGGAAGCAGGCCTGTTTCCACATCACGGTAAGAACGGAATGAGATATTGGGATGAAGCGCTATTTCATTACACTTTCATACAACGGTAAGAATTACGTCGGCTGGCAAATACAGCCTAACGGACTGAGTGTGCAGGAGGCATTGCAACATGCCCTTTCGGTCATCCTGCGCGAACCGGTGGAAGTGGTGGGGGCGGGCAGGACCGATGCCGGAGTACATGCCCATAAGATGGTGGCTCATTTCGATCTTCCGGGAACCGACCTGGATGCGACGAAGCTGGTGAGAAACCTCAACAGTTTTCTGCCCCGCGATATATCGGTGCAAGCAATCAGGGAGGTGAGACCCGATGCACATGCCCGTTTCTCGGCCATATCCCGTACGTACAAATATTATCTCACCACGGAAAAAGATCCCTTCCTGGCCGACCTCGCCCTTCGGCTCTTTTTCGAACCCGATATCGATGCCATGAACAGACTGTGTGAAGTGTTGAAAGAGTACGAAGAGTTCACCAGTTTCAGCCGGCTCCATACCGATGTGAAGAGCAACATCTGCCATATCCGGGAGGCATTCTGGGAGCAGTCGGGTTCACACTACACCTTTACCATCACGGCCAACCGCTTCCTGCGGAACATGGTGCGGGCCATCGTAGGGACACTGCTGTTGGCCGGACGCGGAAAGCTAGACGAGGCCGGCTTCAGGAAAATAATTGAAGCCAAGGATCGTCGGGCTGCCGGTGAATCTGCACCCGGACATGCGCTCTTCCTCCACGACGTGGTATACCCCGAGGAGATCTGGATGGTTGAGTAATTGCTGTAAAACCCGTTTTTTATCTGTACATTTGCAGCAACTATGTTTTACATGATAAAAATCAAAAGGAGGGTTCACCATGCAACTGTTACACAACCGAATTTCCAAACGGGAACTGAAGGCCCGGCTGTTTGCAGAAACAGTGCCGCGCATCACCGTCTCCCTGTATAAATACTTCACAATAACAGATCCGAAAGCTTTCCGCGACGAGGTTTACCTGAAGTTCAGCGAGCTGAATGTTTTCGGGCGGATCTACATTGCCCATGAAGGGATCAATGCGCAGATTAGTGTGCCCGAGAATAATTTCGGCACATTCAAAGAGACGCTCTACGGGCTATCGCCCGAACTCAACGGCATCCGGCTCAATATCGCGATCGACGATGACGGCAAATCGTTTTGGGTGCTGAAGTGCAAGGTTAGGCCCAAGATCGTTGCGGACGGTATCACCGACCCCTCTTTCGATGCGTCGAACGTGGGGCAGTACCTGAAGGCCGACGAGGTGAACAGGATGATTGGCCGGGAGGATACTCTCTTTGTGGATATGCGCAACCATTACGAATATGAGGTGGGCCATTTTGAAAATGCGTTGGAGATACCTTCCAACACGTTCCGCGAACAGCTGCCCATGGCTGCGGAGATGCTGAAGGAGCATAAGGATAAGAAGATCGTGATGTACTGCACCGGAGGCATCCGGTGTGAAAAGGCGTCGGCCTACCTGCGCCACAAAGGGTTTCCCAATCTCTTCCACGTGGAGGGTGGCGTGATTGAGTATGTCAGGAGAGCCAGGGAGCAGAATCTCCCCTTGAAGTTTGTGGGCAAGAATTTTGTATTCGATGGGCGCATGGGCGAGCGGATTACCGACGATGTGATTGCAAAATGCCATCAATGTGGAGCCCCATGCGATAACCACACCAACTGCAATAACGACGGGTGTCACCTGCTCTTTATCCAGTGTGACGGGTGCAGAAGCAAGTATGAGGGCTGCTGCAGCGACGCCTGTATGGAAGAGCACCATCTTCCCGCCGAAGAGCAGCAGGCCCGAAGGTCAGGAAGGATAGGCTTGGCAAGGAGTTATCGGGCCGAATAGGTGTGGACGCTTCTACCTTGTGCCGAGGGGAGGTAATTGACTCCGTACCAGCAGACCTGAAGCAGGATGAATGTGCCGATAAGGATCAGCATCGAGGTGCTCTCTTTCGATCTTTTCCGGAGCCGGTAATGGATATAGAGCAGATAGCCCAGCCAGGTGGCCGCCGCCCATGTCTCCTTCGGATCCCAACTCCAGTAGTGTCCCCAAGCCTCTTTTGCCCAGATTGCCCCCATCAGCATGCCTATTGTTAGAAATGCGACGCCAACATACACCAGGTTATCGGTTGTCTCCATGATGCGATCCCTCTCCTGCAGCTTCTCCCCCCTGAAAAGGTAGAAGAGAGCTATCAATGTTACGGCTCCAAGAATGGCGTAGGAAAAGATGTAGATAATCACGTGAGGCGCAAACCAAGGGCTTTGCAGGGCAGGCATCAACACTTTATTGTGGATCTCCGGCCGGGCGATGTTTACAACGATAAAGAGTGCCGATAGGAGGGTGCTGAACGACAGTATCCACCGGTATCCCCACCGTTGATAAGTGATTAATCCTGCTAACGGCAGGAAAAAAGAGTACCACAAACGGGTCTCTCCCATTGTCCGCAGGGGTGGCCGCTCGAGCGACAACCACAATCCGAGGATAAATGCGAAAAATATACCCAGTCCCAATACCATCAATCCGGTGGCTAACCACTTTTTATGGCTGCGCAATGCCACCCCCGATGCTATGCCCCAGGAGAGGATCGCCGGTGCAGCAAAAAATATGAAAAAATTCCACGACATGTTCAACTCTCGATTATCGGTTTTTTGGGGCCGGCAACAAACAGGAAGAGTGCCCCGGCCAACAGCATGAAGATACCGGTGTAGACCAACGGCAACCAGGGATCGCGGACCAGTTCGAAAACGCTTTGCCTGGAGTATTTGCCCATACTTTCGTCGTATCCGTACTGGTAGATGGTCCATCCCCCAATCGAAAGCGGCCTGTTTACTTCGATACCACCCTTTTTCTGTTCCCCGGCCTCCGTATAGACGGTTACCCATGAAGTGTACCGTTTCACTTCCTGCATGGGCATTGCCAGGCTGGTGGCTTCATCGATAGGCAGCGTCCGATAGGGAAACCGGTAGCTTCCGTTGCTCACCCAGCCCTCGACCGGCTTGCCGAGCGATGGATTGATTACCCGTACCTTCAGCGCCGTGGCTGCTCCATCCATCTGCATGGGAACAAAGGTAACCGATGCCGGGTCGTCTACCGGGACTGCCTGAGGAAGGTACTCCACTATTTCGATGCGGTTTCCGTTTAGCTCTGTCCACCTGCCGGTTGCTTCAAACATATAGGATTCGGGGCGGTCTACTGGCAGGATCTTCCCCGTACGGTTATCGATGACAACCAGTCTGGGGGGATACTCCTCGATCTCGAATCTTTCCAGTTCGATGGCGAGGGGCAGGTCGCGCCACTCCACCTCGCCTTCGTTGACCTGAACGGTGAAACGCCGGATATCTCCGCTTCCCAGCAAACCGGCGAGTAGTGCCAGAAACAACCCCAGGTGATTGAGGTAGAAGCCGGCCAGTCGCCACGATTGCACCTCACGGCTCTTCTTCAGCAGTGTCAGGCCCAGAATCGTCAGGATGTAAAAGCAGAGGAGTACAAATGCCCATGAGGTGGTCATCCGGTACCATCCGATCCGGCTGAAAAGTGTGTCGGGCAGTTCTTCCCGGGGCAGCTCTCCGGAATACTGGGGCGTCAATCCCATCACCACCACAAATGTCAGCAGCATGAGCAACGCAGGCACGGTTGATGTTGTCCCCGAAAGCCATCGTATAACGTGGTTCGCTCTCAGCAGGAAGTGGCAGCAAAGAAGCCCTGCCACAAAGAGGATCCCCACAATCAGGTTTACCGGAAAACTGTAGTCGGAGGGACCGAGATTACCAAACTGGAGCTGCAGCAGGATGCCTGCCAACGCAATACCGCCGGCCACGATAAATCCTTCGGTGTAACCCCATGGCCGCTCCCATATTTTTCCGATGGGCTTCATTCAATAATTTCTGCTGACCAGGCGGTTGTTGGCTCTGGCTTTTTTCAGCCATTCGGGCACCACCGTTTCCACGAACTCCTTTTTTGCTTCCCGCTCCTGCGTCATCTCCAGTCCGATGTAGGCCTGTGCCTTCTCCTTGGTAGAGATGTCGGGCATGGGAACATCACCGGTATGCCCCAGTTGAGCCAATACTTTCGAAATGGCAAATCGGGCTTTATGCGCCCGGTCGAGACTCATGGCGAGAATCCGCTGGAACTCTACCGGCGAGTGGAACGATCCGCCGTGCGAAGCCACAGCGTAGTCCCAACGCCATTGAGATTGCCGGATAAGTTGCAACGCCTCCTCCATCTCTGCTTCGGTAGCCCCCCTCTCCCAGGCAAACTTGGCCTCGATATGGGCGGCCGCAAGTTCTTTCTCAACCAGGTTGCGGATTTCGTTGGCACTGCGTTGGCGCTCGTAGACGGCATTGCGCAAGGTCTCCTCGCTTTCACGGTGACAGACCTGGCAGGTGCTGTTGATGCTTGCCAGCGGACTTCTTATCTGATGGTTGGAGTACTTGACCCCTCCTTCCGATATGTACGGCATATGGCAATCGGCGCACGAAACGCCCCGCTGAGCGTGAATGCCGGTCTTATAGATCTCGTAATCGGGATGCTGTGCCTTGATGATGGGTGCCCGGCTGAGCTTGTGTGTATAGTCGGCAAACCGGATGCTGTCGTAATACCTTTCACTACCCTCGACGGTCAGCCCGTTGTGCCAGGGAAAGATCAGGTATTTGCCGTCGGGAGTGAAATAGTACTCCACGTGACATTGGGCGCAGGCCAGCGAACGCATCTCCTGCTGCGGGATGTTGTCGATGTTCCTGCCGCTGTTCTTCAGCCCTTCAATCAATCCCGGGCGACTGATTTTCAGGTTCATGTTCTCCGCTTCGTGACAATCGGCGCATCCGATGGGATTCACCACCTCATCTCCCAGCGAAGCCCATGTGCCCTTGTAAAATTCAGCTATTCCAAGAGAATCCATCAGACGGGGAACGTCCGGGCTTTTACAGGTCCAGCAGGTTGCCGGCTGCGGTCCTTCGTCCGGAGAGAGCGGTGCTCCCGTACGTAGCGTGTGGTGGATATCCTCGATGGCATGCATATGGCCCCGGGGTGTTCCGTAATCCTTCGAGAAGGCATATCCCGCCCATAGGATCACCATCTCGGGCCGTTGTTCCAGTACATCCGCCACACTGCTTCCATTGAATTCGCTCTGAAAGGTGGTGTCGGCGGTCCTGATCCACGATTCATACTCCCTCGGGTAATTCTGGGCGAAGATTTCGTTCCGCGATTCAATACCGGTGATATTCACCTTCTTGTTGTTGAGGATCGATGCCACTTCGGCTCTTCGCTGGGTGATCGATGCGGCAAGCATACCCAGCAGGAAGACGATGCCAACTGTAACGAAAAACAGAAGCCAGGCTACCCACGACTTCATCTTTCTGTTTTCATTGTTGCTCATGGTGATAATATTTGGGGTTTGTTACTTCACTTGATGGTTGGTGATTGCCGTGCTTAACCAGTCCGGTACCCGGGTATCGGGCATCGGTACATGCGAATGGGGTGTGGATACTTCCGAGCGGCTTCGGGTGTGGGGAACATCCCGGTGACAGTCCCAGCAGGCATTTCCGCCATTTGCTCTCGTCTCCCGGTAACCCATCCTTCCGGTCGTCACGAACTCCTGATTGAGCTGTGTATGGCACCGGATACAGTTCTCCATGATCACTTCTGAACTGGCCTCAATGGTTTGCAGGGCTGTTTTCTCACCCCGAAGGGTAAAAACGGCGGAGTGGCGGAGGCCATCCTTGGCTTTGAAGAGATACTTGTTCACCACATTGTTGTGCGGAACATGACAATCGTTGCAGGTGACATTCCGGGCGTGTGAACTGTGGGTCCAGGTGGCGTAGTAGGGACTCATCACGTGACAGTTGACGCAGGTTCGGGGATTGTCGGAAAGGTAGCTGTAGGCACGGGAGGCGAAAAAAGTATAGATGAAGAGCCCCACAAATGCCCCGGAGATGATGATTGCCGGATATCTCCATCCCCCGCGGGGTTTTACCTCATTCCAGATTTGTGTCAGTTTTCCCATGATAATTCAGTTTGAGATTACCGCTCAGATAAAAAAGAAAAATGATTATCCGCAATAGTTCCTATTGTAAATTCTTGACTTGAAATCAGGAGCATACGTTACAGCGGCTATCAACAGTCTTTCAAACTGGTTTTCCCCGAAGTAACGCCTGTTGAATTTATAACAGAACTGGTTGAGGTAATATTGCAAGTATTCTGGTTTTATCTTGTAATACACGCCCAGGAGCTGTCGTTTGGCATTGCTGATCGCGGTATGCACCCAGGGCAGCACCTTGGAAAGATCCTGGTGTGGAATAACAGATGCCGTATGTGAATGAACATGCTCTTTCAATTTAGTGTAAGATGTTGAGTCATCGGTGGTCAGATCCGCCGTGCTTTCAACGTGCTCTTTGACATTCCTTGTAATTGTACCGGACTTCAAGTCACTGATCACTTTCATTTTCAGGTATCTAACCTTCTTGGGTTTCTTACCCGGCTTGGGGTTTTCAACCGTTTTGCTTTCAGCCATTACCAGCACTTTGGTCTTTTTTTGGCTCCCGCGGCCGCGCTTCAACGGTTTGTCCCTCTCTTCAAGGGATATTTCGGTGGAAAAGAAGGCGTCGTCCAACTCGATGGCTCCCTCGAGGGTGTACTCATCATCGCGTTTGCCCATCACGTCACGCAGTTTATTGACCATTTCCCATATGGGCTGGTAACGCTTGTGCCCCAGCTGGCGCTGCAGCTCCGCCGCGGAAAAGGAGCCCTTGGTCGCCGTGAGCAGGTGCATGGCCACGAACCAGTAACGGTAAGGCAGGTTGGAGTGCTGCATGACGGTGCCTGAACGCAAGGTTTGGCGTGCGCGACAACGCTTGCATTCATAGGCCTGCTTGTTTTCCAGCCAATAATGTTCTTTACAATTACAATGACGACAGGTTACTCCCATTTGGTCTCTTTGTTCTTTGAATTTTTTCCGACAGGATTCCTCATCGGGGTAATTTATAGCAAAATCCAGGATATTCATAGTTTGAATCTTTATATCGTTAGCGATGTAAATATAATGAATATCAGTGAATTGTGCAAGTGTTTTTGAAACTTATTTATAACTTTTTCCCGTTAAATTCTTTAGGAATAACTGCGGATAATCATTAAAAGAAATCAGTATCAACCGACTAAAATCAAAATCAATCGGTCCTTATTTTTGGTACCATCCAATATTTTGTGTAAACGTCAAACTACAGGATTTAAGAGTTTTATACTTGAATCCTGTTTTCAAATATAGTTATAAACTGGTTAAAAATCAACCCCCAGTTCCAAATTGGCTGTGTCCATTTTTTTTCTATTTCAGAAACAGCCAAATATACAGCCTTTTTCAAAGCATCATCGTTTGGAAACGAAAGCTTGTTTTTGGTGTATTTTCTAATTTTCCCATTCAGATTTTCTATCAGATTGGTCGTGTAGATAATCTTTCTGATTTCAACAGGAAAGTCAAAAAAGGCCGTCAGTTCATCCCAATTTCTCCGCCATGAACGAATGGCATAAGGGTACTTTCCACCCCATTTCTGTTCAAAAGCATCCAGTTCCAGTGCAGCTGACTCTTTGGTGGGAGCGTTGTAAATATTCTTCAAATCAGATGAAAACTCTTTTTTCTCTTTCCAGACAACGTACCTGCAAGAGTTGCGTATTTGATGTACAACACAGATTTGAGTGGTTGCATCAGGGAAAACCGCTTTTATTGAGTCTGTGAATCCGTTCAAATTATCAGTTACGGTAATCAGAATATCATTTACTCCACGAGCTTTCAAGTCGGTTAAAACACCTGTCCAATACGATGCACTTTCATTCTTGCCAACCCACATGCCCAGCACTTCCTTGATGCCTTCCTTATTCAAGCCTACACATAAATAAACCGTTTTATTGACCACTTTACCCTGGTCTCTGACTTTAAAGACAATGCCATCCATCCAGACTATAAGATACTGATTCTCCAGCGGGCGATTCTGCCATTCTATCGCTGCTTGAGTTACTTTATTGGTTATAATGGATATGGCTGAAGTGGAAAGTGTTATGCCGTAAATCTCTTTCATCTCTTCTTCAATATCCGACACACTCATTCCTTTGGCGTAAAGGGATATGACCAGTTTCTCGATGGATAAACCTCGGCTCTGATGCTTGGGGACAACAGTTGGTTCAAACTCTCCCTGACGGTCACGAGGCACATCTATGACGGATTCGCCATAATGTGTCTGTATTTTCTTGGGATACTTGCCGTTACGGGAATTGCCGCTGTTGTTGCCTTCCGGGGAATGTTTCTCGTAGCCTAAATAAGCTTCCATCTCGCCTTCCAGCATTTGTTCCAATACCCGAGTGTGCAAGTCGGTTAAAAACTTGCTCACGTCTTCTTCCGTCTTAAATTGAGACAGAAACTCTTTGTTTAATAACTCTTTGGGAATGTCCATAAAATTAAATGTTTACAAAATTAATCGTTTTTATATTAATCGCTAATCTTGTTTTTTCTTTTCGAATCCCCTCACACAAATTATAGAGGGGTTGGAAAAGAAAAAACTACAAGAATGTCTTCCTGTAGTTTTCATTTACACAATCTTATGGACAGTGTCCTGTCCTGCGAACCAATGCTTCATACATTTTCTCAAACGTTGAGTTAGAAGATTTGTCGACTGAGGATAATCAATATCATTTTGAAATCGGAAACAGCAATATTGATCTTTCAGAATACTCGCTCTATCCTTCAGTGAGGTTCAACAACTGTGACAATATTGCATTGCGCAACAACGGGAATCTTGCAAATCTAATCTTCGATAACTGTACGGTTTCTAATTTTTATGGATCTGAAAAAAGACCTCTGTCCGGTAAAGTGATTTTCTCTGGTTGTGAGTTTCTGCCCATCATAAAAGGGGAACAGGGAGAAGTCTATTCTCCTTATGCAACTGTCGGCACATTTTTTTCAAATTCTGTGATTCATCCGCCCGTTTACAATGGTGAAGTGAGGGCAGATCTGCTTAATAAAATCGGTCTCCTCAAAATTAACGAATCTGTACGTTTCAATCATAGCAACACGGTATTGAGTAAAACAATTGTGGATCATTTCGAGGGAGCTATTGATGACTCATTTTTCGGGAAACTGATGAACAGTTATCAACTTGCACCCGATTTCAACCAAAATAGATAGTTTTGATTGGTGATCTAATCATCACTATATTATATGTAACGTTTCACCGTTTATCAATCGAATATTCACTCTAAATACAATAACAATAACAATATGAGAAAGATAGTTTTTTTATTTGCTGTTTTATCAGTTTTTTTCTTGTGGGGTGTTGTCGGATGCAATGCGCTAAATATCAAACAGTCAGATTACGAGGTTAACAAACCATGGATGGAAGAGACACTTCGTAAGTCTGTCCAGCAATATAGAACGATGATGGAAAATTTACCGGATGGGGTACAGCCCAACTCAATCAATAAAAATGGAGAATTGAAGACTGTAAAGCCAACAAGTTGGGTGGCCGGTTTCTATCCCGGAACACTCTTTTATTTATCGGTATAGGCGCTTAAGTCGCTGTTAATTTAGAAATAACTGCTACCTTTGTAGCATGGGATTTAGAGAAAAGTATACGGGGGTGAATTCAATAGAATTTAATAGGTATTTTCAGAGCGACGAAGATTGTTTTCGTTATTTGTCTGCAATAAAATGGTCATCTGAAAGTCCGTACAAATGCAAGAAATGCGGTCATCTGAAGTATGGAAAAGGCAAAAAGTCATATTCACGCCGTTGCGCCAATTGTAATTACGATGAAAGTCCAACGGCAGGAACGATGTTTGACAAGATAAAATTTCCATTACTAATAGCGTTTCACATATGCTTTAAGATCAGTACAAAAAAGAAAGGAATGTCTTCCATGGAATTGTCAGAAGAGTTTGGATTGCGGCAGAAAACAGTTTGGGAATTTAAGTGGAAAATCCAACAAGCAATGACGAGCAGCCGTAAAAACCAATTATGCGGCAAAGTTCAAGTGGATGAATTTCTGATTGGCGAATACGAGGAAGGGAAAGTGGGGCGTAGTGGCGAGAGCAAAAAGAAGTTAGTTATAGTTGCACTTGAAATTCTGGAAGATAAAGGTAGTGTTGGGCGTGCTTATGCACAAGTAATTGATCGTGCTTCAAGCAAAGAATTCAGACCGTTTTTTGAGACATATATTAGCAAAGAAGCGCACGTTATTACTGACGTTTGGAAAGGATATTTGCCATTGAAAAAGGACTATCCAAACTTAGAACAAATACCTTCAGACAAGGGAAAGGGAATGCAGCAACTGCATATTCACATAATGAACATCCAGGGATGGTTGCGAGGGATACACCACCATTGCTCAAAGCAGCGGCTGCAAGGTTATCTCGATGAGTACCATTTCAGGTATAACAGGAGGTCAATGATGGGGTCAATCTTCGATTTACTCCTTAGGAAGATGGTCTTCAGTGAACCTATAAGGTTAAATAGAAGTAATATAACTACAGCGGTCTAACCGCCTATACCGACAAATTTATTTTCAACAAGAACAATCAAAACTGTCCGGCGAAATCGTTTTTTCAGCAATTTGAAAAAAAGGTTTTTCAGAGCGGACTCAACAGGTAATAATTCTTGAAATTATGAAAGGTTCCACAGTGGAAGCAGACCATCACGGCAATAATCTCGCTCTGGGACATTTGCGTTTTCCTGTTTCTCCTTTTCGTTATGTCACCTGCTTGAAGTTGGTGATTCCGGATTTCATTCTCATATTCTGCACAAAAATCGTCGGCAATACAAAATATTTCAATAACTTTGTCTGTTGTGATCATAGGGTTGATGTTTGTTATTTGTTTGATTATCAGCTATAAATATACAAATAATCTCCCTATATCACAACTTTTTTTATGATTTTCTTATCCCGAACTCACGTTAGAGCGTAAATGAAAGTAAACGAATAACGTCAAATAGGTTATTCTATTATTACGTCAATTCCCATATCTCGATATTCTCTTAAATGATGATCTGAAATATCTCGATTAGTAATGAGATGATCAATCTTTGAGAAGTCGGCAAATCGATAAAATGAGTTTTTCTCAATTTTTGAAGAATCACAAAGTAAAAAGACTTCACTTGAATTTTCTGCCATTTTCAGCGTTATGGAAGCTTCCATTTCATCATATGAACTAAGTCCATTTTTTAATGAAACGCCATCAGCACCAATAAATGCTTTATCGGCATGATAAAGGTTAATATTCTTATTAGCAACCGGACCATAAATAGCTTTTCGAGAATGTTCAACCTCTCCACCTATAATAATTAATTTGATATTTGGGAAATCAAGTAGTTCTGAAATGATTGGGAGTGATGTTGTAATAACTATTAAAGATTTAAACTTCTTTATATAATTTATCATGTGGAAAAGTGTCGTCCCACAGTCAATGAAAATTATATCATTCTCTTGGATATGGTTTGCCGCAATTCTGCAAATTTCCTCTTTTTTTATGATATTTTGATTCACTTTTACGTTAAATGTAAAGAGGTTTTGACCATTTTTAGCAATTACTGCTCCCCCATGAGTTCTTTTAAGTTTTCCTTCTTGCTCTAAAAATAGAAAATCACGACGAACTGTAATTTTAGAAACGTTACACCGTTTAGAAATTTCAGAAATCGTAATAATTTCTTTTTCGTTTAGAAGATCAATTATAATTTTCTTTCTTAATTCGTAATTCATACTGTTGTTATACATTTTCCTTTTCAAGCAAAATTAATCAAAAACAATCATCTAAAAAAGGAATTGGACATTATTTGTAACTACTTAGGTTCCCTTTTCCTGACCAATGATGAAGAATGCCGCAGGGTTGTCAACATCCTGTTGTAATTTTTTTGAATTTTTCCTCATGCCGCTGTCCCTGCATTGAAGTTGTTATATATCAGCTTATTGTGGGCTATTTGGAGGGCATTGCAGGCCCTCAAAAAATTTTGGAATGACCCTCCGAAAGAAGGGGTGCAGGTCTTGCCAAAATGTCTGGAAACATCCTTTAATCCGCTGGTGCACAAATCATTAAATTTGCACAGATCCATTATTTTCCCGATCTTTGTGGAGGTATGAAAAAGAACTTTAATACAGGACTTGGAAAGAGTGTCGAGGCAGACCGGGTAAAGCTCTCCCGGCGGCGCAGGCAGATCCTTCGGGAACTCGGCCTTTGCGAAGAGCTTGACTCCACAGAACTGGCAGAGCGGCTGCTGGTGCAGGCGAAGATCAACAGGGCTCTTGTCAAAACCCTTGAGGAGAAGGACAGGGAACTTGCGCGGATGGATCTTATTCTTTCTGTCCGTGACAGTGAAATAAAAGTTAAAGAGGCTCGTATTGCCGAGTTTGCATCCCATGTTGCCGAACTCGGGAGTGGCAGGAAACCCGTCATAAAGAATAGCACGAACAGTAGCGTCCCGCCCTCCGGGAATCCAATTGGCATCCGGCATACACAGTCCCAGCGCAAGCCTTCCGGCAGGAAGTCCGGTGGGCAGAAAGGCCATTCGGGGAGCACCCTGCTCCAATCCGAAAATGTAACGGAAACCCAACAGTGGTACCCCGTCTCCGTGTGTCCGGAATGTGGAAAGCCGTTGGAGATGGACGCTGCGATCGTCAGCGCCACACGCCAGGTGGTGGACATTCCGCTTCCGATTGCGGCCACGGTTGTCAACCACATGACGATGCAGGTCAAGTGCTCCTGCGGGCATTGCAGCAAGGGGCAGTTTCCGGAAGAGGTGAATGCTCCCGTATCCTTCGGCCCCAACATCATGGCGATGACATCCTACCTCAGCACTTACCAAAATGTTCCGTTCAAGCGACTCACCCATCTGTACGAGACCATCTTCGGACTCCACATCAGTGAAGGCTCCGTATCGAACATGCTGAAGGCCATGCGGAAATTCTCCAAAACGCCCTACGAAATGATCCGTCAGAAAGTTGCAGAAGGAAAGGTTGCCGGGGCGGACGAAACCGGAATCAACGTGAACGGGAAAAATAACTGGCTCTGGGCTTTCCAGAATGCCGTAGCCACCTTCCTCGCCTTTGACAGCAGCAGAAGCCACCATGTGATCAACAAGCACTTTACCGGGGAAGAGCAAGGTAATATGGTATGGGTCACTGACCGACTTCCGGCCTACTTCATGGGAGACGTGGGGATGGAGGATCACCAGATATGCATTGCCCATCTGTTGCGGAACCTTACCTACACGATGCAGGCCTTTCCGGATGATCCATGGAGCCTTGACATGCTCGACCTGCTGCGGGACTCCGTCCATCATCGCAATGAAAATGACATTGGAGAAGCGGTCAGGAAAGATATGGAAGAAAGACTGGACAAGCTGCTCGAAAGACCTTCGGTTTACACGAAAGAAGACGGGGAGAATAATGAACTTGATAAACTCAAAAAAGGCATTACCAAACACCGGGACTATATCTTTACCTTCCTCACCAATCCCGCTGTTCCTCCCACGAATAATGACTCCGAGAAGGCATTGAGACCGGCCAAGACCAAATTGAAAGTCAGCGGGTGCTTCCGCTCCGAGGAAGGAGCCGGGAACTATGCTACCGTTGCCTCCGTCATCCAAACAGCGGTCAAGAACGGACAGAACCCCTTTGAGGTCCTTCGGGTTATTGCATCCCTTGCTAAAGCGTAGTTTCGAGTATAGCATAGTTATTGACGAGTAGTCAGGACTCTCTGTCTATGACAGGGGGTACCTGAGTAGTTACAAAATTTTGAACTCTTGAAAAAATTAAAGCATTCAATAGTGATTACATATGAATCATTATGTAATATATTGAACGTTTTAAATAGCTGAAAATCAATTTAAAATGATAATAAAATTTATAATTAACCATTATTAACTATTATTTAACTACTGTTCTTGATCGTATATGAATTATTATAATTATAATTGCACTATAATTACGAAAGGAGGTTAAAATGGATCCGTGAATTGAATTTAGCGTAAGAAGAAATTGTTCAAGTGGGATAATCACCTGCCTCATTCTGCTAATAAATGCAATAAATTTCACACATAACATTTTATTATGCTTTTGCTTCTTTAAACAACCATACATAAAAACACAACATTTTATTAACATGAAAAGGAAAATGAATCTGCTAAAAAAATTAATTTTTCTAATTTTTTTATTCATGCAATTGCTAAATTGCCTACATCTTAAAGCAAATAGAAGATACGGCGAAATTAACACAAAATACCATAATATTATCCAGCAAAATAAAGTTATTAAAGGAAAAGTTGTAGACGGTGCTGGAATTCCACTCCCTGGGGTAACAATAACAATTATCGGTTCATCCAAAGGAGTAATAACAGATTTGGATGGCCTATACTCAATTGAAGCCAAATCGACAGATAAACTATTATTTTCATTTGTAGGACTAGAATCGAAAATAATTGAAATTAAGGATCAATCAGTAATAGATGTGGTACTAGAGGAAAAGGTAGATGAACTGGATGAGGTACTTGTTGTTGCGTTTGGTAAGCAGAAGAAAACAGATGTGATAGGCTCTGTTAGTACCATTACTCCGAAAGATCTTAAAATTCCATCCAGCAATTTAACCACCTCATTAGCAGGAAGATTGGCGGGAATTATATCATATCAGAGAAGTGGTGAGCCTGGGCGGGATAATGCAGAGTTTTTTATTAGAGGTGTCACTACATTTGGTTATAAAAAGGATCCGTTGATTCTTATTGATGGGATAGAATTAAATTCAACAGAATTGGCAAGACTTCAGCCGGATGATATTTTAAGTTTTTCGATTATGAAGGATGCTACCGCTACCGCGTTGTATGGTGCACGAGGTGCGAATGGCGTAATTCTGGTAACCACAAAAGAGGGAAAAGAAGGATCCATAAAAGTGAATTTACGTTATGAGAGTTCACTTTCATCACCAACTAGAAATCTTCAGTTAGCGGATCCTATAACTTATATGCGATTGGAAAATGAAGCAGTTGTAACCCGCGATCCACTTGGTTTTCAACCCAATTCAGATAGTAAAATTGACAATACCATTGCCGGGACAAATCCATTGGTCTATCCTGCTACAGACTGGCGAAAAGAGGTTTTTAAAGACAATGCACTCAATCATCGCTTGAATTTCAATTTATCAGGTGGAGGGAAAATTGCCCGCTATTATATTGCAGGTACATTCAATCAAGATAACGGCATACTAAAGGTAGACAGCAGAAATAATTTTAATAGCAATATTGACTTAAAGAGCTATGCATTGCGTTCAAACATAAATATTAATCCAACTGAGACCACTGAAATTGGTGTGAGATTGTATGGGACATTCGATGATTATAAGGGGCCTATATATAGTGGATCTCAAATGTATGAAAGAGTAATGCGAAGCAATCCTGTGAAGTTCCCGGCTTTTTTTCCTGTAGATGAAGATCATCTGCATGTTGGGCATATAATGTTTGGAGGAAGCTCCATGGGTAGTTATATTAATCCATATGCGGATTTAATTAAAGGGTATAAAGAATACTCAAAATCGCTAATGCTGGCTCAGTTTGAATTAAAGCAAGATTTGTCATTCCTAACAGAAGGTTTAGCTCTGAGAGGTTTATTTAACACGAACAGAGAGTCCTATTTTGATGTTTCAAGAAGTTATGTGCCTTTTTTATACGAGGTGAGTACCTATGATAAATATTCTGATTCCTATAAGCTATCACTTATTAATCCTAACACAGGTACAGAGTATCTGGGATATAGCGAGGGTGACAAGATTGTTAAATCTACGACCTATTTGGAATCAGCATTAAATTATGTCAAGGTGATTGACCGGAAACATAATTTTAACGGAATGCTTGTATTTATCATGCGTAATTATCTTGAGGGCAATGCCTCCTCCTTGGTAAAATCACTGCCCTATAGAAATATAGGTTTGTCCGGTAGAGGTACCTACTCTTATGATAACCGTTATTTCTTGGAATATAATTTTGGGTATAATGGATCTGAACGCTTTTACAAAGATAAAAGATTCGGTTTCTTCCCCTCTGCAGGTGCTGCCTGGACGATATCAAATGAAGAGTTTTGGAAGCCAATGGAACCATATATTAATAAACTGAAGTTAAGAGCAACATACGGACTTGTTGGAAATGATGCTATTGGAACTGCTGAAGATAGATTTTTTTATTTGTCATCTGTCTCAATGAACGATGCTTCACATGGGGCTAAATTTGGAAGAGATTATGCATATGGGCAAAATGGTATTTTCGTCACAAGATATGATAATAGAGATATTACATGGGAAACATCCAAAAAAACAAATTTGGCATTAGAGTTAGGGTTGTTCAATCAATTTGATATTCAGATGGAATATTTCAATGAATACCGAGAAAATATATTAATGACCAGAGCAAATATTCCAACAACAATGGGTCTTTCCGCTCCAATGAGGGCAAATGTTGGAGAAGCATCATCAAGTGGCGTTGATCTCTCTCTCGATTATTCATATATGTTTAATAAGGATGCCTGGATAACAGGAAGATGCAATTTTACATATGCTACAAGTAAATATGAAAAGATTGAGGAACCGGAATATGATGAAAAAAATCTTTCTAAAATTGGATTCTCATTGTCACAAGAATGGGGATATATTGCCGAACGCTTGTTCATAGACGAAAGTGATGTGGCTAATTCGCCGGTCCAGAATTTTGGAATATATGGTCCGGGTGATATTAAATACAGAGATGTAAACGGTGATGGACAAATAACCACACTTGATAGAGTCCCAATCGGGTATCCGACACAACCAGAAATTATTTATGGATTTGGGGTATCAACAGGTATTCGAAATCTTGACTTCTCATTCTTCTTTCAAGGATCGGCCTTGTCATCATTTTGGATTAATTATAATAGTTCTACCGCGCCATTTGTAAATGGAAATCAAGTAATTAGGGTTTGCTGAATAATTGGCATTTGTGTTGTATATCAGTAAATTAGTTGGTAAAAAATTTGCATAACTGCAAGAAATTGAGTATTTTTACTTCATAAACCTTGCATTTTATGATACGATACAAGAGCTCCAGGCAGCTTTCAATTTCAGAGTTCAAGATGCCCTTTGAGGCAAAACTGGATGAGAATAACCGGTGGGTTATTCTTTCAAAAATAGTTCCCTGGGAAGAGTTCGCCCGGCTTTATTACAAGAACTTCAAAAGCAACCGGGGTGCCCCCACCAAAGATGCCAGGCTTGTGCTGGGAGTAATCATCATCAAGCACATCATGAAGAGTGACGACCGTGGAGTAATAGAGATGATACAGGAGAACCCCTACATGCAGTATTTTCTTGGTCTCGAAGCTTTCACCTATGAACAGGTGATGACACCGTCACTGCTGGTCTCCATCAGAAAGCGAATCGACCTTGATGTCTTTGAATCATTGACGGACGACTTGATAAGAAAAGGGTTGAAGCTAAAAGCCGGGGCAAATCAAGAAGTGGTTGACAAGGATGCGAAGGATGAAGAAGATGATAATGATGACGATCCCGATCCGCATCCCGGGAACAAGGGGAAGCTCCAAATGGATGCAACGGTCTGTGATGCGGATATCAAGTATCCCACCGATCTGGATCTGCTGAACGAGAGCCGCCAGAAGGCAGAAGAGCTGATCGATGAGTTGTGTTTGAAACTGGGTATTAAAGATAAACCCCGTACATACAGAAGGGTTGCACGCAAGGATTTTTTGAATGTGTCGAAAATGAAGAGAAAACCAGCCAACGTGTTACGAAAAGCGATACGCAAGCAGATCAACTACCTGAAACGGGATGTGCGGACTATCAACGGGATACTGGACACCATAAAGGATAAACCGATTCCCCTCGACCGGCGGCAACTAAAGTATTTTTTTGTCATCCAGCATCTGCTGGAACAACAGGAGACGATGTATAAGAAGAAGAGCCATCAAGTAGAAGATCGCATAGTGAACATTCATCAGCCACATGTTCGCCCCATCGTCCGTGGTAAAGCCAAGGCCAAGACGGAGTTTGGCGCCAAGATCAACATCAGCCTGCTGGATGGATATGCCAGGGTGGATCATTTTGACTGGGATGCCTTCAACGAGGGGCAGGATCTTCAGTCACAGGTTGAACGCTTCAGGAAGTTGACTGGGAAATATCCGGAGCTGGTTCAGGTGGATAAGATATATCTTACCCGGGAGAACAGGCGGTTTTTGAAAGAGAAAGGAATCCGCTTCACCGGGGAGCCACTGGGACGAAAGCCGGCAAAAGAGATCAAGAGCAGATACCAAAAACGTAAAGAGCGACGAGAGACGGCGGAACGCAACCAGGTTGAAGGGAAGTTTGGACAGGGCAAGCGTGGATATGGTTTAAATGATATCCGGGCCAGACTCTCCTCGACGTCAAGGAGTTGGATAGGGGCTATCATTTTTGTGATGAATCTGATCCGGCATATGAGGGATATTCCCTTACCTTATTTTGTCTCGTTACTACAGAAGTTAATGATAGTGAGAAATATAAACATTTATCCACTCGGGCCACAAATGAAATTGTGTGCCTGATTGGGAATTAATAAGCAGACCCTAATTAAAGCTTATGCTGACAGTTATTGGTCTGAGGAGAATAGAAATATATATGCAATATGGCCAAGATTGAGCACAATAGCGAATTCCAATAATGAGCAAAGGAGTACATGGTTTATGAGGGATGGGAGTTTTCTTAGATTGAAATCCGTTGAAATCGGTTATACCATACCAAATAGAATAACAAACAAATTAGATATTGAAAATTTTAGACTCTATGTAAGTGGTTCTAATCTTCTCACATTCAGTAAATTTAAGCTCTGGGATGTTGAAATGGGTAGCAATGGGTTGAATTACCCAATACAGAAGGTAATGAATTTTGGGGCACAAGTTACTTTTTAAATTAAAAATTTATGAAAAATAAACTAATATCTGTTATATTAATGCTCGTATTTATATCTTGCGAGAATTTTCTTGATGTAGTTCCCGATAATATTGCAACAATAGAAAATGCATTCACAATGCGAAATACAGCTGAGAAATACCTCTTTACATGTTATTCTTATATTCCAAAAAATGGTGATTATATATATGATCCAGCATTTATGTGTGCCGATGAAGTATGGGGATTGCAGCAATCATGGCAGGCTCCCCAAATAGTGAGAGGTTTTCAGAATGTTGTTAATCCATTATTCAATCCATGGTCAGGATTAACAGCATCACCAGCTTTGTATATGGCAATAAGAGATTGCAATATATTTCTTGAAAATATTGCCAAAGTTCCAGATTTAGAGGAGTATGAACGTGATAGGTGGATCGCAGAAGTGAAGTTCCTGAAAGCCTATTATCATTTTTATTTAATGAGAATGTATGGACCTATTCCCATTGTAAGAGATAATCTGCCAATATCCGTCAGTATTGAAGGTGCAAAAGTAAAACGTGATCATTTTGATGACTGTATTAATTATGTTGTTGAGTTACTAGATGAAGCAGTTGTTAATCTACCACCAAGAATTGAAGCGGAAGCAACAGAATTAGGAAGAATAACTCAACCCATTGCTTTAGCGCTCAAAGCAAGAGTACTCATAATGGCTGCGAGTCCTCTTTTTAATGGTAATGCCGATTATTTGAACTTCAAGAATAAGGATGGATCTCCATTATTTAGTGCTACTTATGAGGCAGAGAAATGGAAGATTGCAGCTGAAGCTGCTATGGCTGCTATAAATGCTGCTCATGAAAGTGGTCATAAGCTATATTTCTTTAAAGAATACAATCCTTTGGGAAAGTCATTGTCTGATCAAACAAATTATAAATTGAATCTTAGATATGCAATAACTTCCAAATGGAATCCTGAGATTATCTGGGGAAACCCTAATAATTTAACAAATGAGAATCAAAAACAGGCACAAGCCAGACTGGATGGTAGTACGATAGGTTTAGCCTCAACGGGATCCACGTTGGCTCCAACTTTAAAACTTGCTGAAACTTTTTACACCAAGAATGGTGTACCGATTGATGAAGATATAACATGGGATTATGCGGGACGTTATACACTTAAAAAAGCTACTGCCAATGATAAATACTATATTAAGGAAGGTTACGAGACCGTTCAGTTGCATTTTGACAGGGAGTCAAGATTTTATGCCAGTTTAGGTTTTGATGGTTCTATCTGGTACGGACAAGGTAAACTGTCAGAAGATGATAGTTGGCATGTAGAAGCTAAATTGGGACAATATTCAGGTCGTATTCAATCTGGTCAATACAGTCAAACAGGTTACTGGGCTAAAAAGCTTGTGAATCCCGACAATGTATATTCATCAACAGTAAACTATAGTATTGTTAGTTATCCCTTTCCTGAGATTAGATTGGCTGATTTGTACCTGCTATACGCCGAAGCAATGAATGAATATTACGGCCCCAGTAATGAGGTGTATGATTATATCAATCTTGTACGAGAGAGGGCAGGTCTAGGTTCAGTACAAGATTCCTGGGAATTATTTTCGGTTAATAGCAAAAAATACACTACGAAAGAAGGACTTAGAGAGATTATTCATCAGGAAAGAGGTATTGAACTAGCCTTTGAAGGTCAAAGATATTGGGATTTGATGAGATGGAAAAAGGGAATTAGTGAATTAAATTACATAGTTCAAGGTTGGAGCATTACTGAATCTGACGCCGTAAATTATTACAAGGTAAATAATTTGTTTAAAAGGACATTCAAACTGAAAGATTATTTATGGCCAATTAGAGAATTAGATTTAATTGTGAATAAAAATCTGGTACAAAATCCAGGATGGTAAAAATGCAGGTGTGAATAAGTTTAAAAAGTTAAATTATGAAACCAAAAATATTATTATTTCTCCTTGTTATATTTTCTCTTATATTTACTGGATGTAAAGAAGAATATCCCGGTCCGCTTTATGAAGACGAATCAATTCCGTCTCCGGTTGAAAATGTACAAGTAAAGAATATACCCGGGGGGGCAAGATTAAAATATACCCTTCCTGAAAGTGAAAATATTTTATATGTGAAGGCAGTTTATGAGTATCCTGAAGGCAACATACGAAATGTAATATCCTCCGCGTATACGGATACTCTTCTGATTAATGGGATTGGAGATACAAAAGAAATTGAAATAGAATTGTATTGTGTCAATCGAAGTGAGCAAGAATCTGAACCTGTCAAAGTAAAGATAAATCCATTAACACCTCCTGTAAAATTAATTAGGGAGTCGTTTGTAATGCAGGAAACTTTTGGAGGTGTAATGGTATCTTTCACCAATCCTACAAGAGCTGACGTGGTACTTACCATAATGATAAATAATGATAATGAATGGCAACCCCTGGAAACACTATATACGAATAAGGATCAAGGTGCTTTTGCTGCGAGAGGACAAGATTCTGTTTTAGCAGAGTTTGGTGTATTTGTAAAGGACAGGTGGAACAATAGATCGGATACTTTAATAATGTATTTAAAACCATTATTCGAGACTCAAATTCCACCTCCAACACCTATATATTCACTATTCAATGATTATAATAAGTTTTATAATAATTATACATACAGTTATCTTTTTGATGGAATTTATGGGGATCCAGCAGCAACAAACTACGCAGGCACATTATTAAATTCTCCAGCATCAAAATTACCACAATCTTTTACGTTTGACTTTGGGAAACCTACTGAAATAAGTCGTTATAAATATTGGATGAGAACAAATAGTTATTTCAATTTTGGGTCTCCTGAGATTTGGGAGATTTGGGGAGCCAATGAATTGGACGCTGACTGGAGTAAATGGACATTCATATCAGAATTTAAGGCTGTTAAACCATCGGGGCTACCTGTTGGCACTTTAAGCGCAGAGGATCGTGCAACAGCAGAAGCTGGTCTCGACTTTGAGTTTCCTGTCGGAACTCCCAGATATCGTTATCTTAGGTGGAAAACTACTAAGAATTTTGGCAGTGTAGATTATGTACAATTCACTGAACTAATTTTTTGGGGTAATCAGAATTAAATTGAAAAATTATGAGAAATATTGAATATTATATTATCGCATTTTTATCTGTCATTACATTTTTGCGTTGCAAAGATATGAATTCTACTTACTTGGAGTATCTTGAAGGTGGCGAAATAATTTATGTAAGTAAAGCTGATTCTCTTGTGGCTCGTTCCGGATTAAATAGTGTAACACTTTCGTGGATACCTGGGGTTGACAATAAAGCGGTATACGCTAAGATCTATTGGAATAATCGAGAAGATTCGATGGAATACAATATCCCACCAAATCTCGATCGTATAAATGTTTCCATTGCTCTTCCCGAAGGTGCATACTCTTTCGAAGTATTTACTTTTGATGCATTAGGTAATAAGTCGATCGCGGCAACAGCAGAGGGCTCATCTTATGGTGATTACTACATGTCAACTTTAACTGACAGAGTAATCGAACGTTCCTCTTATAGGGTTATACATTGGGGTGAGCCTTATAATAATATGGCTGGAGTAGAGGTAGTATATAAAGATTTTGATGGTAAACTGAAAAAATTGTTCGTGAAGAATACCGAAAGTTATACGATTATTCCTGATTATAAATATTATTCGGAAATTCAATACAGAACTTTCTACTTTCCTGATGAAAATTCGGTTGATACATTTTTCACAGATTTTAAAACCGTAACACTTGACAGTATTGTCGATAGTAGTTGGTTTTTAAGATGGAATAACGAATTCTTTCCCTATAAACAGTTCGGTACTTATCCAATTGAACGAATGTGGGACGGTAATACAAATGCTGATTTCGGATATGTTTGGGAGGATGCGGTACTTCCAGCAAGTATTACTTTCGATATTGGTCAATTAGCTATATTGAAGAAAATGAGATTATTTTCCCATTATAATCCGTCTTTTCTGTACAAATATGGACATCTTAAACATTTTCAAGTATGGGGATCTCAAAATCCTAATGCATCATCGGCATTTGAAGATTGGATTTTTCTTGGTGAATTCAACTCACACAGGCCATCCGGTTTAGCTGATAATATTGCCCCAACACCCGAAGATCTGGCTTATGCCTCTCAAGGTGAGTATTTCAATTTAAATCAGACAAACACGGAGATACGATATATTCGTATAGTAGTGTTGTCAGTTTATAGTGGCTCAACAGCATACTTCCCTAGAATTAATATAACTGAACTTACGTTCTGGGGAGATGTAAGATGACACAATTTTAAAGTATATTATTTAATTATTAAACAAATAAAGTAATGAACAGACGTAAATTTATGCAATCTGCAGTAATAGGTGCCACAGCGATGACTGTGGCACCGAGACTTGCTTTTTCCCAAAGTAAATTGACAAAAAACAAGGTAAGAATTGGAATTATTGGTGGTCGATTCGGTGCTGGATTTCACTTTCATGATCATCCTGATTGTATTGTAGAAGCAGTTTCAGATCTTATTCCGGAGAGGCTACAGAAATTGAAGACTGTATATAAGTGTGATAAAAGTTATCCAAGTCTCGAAAAACTCATTAAAGATCCAAAAATTGATGCCGTTTTCATTGCTACAGGTGCACCCGATCATGCAAGACATGTGATTGCTTCCTTAAAAGCGGGCAAACATGTATTATGCGCTGTGCCTGCTGCAATGACGCTTGAGGAATGTGATGATATACTGAATGAGGTTAAAAGAACAGGGTTAACATACATGATGGCAGAGACAAGTGTATGGAGACAAAGTATGATTTCCGTGAAAAAATTCTATAAGGAAGGTGCTTTTGGGAATATTATGAGTTATGCTGCTCAATATAATCATCCAGGACTCGAATCATTGTATATTGAGAATGGCAAAAAAACCTGGCGTTATGGATTGCCGCCAATGTTATATCCTACACACTGCACTGGTTTTGTTGTGGGTCTTACAAAAGAACGACTAACCGAGGTTACTTGTATTGGTTGGGGAGATAATGATCCTGTTCTGAGAGATAACCAATATAATAATCCGTTCTGGAATGAGTCAGCACTATTCAAAACGAATAAAGGACTGTCTTTTCATATGGAGGTAAATTGGAAAGGAGCTTTAAGAAGTGCGGAGCGTGGAGAATGGCATGGTGATGCGATGAGTGTTGTAATGTCTCATGGAGCAGGATCCAATACAGTATTGGTAAAGGCTGGTGAGAAGATCGTTAAAGATGAAGGCGGCTTTAATGTGAAAGCTAATACAGTGGAGCAGTTTACAATTCCTAAGTGGTGGGAAACAGATATGTTGCCTGAATCATTGCGTTACAACAGCGGACATGAAGGCTCACATACTTTTATCACGCATGAGTTTATTGATTCAATTATTAATGACAGAACGCCAGAAGTGGATATATATCAGGCTCTTGCAATGACTGCTCCTGGAATTGTGGCACATCAATCTGCTATTAAAGGTGGTGAACTGTTAAAAATACCTTCTTTTGATAAATAATTCATGAATGTGAAATTACAAAAAAAGAAAAATAAATTTACCCAAATTGACGTTATGATTAGATCATCAATATATATCTTAATTTATATTATATCATTTTCTCTTTGCTCTTGTAAAATGCAAAGTAGTGCATTACATGTTGCGTCAAAAAAGAAGATTCCAGTAATATATTCTTCAGTTGAAGGAATTGAAATTGAAAGAGGAAAGAAATTATTGAGTTCTTTTTTTATGGATAGAGAGTTGGAGAGTGATTTAATTGAATTGAATGCTTTATCATCTTTTGAGAAGAATAAAGCTTATATTATTCTTGAGACACTTGATAATCACCCCCTTTCTGATATTTTTGGATTGGATTTAATGGGATTGAGCAATTCTCATTCGGAATCACACATGATAAAAGCATTCTCATCTCACAATGGTGGGGATTTTATTTTTGTTGTTGGTAAAGATGCGGATGGTGTTGAATCTGGGATTCATTATTTATTTAGTAAATTGAATTGTAACCTTACTGGAAATAATTGGAGAATATATTGTCCTGTATTTGAAGAAATAAGGAAGCCATTTTTTTCGATACGTGAGGCTACGCTCTGTCCTACGGGGAGAGCCATCCCTGATAATCCAATGATTAATTATGAAAATTGGAACTCGGAACGTTTATCACGTTATCCATCATTTTTAAGATCTTGTGGATTTAACTCCTTACAATTAATGGAATTAATCACATATAATGCTTCAACCGGTGAATGGCAAGGAGGATATCGTGGTGGATTACCGAAAGATAAAACAATTGATGATATTGAAAACGTATTAAAAACGCTAATTGACGAAGCACATAATGAGGGGATGAGAGTTAGCCAGTATATTTGGGGATCGCCAGCAGATGGCAACAAATGGGACGATATTAGAACGAGACCTAAAAGACAAGAATTTTACAAAGAACTGGCTAAACGTTACGGGGAAAAAGTAGATCACATAATCACTCACTGGGTAGATGAAGGGACAGAAGGAGGTTATGAGACGCCATTAACGGCAACCATGTTTATCTGGAATGAATATAAAAAATACAATCCAAATGTTCAGGTTACTTGTGATGCATGGTTTAACAAAGATTTGTATAACGGAATTTCATCTGAAAAGTATGCTAGTAAAGATGTAGCAATAGCTATTGAAAGGTGGTATAATAAAGAGCGGGCTGAACAGATTCAAAATTCTGGCCGTAAAGTAGGTATCTGGGGATGGTATTTAAGTGATTTTGAGATGACTTATGGGCCGAATATTTATACTAAAACATTAGATAAATATTATACAGACTTACCCGAAGAAGCAAGTGTTCAAGTTGACTGGATTTCTTCAGAACTATGTTTTCACGGTTTACCATCTAGGATAAACATGTATGTAGTGGGACGTAAAATGTGGAATCCAAAAACACCATTGGAAAATATTTTATATGATTATTGTAAGGCAATGTATGGAGAACCAAACGCTGATAACATGAAATTTATTTATGAAACAGTTGAGGAAGGTCAAAAAGAAGTACGTTACGGGATGGTTGAAAAAGATCGTTATGCTAATGTTTTAGAAACACTTGAATTTCAAGAAAAAGTTGATCTGGCTTTAAAAAAAATTGATGAAGTTCGAATTTCACCACATTGGATATCGAATTTCTCTGACATAGCTTCGGTCCATGATGATATTATCAATCTTAAAACGTGGTTGATAGAATTTAAACAACAAATACAGTAACATTACTGACATTGTAGTTAAACATGTCTGTTTAGAGGATTAGTTGCACCCTGATTTAACCAGAAAATTGTAGGTGAAATAAGTAAGATCAAACTACCTATCATATACAAAAAATAATGATATGAATATTAAAATAATCTATAAGTAGAAGAATATCAGTTATATATGTGGTAAATATAATAGGATGCTTTAAACACCTATACCTAAGTGTTTAATTGCATATAAATCATATGGAAATCAACAAAAATACAACTATTATACTACAAGGAAAAAGAATATACCTGTGCCTGGCTTTTCTAGTCTCCCTATTTATGGTGACACTACACGGTTGTGGGGATGAGAAAATTCCTGAGACTGAAAAAACCGAGTTTCGCATCACAGGAATCTCACTCCCTACTAGCCTGGAAATCAGGAAAAATGGGGAGATCACCCTTACAGGGAAAGGATTTGAAGTAGGAGACCTGATAAATTTTGTTGTTTTTAATGATGAAAACAGCAAATTCTCGACGAAGGTGCTTTCAGTAACGAGTCAATCGGCACTCTTCAAGCTGCCGGTTAACCTATCGTCAGGTACATATAGTCTTTCGGTCACCAGGGATAGCCAAACACTCACACTAGGTACTATCCAGATCATTATTATAGCTGATAATGACATCCCCGACAATGCCATTCCCGATATACAGGGGATGACGGTAAAGGGGGTGGTCTATTGTGATGATGAGGGTATTCCCGGGGTAGTGGTTTCTGATGGGTACGAGGTCACCATAACCGACGAGAACGGTATTTACTACCTTCCTTCTGACAAACAGAGCGGGTATATCTTCATCTCTGTACCCGGTAACTATGAGGTCCCTAACAATAAAAATCTACCACAATTTTATCAGCGGCTTGCAGGAGGAAGTAAGGTGGAACAGATAGATTTCTCCCTGATCAAGGTAGACAATTCAAACCACGTAGTACTGGCTATGGCTGATTGGCACCTGGCAAACCGGACAAATGACTTGGAACAGTTCACCAGCGGCTTTCTAGTTGACGTAAACAACATTATCCGGGATTACCAATCGAAAGGGGTGAAAGTTTACGGGTTGACACTCGGGGACATGAGCTGGGATCGATACTGGTATGATAATTCTTTCGCATTGCCTGAATATCTCACCATGATGAACAAGATTAACTGCCCCATATTCAACGTGATGGGCAATCACGACAATGATCCTTACATCTCAGGGGACTGGGCATCAGAACAGACTTTCAAAGACATTGTGGGACCTACATATTACGCATTCAACCTGGGAAAGATACACTATATTGTCTTAGACAACATCGAATACATAAATTTGGGTGGTGCTCAGGGGGTCGTGGGACAGCGAAATTACAACAAAACTATTGTACAGCGACAAAGGGTGTGGTTGAAAAGGCACCTTGCTACGATTGAGGACAAGGACACACCGATCGTGATCGGTATGCATGCTCCCTTGCACGGACGTGTGAAAGTGGACAACAATGGTAGTTACCAGCCAAAAATCACAATGGAGAATGGAGATCTCCTGGTATCAGACCTTTCGGGATTTTCCAATGTACATCTTCTTACTGGTCACTCCCATATCAATTATGCCGTAAATGCATCCTCCACATTGATGGAACACAACATCGGTGCAGTATGTGCCACCTGGTGGTGGACCGGATCGAACGGTTATGCCGGCAATCATATCTGTAAAGATGGTAGTCCCGGTGGTTACAGTGTATGGGAATTGAATAATAGGGAGATCGAATGGTATTACAAAAGCATCGGGTATGATAGAACCTATCAGTTCAGGGCATATGACCTGAACACGGTACATATCACTGCCGCAACACATGCACCGAACTCTAGTGACGTGTTGCTGGCTCCCTATGCGAAAGAGTATGCCACTCCCGGAAACCTAAACGAGGTATTGATCAATGTGTTCGGATACGATGATGAGTGGGAGGTAGAGGTGAAAGAGAACGAGAACATGCTTGAGGTGAAACGGGTGAAAACTCATGACCCTCTGCACATCATTTCCTACACGGCGCTTAGACTTAATGACGGAGCCGAACCAAACTTTGCCACCCATAATACCTCTCACATGTTTAAAGCGAAAGCAGCCAGCGCCACCTCTTCACTTCAAATAACAGTAAAAGACCGCTTTGGAAATATCTATTCCGAAATAATGGAGCGACCCAAAGCTTTTACTTATTCCATGAAATAAATAAACTACATATGAATTGTTTTGTTGGTATAGATATTGGAACGAGTGTTACAAAATGTATTTTGATTTCGCAGAGTGGTAAGATATTATCTCACATAAAGAAGTCTAATATCTATATATATGGTAGTTCAAATCGAGTAGAATTCAGTGTCGATGAGAGGTACGAGAGTATTTGTTCATTGCTTAGAACTTTATTATTGAAAAAGCCCGAAGGAGCGAGCGTATTGGCGATCTGCATTAGTGGTGCAAGCGGGAATGCTTTGCTACTGGATGGATCCAGAAAACCATTAACGAACGCAGTAAGCTGGCTTGATGAGAGAGCGAATTCCTCATTCGAAACTCTTTTAACTCCATTTTCCTCTCACTATATATACGCTATCACCGGGTGGCCCAGAATATCATCCTTTCCATTAGTCTATTTTTCCTGGATGAAAGAGAATGAACCGGAAGTTTATCATTCAGCAACCTATCGGGTTACAGACTTCGTTTATTACAATTACAGATTGACTAACAATTGGTTTATTGATACCTCTACAGCAACAAATAGCTATCTCCTGGATCAAAAAAAGATGCAATATCATCAACCCTTCCTTGATTATCTGGATATTAAAAAAGAGAGCTTGCCCGAGATCGTCAAGAGTGGGACACCCATCGGTTTTGTCACAAAACAGGCCGCAGACGAAACACACTTACCGGCTGGGACCCCTGTAATTGCGGGGTCGTTTGACCACCCGTCTGCAGCCAGAGGAACAGGCATGACACAAGTTGGAGATTTACTTCTATCATGTGGAACATCCTGGGTGGGGTTTTGTCCGGTTGATAACCGCGATAAAGCGCTGAAAGAAGATTTACTTGTTGATCCCTTTTTATTTCCCGATGGTCCCTGGGGAGCAATGTTTTCTTATGCAGGCCTGGGAAACATTATAAATGAATATCTCGATATCTTGTCGAAAAGAACGAAGTTTGGATTGTCAAAATTTGACGAAGAGATCAAGTCTTGGAATCTTAGAGAAAATAAATGCCTTTTCAATATCCTGCAAAAGGATATTTTTCCAGAAGCATATATTGACTATCTGATGGAAAGTTTCAATGTAAAGGAAATATACAAATCAATGATCGGATCTGTTTGTGCGATCATGGAGGATAAAATATCTCATTTTCAACATTCCAGCAACAGAGTAAATCAAATAACCATGGTAGGTGGATATTCAAAAAGCAAGTTTTGGCCCCAGGTTTTATCCAATTACCTCGATATGCCAATTTCTTTAAATAATTGTGAATTTGCAGGTTGCATAGGAGCAGTGATGTTAGCCGGAATGGGTGTTGGTCTATTCGAAAATGAATCTGACGCTTACAGGAAATTGCATATTACATCCACACAACTAACACCAAACTCTTGATGATATGGAAAAGCTATCACATTTCAATCTGGTTTTCTTTGATTATCTATCATTTGCATTATACATCTTGCTGCTTTCCTTAATTGGTTACTATTTCGGGAAGAAAAAAAAGCAAGATTCTTCCGATTATTTCCTTGCTGGTCGGACATTGCCATGGTACGTTGTTGGAAGTTCCTATATTGCATCAAACATCAGCACCGAACATTTTATCGGTATGGTTGGTGCTGCATTTGTATATGGTATCTGCGTTGCAATGTCTGAGTGGGCAAATGTAGCTTCCTTCTCACTCTTGATATGGGTGTTCATCCCATTTCTGATGTCTGCAAAAGTGTTCAGTACACCTGAATTTCTGGAGAAAAGATTCAATTTGTCTGTGCGCCAGTTTTTTGCAGTTGTTACAATTGTGAGCAATATTATCGCCTTTCTTGCAGCCGTACTTTATGGTGGTGGTATTGTAATTCAGCAATTGTTTAATATCAACTTGTGGACTTCAATCATTATTATTGGCCTGATTGCGGGAGTATGGTCAATCTATGGTGGTCTTAAGTCGATAGCCTGGATGGATGTCTTTACCGTTGTTGTGATGGTTGTAGGTGGGTTATTGGTGACAATTCTCGGCCTGTATATGCTCTCCGGTGAAGATCACTCCCTGGTAAGCGGTTTTAAGGTTATGCTTGAAAGAAATAGTGCTCAGACAGGTATCTGGAAAGAGGTTGTTGAAAAAAACATCCACAATATGGTTGGCACAGATCACTATTCCAGGTTATCTCTAATCCAGCCGGTCTCACATCAAGTTTCTCCGTGGCCAAATCTTATTTTGGGGGTTTTTACAATTAGTATCTGGTACAACGCATTGAATCAATTTATGATTCAAAGAGTGTTGGCAGCTAAAAGCAGTTATCACGCGCGGATGGGTATCGTTTTTGCCGGTTACCTGAAAGTATTGTTACCGGTTATTGTGGTATTGCCGGGTTTGATCCTGTTTGCCCGATATCCTGATGTCCTGAATCTTCCATGGCCTGAAATCAGACCTGAGGCGGACAAAGGATATATCGTGTTGCTTCAGACATTGGTGCCCGCAGGTCTTCGTGGATTATTTATTGCATCCTTATTTGGTGCCGTGCAATCCACGGTGAGTGCCGTACTGAATTCTACCTCGACCGTATTTACACTGGATGTGTACAAACGAATGTTCAGAAAGAACGAACTTGATTCGCATTATGTAAGAATTGGGAGATGGTCCTCTTTTGTTATCATCATAGTGGCGATTGTGCTGGCTGGCTTCATAGGAAAATTAGGTGGCAGTTTGTTTGTGTACATCCAGACATTGTATGCGTTTTTCGCACCCCCTTTTGCTGCAATCTTTGTTTTGGGAATACTTTTTAGGAGGATCAACGGAAAGGGGGCTATTGTGTCCATCACTGTAGGATTCATCTTCAGCATACTGTTGAAAATCTATATTCAGTACGATGCCGCTGCACCCTCATGGTTAACTCCTTTCCAGATGCAAGCTATTGTAAGCTGGCTGTTGTGTGTGATTGTTTGTGTAGTGGTGAGCTTGCTGACAGAAAAGCCGAGAGCAGAGCAGGTGACTGATGATTTGACAATCAATTGGAAGAAGATAAATATTTTCGAGGATCTGGGCAATAAATGGTACAAGAGCGTCATTTTATGGTGGCTGATTTTTGTCCTTCTGGTAGCATGTTTGGTGATAATATTCTTTTAACGAATTGAAATTTATTATGTATTCACAAGATAAAATGAAACTTAAGGTTGGTTTATTGCCGCTCTATTTAAATATGTACGATGAGATAATCCCGGAAGTGAAAATTGAACTGAACTTATTTCTCAAGAGAGTTACTGATCTACTTACTCAACGCGGAATCGATGTGGTATCAGTAGATATCTGCGGGGTTTCTCGTGAATTTGAAACAGCTATTAATCAGTTTGAAAATGAAAATGTTGACTCTATCGTGACATTGCATTTGGCATATTCCCCATCCCTGGAGTGCATAGATTCTCTCTGTAAGACAGAATTACCAATTGTTGTGATGGATACGACAAGGGACAAGAAATTCGATTCCATTTCGCTTTTAATGTACAATCACGGGATTCATGGGGTTCAGGATATGTGCAATTTGCTCCTGCAAAGGGGGAAGACTTTTTTTCTTGAAGCTGGACATATTGATTCATCAGATGTTGTAATTAGAATTATTCAACACGTTAAAGGGGCCAGAATCGCCAAAGAGTTCAAGTCTTCCCGGGTCGGGCAGATCGGAGAAAGCTTCGAGGGAATGGGAGACTTTGTCGTTGAACCCAAAAGGTTAGCGTCTGACTATGGAATCCAAATAATAAAAACATCTCCTTTGCAGTTAGAGAGTTATTATTCAACTGTAAATAAACACGATATCTTTGAGGAGATGCAGAATAACATAAAAGAATACGATTTGACTCAGGTATGCGATGAATCTCATTATTTGTCTACTCAAATAGGACAAGTGCTCAAGAGATGGATCAGTAATTACGGGTTAACCGGATTTACAATTAATTTCAAAGCCGTCAGGAAAAATAGCGGTTTACCAATGATGCCTTTTTTTGAGATTTGCAAATTAATGAAAAACGGAAAAATCGGCTATGCTGGAGAAGGTGATATTTTAACTGCAGCATTAACAGGAGCATTGTCAAGAGTCTTAAATGAATGTTCTTTTGCGGAGATGTTTTGTCCTGATTGGGAAAACGATACAATTTTTCTTAGTCATATGGGTGAAATTAATTTTGAGATTATTGAAGATAAAGCCAAACTAATAGAAATGGAATGGCTTTTCACAGATGCCGATCGTTATTTATCTCCCTCAGCCTGTTTTAAAAGTGGAGAAGCAACACTCGTATGTTTAGCACCCAAATCGGGTGGCAATTTTTCTTTGATAACAGCTCCTGTTGTCATGTTAGATGACTACTATGGTGAATCTTTTGGCGATGGTATAAGGGGATGGATGAAACCTTCGATTCCTGTTCCTGAATTTTTGAAAAAATATAGTGAAGCTGGCGGTATTCATCATATGGCCATCGTTTATGGAACACACCTGATGACCTTAAAGACATTTGGGGAAATTATGAACTGGGATGTAATTGAAATAATTTAAAAGAATATGAAGAAGGTAATAGAAATCAAAAACGTGGATATCAACTTATATCACTCCATCATCAAAAACTTTCTGCCTGAGGATATAATCGATATACATACACATGTCTTTATTAAAGAACATCACCTTATCAACCAAGAGAATAATGCCAGGTTGGCCCGGTGGCCGGAGCGTGTGGCTGAAGAAAATCCGATTGAAGATTTAATAGAAACATACCAATTGATGTTCCCGGGTAAAAAAGTATCTCCATTGATATTTGCTTATCCCATGAATCTGAAATATATTGAATTAGCAAATAAATATATTGAAAACTGCTGCAGGAACAATTCACAATGCTACGGGTTGCTTTTAACAAAACCTGAATGGGATGAGTTTTTTTTAGAAGAACAACTGCTTAGTGGTGGCTTTTATGGAACAAAAGTGTATTTAAACTTCGCACCACAAGGAATTCCGAAAAATGAGATCTCAATTTTTGATTTTCTACCTCATCATCAATTGACCCTGCTGAATAAACGCGGGATGATTGTTATGCTACATATTCCCAGGGATAACAGATTGAAAGATCCAATCAATTTGATGCAGATAATTGAAATTGAGAAAAAGTATCCTGATATCAAACTGATTATCGCCCATGTAGGTCGTGCTTATTGTCGCGAAGATATTGGTAATGCATTTGAGGTTTTATCTGTGACCAATAATGTGTTGTTTGATTTCAGTGCAAATACAAACCAGTCTGTCTTTGAACATTTGATAAAGTCAGTTGGGGTGAAGAGAATACTTTTTGGGAGTGATTTGCCTATCACTCGTATGCGTATGAAGAGGATATGCGAGAGTGGAACTTATATCAATATCATACCAAAGGGTTTGTATGGCGATATCTCAGATGATAAACATATGAGGGAAGTGGAAGGAGAAGAGGCCGGGCAGTTGTCTTTCTTTTTGTTTGAAGAGATCATGGCTTTCCAGAAAGCAGCCGTCGCGACTCATTTGAAAGATAATGATATTGAAGATATTTTCTTTAATAACGCCAGAAGAATATTATCCATATAATTATATTATACAATTCACAAATAAAAATTAAAACTATGAACGGGAAACAGCTCAGAATTGAGAAATTATTTAACAAAAGCGAGAATGCAGTTATTGTTGCAATAGATCACGGAATGTTTGATGGCCCTATCCCTGGGATGATCAATATGAAAGAAACGGGTGAGAAAATAGATTCATCAATAGATGGAGTTCTATTAAGTCCGGGGATGTTGAAACATCTTCGGCCCGTATTTAATTACAAGGGAGCCCCCATGCCTATTGTGAGATTGAACTGGAGTTCGGTCTATTGTTTCCACTGGGATTACAACAATGCTTACACGACAATCGCTCAAATGGCGGATGATGCAGTTGCAAATGGCGCTGAAATTGTTTTGGTTTCACTCACCTTACAAACTGGAAGTGAGAAGAATGACACTGATAATGTAAAGATATACAGTCATTTGGTCAATGCTGCTGATAAACTGGGTATTCCTGTAATTGGAGAATATTTCCCAACCCACTCAAGTGAGTTGACTAACGAGCAAATGCATGAACAGGTCTTCACAAGTTGCAGAATACTTAGTGAATTAGGATGTGACATGATTAAAACATTTTACACACACAAATTCAAAGAGGTCACAGAAAGTTGCCCTGTTCCTGTATTCGGACTTGGTGCAGAAAAAAAACCAACCCAGCTTGAAGCACTTCAACTGGCTTCAGATGAAATCAGAGACGGGGCAAAGGGTGTGGTCTTTGGAAGAAATGCTATTCAGGTTGCCAATCCTATAGCTTTTCAAAGAGCTTTATGTGATGTAGTAAAGAATAATCTTGATCCAATAAAAGCAATTGCTAAATACAACATCAAAGATTAGATAATTAATATTTAAATGTTTATTGATTCAATATATAAATGCATAATTCAACAAAATCGGAGATCATTAGTAAGGCAAAAGAATCTCTCCGTATTGAAAGTAAAGCCATAGCTGATATTATTGATTATCTGGACCAGGATCGCTTCTATGACGCAGTAGAAATATTGAGCAACTGTCCCAAGATAATTACCTGTGCAAGTGGTTCATCAGGAATTGCCGCAAAGAAATTTGCGCACTCCCTGTGTTGCATTGAACGAAATGCGCAGTTTCTCTCTCCTGCGGAAGCCATCCATGGTGGGATGGGCTGCATGAAGAAAGGGGATGCTGTTGTGATGGTCTCACGTGGTGGAAAGACGGCTGAGTTGCTTCCCATCATCGATGTTTGCAACAAAAAAGAGGTGATATTGATTGGGATCACGGAAAATATGAACTCACCACTGGCAAGGCAGTCACAAATCGTGATCCCAATGAAAATCGAACGTGAGAGTGACCCGCTAAACGTAATGGCAACCTCAAGCTTTGTGGTAACCATAGCCATCTTCGACGCTATGTTGGTTGCGGTGATGGAGACAACGGGATATCGGCTGGAGCAATTCGCACTCATTCACCCGGGCGGAGCTGTCGGAAACAGGTTAAACAAGTAACAATAAATGAAATATGTATAAAGGAATAACCATCAAACCCCCATTCTTTGAAATTGGGCCCAAAGCATTTATGTACGGTGAACGAATGTTGCAGCTGGCAAAAGCGGCTGATGAGGCATCGGCTAAGTATGACGTGCGAATCATACTAACACCTCAACCGTCGGATATTTACCTGTTGGCAAAGGAAACCAGCCATCTGCTCATCTTCGCGCAACATATGGATCCGATTACTGTAGGAAGAGGACTTGGGTCCATATTGCCTGAAGCTGTAAAAGCAGCCGGAGCAGTAGGCGTAATGCTGAACCATGCAGAAAAACCAATGACCACAGCCGATTTGTATAAAGCGATTAAGAGAGCCCATGAAACAGGCCTGGCCACTATTGTCTGTGCCGATTCCATCAAAGAAGCAGAAGCAATTGCTCATTTATCGCCTAACATCATTGTGGTTGAACCAACCGAACTCATCGGCACGGGTGTAACCAGTGATAAGGAATATGTAATCGCTACCACATCTGCTATCAAAAGAATAAATTCTGAAATACAAGTACTGCAGGCAGCCGGCATAAAAAATGAACAAGATGTATACAACGTAATGAAAGCCGGTGCTGACGCTACCGGAACTACAAGCGGTATTATGAAAGCGGAAAATCCGGAAGAAATGCTGGAGAAGATGATACGGGCCGTTCGAATTGCATGGGATGAATTACATTAACAAAACGCATTTATAAATTAAAAAAAAGAAGAAAATGAAACTTTACAGAGGAACAATTGAATTGCAGTCTAAGGATCACAGACCCGATTTTCACAATGTAACAGAGGGTGTGAAAAAAATCGTGGAAGAATCAGGTGTAAAAAATGGAATATGTGTTGTTTATTCACCCCACACAACCTGTTCCGTGATCACCCAGGAATGCTCTCACGATTTGAACTTTTTTGGCAGGGAATACCTGCAACAGGATTTGAACAACATCATGGAAAAATTGGTGCCAACTTGCAGGACCGAAGGTCAGTACCTGCATCCCGGGCCCAAACACATCGAATTTGCCCTTACTTTCCCTGACGAGGAACCCAAGGGAAGCCTAAATACAGATGCGCACCTACGCTCGGTATTTTTTGGACGTTCAGAAACTATTCCATTGGTTGATGGTAATCTCTCGTTGGGCGACTTTGGTTTTATCTATTTCATCGACTGGGATCAGATACGTGAACGAAAAAGAGTTTGTGAGGTGCAGATTATTGGTGAATAGTGAAATTTATTTCACCATTTTAGCTTACACCTGATTTTCTCAAGTCAGGTGTAGTTTTTAATTGGTTTAACTTACAAAGAATAAATGGCAGATGTAGTAATCATGCCCAAACAGGGGCAGTCGGTGGAGAGTTGTATCATCACGGAGCTGAAAAAGAGAAAAGGGGACAGTGTGAAGAAGGGAGACGTTCTGTTCACCTATGAAACAGACAAAGCCTCCTTCGAGGAAGAATCGCCTGCTGAGGGCGTTGTGCTGGCATGTTTTTATGAAGAGGGTGATGAAGTACCCGTATTGGAGAACATGATGGTCATCGGACAGCCTGGAGAGGATTACTCATCGAAGGTAAGCGGAAGCCACCCGGCGGATCAAAAAGCTGACCCCGCCGGTCAGGACGAAGCAAAAGGTAAGGACAAAACGGGGGAGGTCAACCCCACAGGAGATAACAGTCCTGCACGGGCAGTATATACTTCCGTGTCATCAGAACTGTTCGTGTCCCCCCGTGCCAGGAAATTAGCAGAAAAGGAGGCAGTGGATGTCTCCCAGCTCACCGGTACAGGGCCGAAGGGGCGGATCACCGAGCATGATGTCCGGGCCTTCCTGATCAATCGTCCCAGGATGACGCCCCTGGCCAAAAAGCTTGCCGCCGAGCAGGGCACACAACCGTATGCCCCGGGTAGCGGATTGGCAGGAACCGCCAGAGCTGCCGATCTGGCGGTACCCGTGAACACCATCTATGGTATTGATTATGAAGATAAAAAAATATCCAATATCCGCAAGCTGATAGCCCGGTCGATGCATGCCTCGCTACAGAACTCCGCACAGCTAACCCATCATCTGGGCGCTGATGCGAGACGCATCCTCGAACTACGAAAAAAAGCCAAAGCCGCGCTTGAAGAAGGAAAGCTCACCGTCAATATCACGCTGAACGATATGGTCTGTTTTGCAGTTATCAAGGCGTTGAAAAAATACCCCGGTGTGAATACCCATTTTCTGGGCGACAGCAAGCGCTATTTTCACAAGGTACATCTGGGCCTGGCCGTGGATACAGACCGCGGCTTGATGGTTCCGGTGGTACGCAATGCCGATGATCTCTCCATCTCGGGTCTGGCCACACAATTCAAGGAGATGGCGGCCGCCTGCAGAAACGGCAGTATCAATCCCGATATTCTCTCTCCGGAAGCAGGAACGTTTACCGTGTCGAACCTGGGAAATTACGGTGTTGAAATGTTTACACCGGTGATCAACCTTCCTCAATCGGCCATTCTGGGGGTCAATACCATCGTTCCCCGGCCCAAGGACCTGGGTGACGGCGTGTATGCATTTGTCCCTTTTATCGGCCTGAGTCTGACCTACGATCACCGGTCACTGGATGGTGGCGAAGCTACCCGTTTCCTGAAACAGATTGCTACAGAAATTGAGACTTTGGAGATGGAGTGGTGATAGGACAATAAAATTATAAGTTAAGCATTAATCATTAATCGCTGACTGCTGATCACTGAAAGCTGAAAGCTGGAAACTGACAACTGACCGCTAATCGCTAGAAATTAATCATTTGACAACAAAAAAATATTTACAATTATGATAGACTTACTGATCATAGGAGGCGGCCCCGCAGGTTATGTTGCCGCGGAAAGAGCCGGTCATGCAGGGCTGAACGTGGTACTTTTCGAGAAAAAAGCAATGGGGGGGTGTATGTCTGAACGAAGGATGCATCCCTACTAAAACATTGCTTTACAGTGCCAAGATGTACGAAAATGCCTTGCACGGTGAGAAATATGGCGTTTATGGAGATCATATCCGTTTCGACTACGAAAAAATGCTTTCCCGCAAGAAGAAAGTAGTGCGTAAGCTGGTTTCAGGCGTAGAAAGCAAGATGAAATCAAACCATGTCACCGTGGTGAAAGGGGATGCATATATCAACGGCCGTTCAGCGGAAGGGATAGAGGTATCCTGCAACAACGAAAAATATATCGGGAAAAACCTGCTTGTCTGCACCGGTTCCGAGGCTTCTGTACCACCCATCCCCGGTTTGAAGGAAGCGGGAGATGTCATCCTTACCAACCGGGAGATCCTGGAGATGGAAACACTGCCTGCATCGCTCGTCGTGATTGGTGGCGGAGTGATCGGGATGGAATTTGCCAGCTTTTTCAACAGTTTGGGATCAAAGGTGACGGTCGTGGAAATGCTCCCGGAAATTCTGGGCGGTCTCGATTTCGAGATCTCTGCCATGTTGCGGGATATCTACACGAAGAAAGGCATTGCGTTCAACCTGAATGCGAAAGTGGTGCAGGTGGAAGGTAACAAGGTAGTGTTCGAGAAAGAGGGTAATACCCACACTGTGGAGGGTGATAAGATTCTGCTCAGCGTCGGTCGCCGCCCGGTCACCCAGGGCTTTGGACTGGAGAACCTTCAGGTGGAGTTACTGCGTAACGGCATCAAGGTGGATGAGAAGATGCGTACCAATGTGCCGGGTGTCTTCGCTGCCGGCGATGTGACCGGTTTTTCTCTCCTGGCACATACGGCAAGCCGTGAAGGTGAGGTGGTGGTGAACAACCTCACCGGACGAAATGATCTCATGCGTTACAACGCTATCCCCGGTGTGGTCTACACCAATCCCGAGGTAGCCGGTGTAGGTGAAACGGAAGAGTCGGCCAAAGCAAAGCATATAGCTTACAAGGTATCCAAGCTGCCGATGGCTTTTGCGGGCCGTTTCGTTGCCGAGAATGAGGGAGGCAGCGGCATGTGTAAAGTGCTTACGGGCGAGAAGCATGGTGAGATCATCGGTGTGCACTTGCTGGGTAATCCGTCCAGCGAAATTATCTACGGTGCCTGTATGGCCATTGAACAGGAGCTGACACTCAAGGAGCTACAGGAGGTCGTGTTCCCGCATCCCACCGTAAGTGAGATCTTCAAAGAAGTTGTTTTTAGTTTTTAGCGGTCAGCTTTCAGCTTTCAGTTTTTTTGGGAATAAACTTTGCTCATCCAGCGGAATGGAAGTTAGTAATCTAACAAACAATCAATAAATCTAACAATCAAACAATCAATATCAAATGCCAAAAGTACAAATCATAGACCCGTCAGAAGTCCGTAAGGCAGGATTCGTCGAGTTTCAGCCTGTTCCTGTCAATCAGTACCAGAAGAGCGTCACGGAAGAAAAGGAGAATTTCACCAACGAAGAGTTCAAAGCCATCTACCACGATATGGTATTGATCCGCGAGTTCGAAACGATGTTGAACCTGATTAAAATTAAAGGTGAATACAACGGTACATCCTATAACCATCCCGGTCCGGCGCACCTCTCCATCGGTCAGGAGTCGGCTGCAGTGGGTATGGCCTGGACACTGACGGTGGATGATTTTATATTCGGAAGCCATCGTTCACACGGGGAGATCCTTGCCAAGGGGATGTCTGCGATTCACAAGCTGGATGACGATCAGCTTACCACGATCATGAAAACCTTTTTCGACGGAACGGTCTATGAAATCGTAAAAAAAGATTTTAACGGCCCGGTAAAAGAGCTGGCAAAAAGATTTTTGGTATACGGCACATTGGCGGAAATCTTTGCCCGTAAGACCGGCTTCAACAGAGGCCTGGGCGGCTCCATGCATGCCTTTTTCACCCCCTTCGGGGTCTATCCCAACAATGCCATCGTGGGTGGTTCAGGTGATATTGCCGTGGGTGCGGCATTGTACAAAAAAGTGAACCGCAAGCCGGGGCTGGTGGTGGCCAATATTGGTGATGCCTCCATGGTCTGCGGCCCGGTATGGGAAGGGATCTCCTTCGCCGCCATGGACCAGTTTCGCGAACTTTGGGAGGGAGAGATGCAGGGCGGTCTTCCGGTAATCATCAACATCATGAACAACCAGTACGGCATGGGCGGGCAGACAGCCGGTGAGACCATGGGCTACGGTATTGCAGCGCGTATCGGCGCCGGCGTGAATGCCGACCAGATGCATGCCGAGCGGGTCGATGGCTACAATCCCCTGGCTGTAATCGATGCCTACAAACGAAAACGCAAGGTGATTGAAGAAAAGCGAGGTCCCGTGCTGCTCGATGTGCTCACCTACCGGTATAGCGGCCACTCACCCTCCGACGCGTCATCCTACCGCACCCGGGAAGAGGTGGAGGCATGGGAAGCACAGGATTGCATCCGCAGCTACGGGGCGCAGCTGCTCGAGGCCGGGGTGGTATCACAGGCCGGGCTCGACCTGATATCGGATGATATCCGGAAGCTGGTGAACGAGATGTTCCTGCTGGCCATCAACGACGAAGTGTCGCCCCGGATGGACAATGCGGACATCATCGGCGGGATGATGTTCTCCAACGGATCGGTCGACTCCTTCTCCGATGCAGAGCCGGACGTGCTGATGCCCATGGCAGAAAATCCCCGCGTGAAGAAGATCGCGGGCAAGGAGCGTTTCGCCTTCGATGCGGAAGGGAAACCTTTCGGCAAGATGAAGCAGTACCAGCTGCGCGACGGCATCTTCGAGGCGATCATCGACCGTTTCTACAAGGATGCCTCGCTCATCGCCTATGGCGAGGAGAACCGCGACTGGGGCGGCGCCTTCGCCGTCTACGGGGGGCTCACCGAGGCGCTGCCCTACCACCGTCTGTTCAACTCGCCCATCTCGGAGGCTTCCATCGTGGGTACCGCCATCGGCTATGCCATGTGCGGGGGGCGGGTGATCCCGGAGATCATGTACTGCGACTTTATCGGCCGGGCGGGAGACGAGATCTTCAACCAGCTGCCCAAGTGGCAGGCCATGAGCGGCAATGTGTTGAAGATGCCCGTGGTATTACGCGTTTCCGTAGGATCGAAATATGGCGCACAACATTCACAGGACTGGACCTCACTCGTGGCACATATACCCGGAATCAAAGTCTGCTTCCCGGTAACACCTTACGATGCCAAAGGGCTGATGAACGCCGCCCTGCAGGGCACCGACCCGGTGATCTTCTTCGAGAGCCAGCGTATCTACGATATCGGCGAACAGTTCCACGAAGGAGGAGTACCCGCAGAATACTATGAGATACCGCTGGGTGAACCGGATGTGAAGAAAGTAGGGAAAGATGTCACTTTCCTGACCATTGGACATACGCTCTATCCAGCCCTGAAGGCGGCAAAAGAACTGGAAGAGCGTTTCGGCATAAGTGCCGAGGTGATTGATGCACGCTCGCTGGTACCCTTCAACTATGAAAAAGTAATTGCCTCAGTGAAAAAAACAGGGAAGATCATCGTCGCCGGTGACGCTACCAGCCGTGGCTCCTTCCTGAATGATCTGGCAGCCAACATCGGCCAGCTGGCATTCGATTATCTCGATGCCCCCGTGTGTGTGCTGGGTTCCCGCAACTGGATCACACCGGCACACGAACTGGAAGAGTTTTTCTTCCCGCAGCCCGGCTGGTTCCTCGATATGATCCATGAACGGATTCAGCCGCTCAGGGATTATATTCCCGGACAAAACTTCACCGACGGGGAGATAATCATGAGAGCAAAAAAGGGAATTTGATATAAGCGAAGTACTAACCTTTATTTTATGTGTGCTCAGATTCAATAAAGAAATCCAATTTTTATTGAATTGAAAGTGTATGATAATAATAATTATAATGAAAATGTCTCATATCTTAAAAAATAAAATAAGAATTGGAATTGTCGGTGCGCAGTTTGGAGCTGGTTTTCAGTTTCATATTCATCCGAATTCCGTTGTACAAGCTGTTAGTGATTTAAGTGCTTATGGAAGAATGCATTTACAGAAAGTATATAATTGTCATCGTGCATACGAATCATTAGAAGAATTGCTGAAAGATAAAGAAATAGATGCGGTGTTTATTGCAACGCCACCTCATATGCATGCAAACCATGTTATAAAGGCATTAAAAGCTGGAAAGCATGTTCTTTCTGCTGTACCACTTGCTTTAAAACTAGAGGATTGCATTGAGGTACTATCTATGGTTGAAAAAACGGGATTGAAATATATGCTAGCTGAAACAAGTTTCTATCGACAGATTACTATAACGGCAAGAAAATTTTATAATCAAAAATTATTTGGTAAAATATTCAGCACTACAGCTGAATATAGTCATCCAGGGATGGAAGAGTTTTTTTTTGAAAATGGTAAACCAACATGGAGACACGGCTTGCCGCCAATGTATTACCCCACACATTGTATATCTTTTCTAACAGGTGTAACTGGTGAGCGTTTAGTTAGTGTAAGTTGTTTGGGTTGGGGAGATGATAGTGTCAAATTAAAGAATAATAGCTACAATAATCCTTTTTGGAATGAGAAAGCTTTATTCAGAACAAATAACGATACAAATCTTACAGTAACTATCAATTGGAAAGGAGCGCTAAAAAATGTTGAAACTGCTTGTTGGGAAGGTGATAAAATGAGTTTATACTTTGAAGATTCAGAAAACAAAATGACAATTATTAAAAATTCAAATGAGATTGGATTAGATGATGGAGGTTTTAAAAACTACAAAAATATTGTTGAAAAGCAGGATCAAATCCTATGGTGGAAAACGGAAATGCTACCAGAAAATCTCAGAATGGACAGTGGTCATGGAGGATCTCATTGTTTTATTACCCATGAATTTATAGATTCGATTCTAAATGATAGAGAACCTAAAATAGATATTTATGAAGCATTAGCATGTACTGTACCAGGTATTATTGCACATGAGTCAGCTATAAAAGGTGGAGAAACGTTAAAAATACCTCTTTTTAATGAAAAGAATGTGAGTTCGGAATAATGAAAGAGACTATTATAACAATTTATATTAAAGGTAATCAAATTGATGTAATATATATCCGATGATTAAAAAACTTCGAAGTGCTTCACTTTCTGACTGAATCGGGAGGTACAGCCAAGAGTTAAAGATTGAACATACAAAAACAGATATGAAATCAAAAATGCAATTTATGAACCTCCAAAAGCAATTTATACTGACAATCGCACTTTTGCTGCTTTTGTTCCCCACCTACGCACAACGGTGGAACGTAAACTACGATGAAGCGGCCGTAGGTCCTTACTCGCTACCATCTTTACTGAGAACCCACGGGGGAACGACGGTCAACAACGTGGAAGATTGGGAGATCTTCAGAAAACCGGAAATTCTGGCCAGTTGCACCCATCATCTGTATGGCAGGGTACCCGGTGAGTTGGACACCATGTTTGTAACGGTAAAAGAAAAAAAAGGAACAGCACTCAACGGCAAGGCCAAAAGGAAGCAGGTCACCCTCACTTTAGTGAAAGGGAAGAAAGAACTCAGCGCTGACCTACTGATATACCTGCCTGTCGGCAAAAAAAAATCGGCCATTTTCCTTGGATATAATTTCTGGGGGAACCATACCATCACGGATGACCCAAATGTGATCATTCCCACCTCATGGATGCCGATCAATAAAGACCTTCACATATTGACAAATCGCGCTGATGAACAATCACGCGGCTCCATGAAGAGAAGATGGCCGTTGGAGCAGATTATCGGGGCAGGTTACGGAGTGGTAACATTATACAGGGGGGATATTGATCCCGATAGGGATGATTTCAGTGACGGTATTCATCCGCTGTTCTATTCCAAGGGGCAGGAACGGCCCTGTAACGACGAATGGGGAACCATCGCTGCCTGGAGCTGGGGATTGTCGCGTGTGATGGATTACCTGGAAACAGAAGCAGAGATCGACAATCAGAAAGTGATCCTGGTGGGTCACTCTCGGCTGGGAAAAGTGACCCTTTGGACAGCAGCAACTGACCAGCGATTTGCCGCTGCCATCTCCAACAATTCCGGAGCCATGGGATCTACTCTCTCCAGAAGGAATTTCGGTGAAACGGTTGAGGTGATCAACACCGCTTTTCCTCATTGGTTTTGCGGGAATTTCAAAAAATATTCCAACAGGGAGGATATGTTACCTGTGGATCAGCATATGGTATTGTCGCTGATCGCTCCACGCCCTCTCTATATAGCCAGTGCCACAGAAGATCTCTGGGCAGATCCTAAAGGTGAATTTCTATCGGCCAAAGAGGCATCGGTGGTTTATAACCTCTACGGTATACAGGGACTCTCGGCAGCCTCTATGCCTCAACCCGACACACCACTTATTGATATAGTGAGTTACCATATCAGAACAGGCAAGCATGATATCATCGCCTATGATTGGGAACAATACATCAAGTTTGCTAAACAGAATAATATTCAAACTAGTAAGAATAATTTTATTAATAACAAAGAAAATAATGATAAAGATTGAATTTATGAAGAAAATAATTTTATTGCTTTTTCTGTCCTTAATTTTTGTTGGTGCTGTTGCACAAATCCCTTTGATTCCGAGTCCACAGAGATATGAGACTATCCCTGCGCAATTTAGCTTGTCAAAGGCAACTATTATTATACACGATATGGAGTTGGATGAAGTCGCATACTATTTGCAAAAGGAATTACTGAGACATGAAAACCTCCCTTTGACGCTTACAAGTGACTATGAACAGGCACCTGCATCTGCCATCAGCTTGCGCTTGAACCAACTGAATTCCAAACAGCCTGTAGCCAATGAAAAGGAATCCTACTCCATCAGTATGGATGCCGGTCTGATAGTAGTAGAGGCCAGCCATAAAAAGGGAATCTTTAACGGGATAATCACGCTTTTACAACTTATTCGGTTCACGGAGCCTATTAATGGCACATGGCAACTCCAGTGCTATAACATAGAAGACGCACCGGCATATGAATGGCGTGGACTAATGCTCGATGAATCACGCCATTTCTTCGGAAAAGAAAAAGTAAAGCAGTTAATCGATTGGATGGCGCTATACAAATTGAATAAATTTCATTGGCATTTAACTGATTCTCCCGGTTGGAGAATAGAGATATTGCAATACCCAAAACTAGCCTACGTTGGAGGTATTGGGAATCATACCAATCCACATACTCCAGCAAAATATTATTCTCAGGAGGAAATAAAAGAAATTGTGAAGTATGCTTCGGAAAGACAGATTGATATAATTCCCGAGATCGATATGCCAGGACACGCATCAGCAGCAAACAGGGCTTATCCTGAGTACAGTGGAGGCGGTTCTCAAAAACATCCTGACTTCACATTTCACCCAGGCAAGGAAGAAGTTTACTCCTACTTAACTAATATTCTAAAAGAAGTGGACGCCTTGTTTCCCTCGCAGATTATACATCTGGGGGGAGATGAAGTGCACTTTGGGAATGCTAAATGGCATACTGATGAGACAATACTGGCACTAATGAAAAGGGAAAAGCTTAAAGAGATGTCAGAAGTAGAGAATTATTTTTTCCAACGCATGTCCGACACTCTATTCAAAATGAATAACAGATTAGCCGCATGGGACGAAATAGCAGAATTTAACCTTAATCCTGATAAGACGATTGTTTATTTTTGGCGACAAGACAAATTACAACAATTACAAACATCATTAAATAAAGGATATCCGATCGTGATGACTCCCCGACTTCCAATGTATTTAGATTACGCTCAAGACAGCCTTCATGTTCACGGTGTTCCTGCAAATAGATCCCGTGTAAATTCCTATGATAAAATTTACAACTTCGATCCCTATGGTTATGATGTTAATTACCCTCTCAATAGCAATATCCTGGGCATGCAGGTAAATGTGTGGACAGAACGTATTGCAACTGAAAATCGACTTGATTACATGATATTTCCCAGAATAGCAGCATTAGCAGAAGCTACCTGGACTCGTGACAATAAAAAAAATATTAGTGATTTTAACGACCGCTTAAAAAAACATCTTGTTTTATATGAAAAAGATGACATATATTATTATAACCCCTTTGAACCTTTTAAGACAGCAGAACCAGCTAAATAAAAAATTCTAATGTCACGCCACTATGCAACTACGGAATGGTGTGTTATGCTTCGCAATATATACCGATACGTGAATTATCTTATAAACCAAATTTAAATATCTCGTCTGATAAGGGACAACTCGATCTGTTTAGAGATCTCCTATTTTAACGGGGCAGCAGTGAACAAAAATATGAAACATCCATGTTGAGAATTTAAAACATCCAAGGGAATGAAAATGGAGGATTTCCGTACATTTGCCGTACTCATTGAACGGAATAATTTATGGAATCACAAGTGTCATTCAACCAGGTCGTCTCCCGGGGATGCGGGATTGATGTCCACAAGAAGATGTTAGTGGCCACCATAAGTGGCGAAGGACTTAATACGGAAACCCGTGAATTCGGGACCGTGACGCGCTCTTTGACAGAATTGAAAGACTGGTTATTGGAAAACAGGGTAACCCACGTTGTAATGGAGAGTACGGGAGTCTACTGGAAGCCTGTCTATCATGTCCTCGAGCCCTCGGGATTGACGGTCTGGATAGTCAATGCCCGCCACGTGAAGAACGTCCCGGGGCATAAGACGGACAAGCAGGACAGCAGGTGGCTGTGCAAGTTATTGCTTGCCGGCTTGCTAAAACCCAGTTATATTCCCCCTCGTGAACAACGGGAGTTACGGGATTTGACGCGTTACCGGAGCAAACTGGTACAGGATATCTCCTCGAACAAGAACCGTATCATCCGCATCCTGGAAGACTGCAATGTGAAACTTTCGAGCGTGTTAAGCGATACCTCGGGAGTAACGGCAACCAGACTGATCGACAAGTTGTGTCAGGGGAAAGAAGTTACCATGGGCGATATTGAAGAGGTATACCACAAAAAGATAGAAGCCACCAAAGAGGAGCTTTTTGAAGCCTGTAACGGTTACATCACCGACCACCACATCTACCTGCTGGGCACTATCCGGGGGGACAACCACCACCTGGAGTCTCTCATACGGGATTTGGATGAAAAGATCAAACATGCCCTTGCCCCTTATGAGAATGCCCTGGAACGACTGCGGGAGATCCCGGGATTGAACCGCAAGAGCGTGGAGGATCTTATCGCCGAGATCGGGCTGGATATGGATGTCTTCCCCAATGAGAATCATCTAAGCAGTTGGGTGGGCGTTTCACCGGGTAACAACGAGAGTGCCGGTAAAAAAAAAAACGGACGCACCACCCACGGGAACAAGCAGGCCAAATCCATCCTGAGCCAATCGGCATGGGCGGCGTCGCGGACAAAAGGCACGTTCTACCACGCCCGGTACCATCGCCTGGCAGCCCGACGCGGCAAGAAAAGGGCCATTGTGGCTGTTGCACACTCCATCCTCAAATCGGTGTATCATGTCTTGAAAGACGAGGTCCCTTACGATGAACTGGGAGCCGATTATTTGAACAGCCGGGTGGAAGCAAGGCGCAAAAGGTATCTGAAGGCAGAGCTGGAAAAGATGGGATATTGCGTCGAGCTTGTCCCGCACAATCCCGTCAGCCCCTCCGGCAGTTGAAAGCTACCGCCCCTGACATAAACGGGAAACAAGAGCCAAAGGTCGATTTTTACTGGCGCACGGCGCGACAAAGCGTCCAAGTCGAATATGAAACTGACCTCAACAGGTAAGCACCCAAGGTTGTTGCCCAAGAGCACGCATATGAAATTTTAAACCCTTCTTGCCTGTTTGTCTTTCCGATAACCGATGCATTTATCCTAAAGATGAGTGCTGTCTTTTGTTTTGTCAAAATGGAGAAATACAAAATGTTGAAATGATTTAAATCGTTTATTAATAGATATTTATATAACAACTAATTTACATATGAAAAATATATCGACAAGGTTAATCGCCATTCTTATTATTAGTCTTATATCTTATACTTCATTTGCTCAAGATGGAGATGTCTGCACACTTAATTTTGGTGATAATATACTTACAAATGGGGGATTTGAGTTAGATGAAGTAGAATGGAATATTCCTCCTAAATACGCTTCTTTAAGTTCGTCTGAAGTCTATAAGGGCAATAGAAGTATTTATTATTACAATCCAAATAGAAACACATATGCACCGTTTATTACTCAGAAATTTGAAGTTGAACCAGGTCAAACCTACAGTTTCGGCGGATGGGTTAAAGCTGAAAACCTTGATGCTAAAGATGCTGAGCAAGATTATTACGGTGCGATGCTATTTTTGCAAACTTTCGATGAAAATGAAAAATTTGTAACCGGTTCTTATATAATAACTAAAGATATTGGAGGTTTTAATTGGAAGAAGTATAGCGCTATTTACACAGTACCATCGAACGCAAAAAAAATGGTTTTAGGTTTGGGATTGAGAAAAGGAGTTACTGGAAAAGTTTGGTTCGATGAGGTCGAGTTACGTCTAGAGAAACGCCCCGTAATAGAATCTTTTTTAACTTATCCAAATTATAGAGGTTTACTCCCGGATGGTGCTAATGTATCGTTCTCATCATTCGTCCGCATCAATAACCCTGTAGAAACTATCTATAAAGCTGCTTATACATTGAGTACTCTCCAAGGCAAAGTTTTATATAACAAGACATATAAATTAACTAGTTTAACCGGTGAACATAAATTACAATTCACATATCCAAAACATTTAAAAATTGGAAAATATGTTTTGCATATGAACTATTATAATGATTCAAACGAAATTATACTAAATCAAACCCACAACATAGAGGTTGTAGAGAAAATGCCGTCAGTCTATATTGACAAAGAGGGTTACACAATAAAAAATAACGAAAAAATATTTCCTTTAGGCTTTTATATTAAAGGTGGAAATGAGGAGGATATGAAACGTATTAAAGAAGCTGGATACAACACGATCTTGTCTTACGATTATGGCTATAGTTTAAATGCTGCCGAATATTTGGATACCGCATACAAACATGGTCTAAATGTGATTTATTCATTAAAAGACATGTATGAAGGAAAAACACAATATATTAAAGAACCAAATAGCGCAGCAAGTAAATTTATTAACGATTTAAAAAATAAGCCGGCCTTACTTGCCTGGTACACTGTCGATGAACTTAAGCCTGAATGGTTACCAAAAATAAATGTCCTATACGATATAATTAAGCAGGATGATCAAAATCACCCTGCTTTTCAAGTACATGATTATGATGGCTTTTCACTATTAGAAAAATACTATTACTCAACAGATATAATTGCAACTGATCCTTATCCGGTTGGGCGTGCTAATTTACTTTTAACCTCTATTCGAACGGAGGCTTCTGAAAAGGCCATGCATAATTCGAGAGGCGTATGGTCAGTATTACAAACAATGGATTGGGCAGTGTATTACAGCGATAGGGAATCACATTTCCCTTCATTGGATGAAATAAGGAATCAGGTTTTCCAGGCACTTATAGCTGGTGCGAAAGGGATTCTGTTTTATTCATATTATGACCTATTTTATGAAAGTTATCCTCGTGATAAAAAGAATTTAGGATTATTTCATAGAAGATGGGATGAAGTAAAGAAACTTCCAAATGAAATTCTACCATTAACGGAAGTAATACTAAATGGGAAAAGATACAATCAGCTTGATTACATTGAAAATGATAGTATTAAAATTTGTGGATTTGAATACAATGATGATTTGATATTATTATTTGCAAATCCATATTACTCAGAAAATGAAATTGAAATAACATTACCCAAAGGATATACCATTCATGACAGAATCCAAGGACAAATAAATGCATCGGTAGTTAACAATAAGGTAATTTTTAGATTACCTTCTATTGGAAGCGGTATGTTTATTTTGAGAAAACAATTATGAGAAAACAATAAGTTATCAGTATCAACCGACTAATATCAAAATCAATCGGTTCTTATGACACTGTCCATAAGATTGTGTAAATGAAAACTACAGGAAGACATTCTTGTAGTTTTTTCTTTTCCAACCCCTCTATAATTTGTGTGAGGGGATTCGAAAAGAAAAAACAAGATTAGCGATTAATATAAAAACGATTAATTTTGTAAACATTTAATTTTATGGACATTCCCAAAGAGTTATTAACGTGAGTTCGGGATAAGAAAAGCATAAAAAAAGTTGTGATATAGGGAGATTATTTGTATATTTATAGCTGTTAATCAAACAAATAACAAACATCAGCCCTATGATCACAACAGACAAAGTTATTGAAATATTTTGTATTGCCGACGATTTTTGTGCAGAATATGAGAATGAAATCCGGAATCACCAACTTCAAGCAGGTGACACAACGAAAAGGAGAAACAGGAAAACGCAAATGTCCCAGAGCGAGATTATTGCCGTGATGGTCTGCTTCCACTGTGGAACCTTTCATAATTTCAAGAATTATTACCTGTTTTATATTTGCAAGCACATGAAGAGCTATTTTCCAAATGCCGTTTCCTACAACCGTTTTGTCGAGTTGCAACCCAGGGTGATTGTACCTTTCATGCTGTTGCTCAAACTCTTTGGATTTGGTGAATGCACAGGCATTACATATGTGGATAGCACTCCAATCAAAGTATGTCATAACAAGCGTATCCACTCGAATAAAGTATTCAGGGATCTGGCACAAAGAGGGAAAAGTACGATGGGCTGGTTTTTTGGATTCAAGCTTCATCTGGTCTGTAATGAAAAGGGTGAATTGCTGAATTTCTCTCTCACAAAAGGCAATGTCGACGATAGAAACCCTGACGTAATCAATGTTCTTACCAAAGATCTTTTCGGTAAACTATATGCAGACAAGGGTTACATCAGCACAAAGCTCTTCGAGATGCTGTTTGACCAGGGAGTTCATTTAGTGACCGGTATACGCTCAAATATGAAAAATTCCCTGATGTCATTCCGCGACAAGATTCTCTTACGCAAAAGATCTGTAATTGAGTCCATCAATGATGAACTGAAGAATATCTGCCAGATAGAACATTCAAGGCATCGTTCCACACATAATTTCATCATGAACATAATTGCTGCATTGGTGGCATATTGTTTCTTTCCCAAAAAGCCTTCAATCAAATTTGAAGTGGAAAAGTCAAGTCAATTAACCATTTGGGGATAATATGTTATCCCGAACTCACGTTATTAAACAAAGAGTTTCTGTCTCAATTTAAGACGGAAGAAGACGTGAGCAAGTTTTTAACCGACTTGCACACTCGGGTATTGGAACAAATGCTGGAAGGCGAGATGGAAGCTTATTTAGTCAGCCCTTAAAAAGTATTCAATCGTCTATGATACAGTAAAATAATAGATATTTTCCTTGGTTATATCTGCAAGTTTTCGTAAATTTGAGATATAAATCTTGCAGAAAATCATGCTGGCAAAACAACAAGACCGTTCACAACACTCATTGTTCTTTTCACTGGAAAGCACATTGAATCATAAGCACCCGCTATTCATTCTGGCCAATAAAATTGATTGGGAGATGTTTGAAAGAGAGTTCTCACCCCTGTATTGTCCCGATAACGGACGTCCGGCGAAGCCCATTCGCCTGATGGTGGGATTATTGATCCTGAAACACATCCGAGATCTCTCGGATGAAAGCGTGGTGGAACAATGGAGTGAAAACAATTACTACCAGTATTTTTGTGGTGAACAGGAATTCCAACCTCGTGTTCCTTGTGAAGCGTCTGAGTTGGTTCATTTCCGTCACCGCATCGGCAAAGAGGGTATTGAGCTGATCTTAAGGGAGAGCATCCGTATCAATGGTAAAGACTCGAACGACAAGGACGTTTACATCGACACCACTGTCCAGGAGAAAAATATCATCTTCCCCACGGATGACAAACTGGCAAAGAAGATTATCAAGAGGTGCTGGAAGATAGCAGACAGGAACAGTTTGGATTTGCGCCAGAGTTACAGGCGAATCCTGAAAGATCTTTCCTACGATCAGCGCTTCCGAAATCACCCACGAAACAAGGGTAAAGCGTAAGCCGTCGGTCATAGGCGTATTGGATTGCTTCGATTAAACCGTGATCTTTGTCAAAAAAAGATGAACACTAACAAAATGAATCGTCGTTTTACTCAACACGAAGCGTTTTCCCTGATCGAAGAGTACTTTCAAAGTGGTCAGCGGGCCACGGATTTTTACCGGTCCAAAAACATGAGTGAATGGCAGTTTTACAAATGGAGAAAATTGTATCTTGAAGTCCATCCGGAACATGAAGCCTCAAAAACACCCCCTGCAAAGGAGCCATCCCTCTTGCAGCCGGTAACTGTTATCGGCAAGCCGTCCTCCCGGCGGATGCCCCGGTTCGAGATCGCCTATCCCGGCGGGGTAACTCTTCGCGTGGACGAGGGGGTAACCGACATCACGCTACTCGGGGAACTGCTCACTTTTTAATTTCCCGGACGATGTTCTCACTTAACGAATCCCAGCGTTTTTACCTCTGCCTCTCACCCACCGACCTGCGTAAAGGATTTGACAGTTTATGCGGGCTTGTCTCATCGGAATTGGGACGCGACCCGTTAGGCGGGGAAGTGTTCATCTTTGTCAACAGGTCCAGGACGACCATCAAGCTGCTCCATTGGGAACGGGGCGGGCTCGTGCTGTACCACAAGCGCCTGGAAAGCGGCCGCTTTTCCCTTCCCCGCGTCCATTCTTCCGGCAAGGGATGCAGTATTCTTTGGCGCGATTTGGTCATGATGGTCGAGGGTATTTCCATGGAAAAAACCACCCGCCGGAAAAGATTCAATATTGCTCCAAAAACCGCGTGAATAAAGACTTTCGTGCTTGTTCATCTCATTGATAAGTTGTATCTTTACACCATGAAAACAAGCAATACGGAATTGAATGACCAGGTTGTTATTTCCCGCGGGGAATATAACGAATTGCTGTCCATCAAGTCCGATTGCGAATACCTGAGGTTTCAACTCTCCGAGCTAAAACGGATGCTTTACGGTGTGAGAAGTGAACGCTTCAGGTCGGAAAAAACCGATGACGGGCAATTGGACCTCTTTGCCGGCACGCGGGATTCACTTCGCGATATTCAGCCAAAAGCGGAAGCGAACAAGGAAACCATCACTTACGAACGCGAAAAGACACGCGAAAAGCCTGTCCGGAGCCGTCTTCCCGAGCACCTGCGACGGGAAGAGGAGGTGATTGAACCTGACCTTATCCCCGATGGAGCCGTCAAGATAGGGGAGTCTGTCACCGAGCTGCTGGAGTACAAGCCCGCCGACGTTTACGTGCGGGTTATTATCCGTCCCAAGTACGTGGTGCCGGGCACGGAAGGTGAAGGCTGCGTTACTGTAGCCCCCATGCCCTCGTTGCCCATCGTGAAAGGAAATGCCGGGGCGGGCATTCTCTCCCATATCTGCGCGAGCAAATTCATCGACCACCTCCCGTTCTATCGCCAGGCCGAGATATTCAAGCGGCAAAAGATACCGGTTGCCGAGTCGACGCTCAAGGGCTGGTACGCCGCCGTCTGCCGCTTGCTTGAGCCGTTACACGATACACTGATCCATGAAATAATGAAACGCGACTACCTTCAGGTGGACGAGTCCCCGATACCTGTTCTTACCTCGGATAAGCCCGGTGCCACGCACAAGGGGTACATGTGGGTGTTTCATGCCCCCGTGGAAGGCATGGCGTGCTTCAGGTACGGAAAATCCCGCTCGGGGGATGTCGCCGCCGGATTTCTTGACGGGTACCGCGGCGCGCTCCAAACTGACGCGTACGCGGGGTATGACCAGTATAAGGACGCGGAGCACATCACACTTTTGGCATGCATGGCCCATAGCCGGCGAAAATTTGAACACGCCAAGGAGAACTCGCCATCGAGATCGCGTCAAGCCCTTGACTTGTTCGCGAAACTCTACCGGGTAGAGAAACGGGCACGCGAAGAAAAGATGCCATTCGAGGAACGGCACCGGCTGCGCGAACAACAATCAATACCGGTGATGGAAGAGCTGAAACGATGGCTGGAAGACCAGCGGGGGCAAGTCTTGCCTAAATCTCCCATAGGAATCGCGGTTGCCTACACTCTGAAAATTTGGGACAGGTTGGAAAGGACGATGACGGACGGCAAATTCGAGATAGACAATAACGAGATTGAAAATAAAATCCGGAAACTTGCCCTGGGACGCCGTAACTATTTATTCTGCGGGAGCCACGAGGGAGCCGAGCGTAACGCGATGATGTATTCTTTCTTCGCCTGTTGTCGCGAAGCCGGCGTGAATCCAACGCGATGGATGACTGATGTCCTCAACAGAATACCCGATTATCACGCGAATAAACTGGAAGAGCTGCTCCCACACAATTGGAAAGAGAATATCCTTGGATAAGACGGATCCTTACATGCACGATACCCCCGATCAACGATCGAATACAATATTGTCATACCGCCATTGATTCAATGTGCCGGTTGAAACAGAGAATAACCATAGGAGGTGGACCGGAGAGGGATATGCTAATTTTTACCCATTCCTGCAACACGCTCATAGCCGACGGGATACGGTAAAGCCAGGAAAGCGGATAAGAAAGTGAGAACCATAGCCGGACGGCTGGTACGCGATGTGGAAAGGAAGCTGGGTACCATGGTTGATGGTTACCGGAATGAACTGGACCTGTACAAGCGGGTACTGGCCCAGAAGAAGAAAGACAAGAACAAGGTTTATTCACTGCACGAGGTGGATGTGCAATGCATCAGCAAGGGGAAAGAGCATAAACTGTACGAGTTTGGAAACAAGGTATCCATCACACGAACCGGTAGCGGTGTAATTGTTGGAGCACTGAGTTTTAGAAATGAATTTGACGGGCACACGCTAGACAAGGCTATCGAGCAAGTGGAGAAGTTGACGGAAAGAAAACCCCGAAACGGTATCTGCGACAGGGGGTACCGGGGAAGAAGTAAAGTCAGGGATACACTCATCCACATCCCCAAATCCTTTTCAAAGGCTCTAAGCACCTATAGGAAGAATAAAGAGAGAAAGTACTTCCGCAAGCGGGCAGGTATTGAGCCTGTAATCGGACACCTGAAAGAAGATCACCGTCTCTCCTGCAATTACTACAAGGGAATCACCGGGGATGAGATCAATGTTATGCTCGCAGCTGCCGGATTCAACTTCAAAAGGATGATGAACAAGTGGAAGTCATCTTTTTGGCTCTTCCTTGAAAAGATAATTGTGTTCCTGAACAGGCAACTTCACCCCATCAGGGGAGGTGAAATTTTACAAACCAGAGAAAAATGGGCTTTTTAAGGCTCGACTATTTAGGCTACGAGAAACATTCCCCGGAAGGCAACAACAGCGGCAATTCCCGTAACGGCAAGTATCCCAAGAAAATACAGACACATTATGGCGAATCCGTCATAGATGTGCCTCGTGACCGTCAGGGAGAGTTTGAACCAACTGTTGTCCCCAAGCATCAGAGCCGAGGTTTATCCATCGAGAAACTGGTCATATCCCTTTACGCCAAAGGAATGAGTGTGTCGGATATTGAAGAAGAGATGAAAGAGATTTACGGCATAACACTTTCCACTTCAGCCATATCCATTATAACCAATAAAGTAACTCAAGCAGCGATAGAATGGCAGAATCGCCCGCTGGAGAATCAGTATCTTATAGTCTGGATGGATGGCATTGTCTTTAAAGTCAGAGACCAGGGTAAAGTGGTCAATAAAACGGTTTATTTATGTGTAGGCTTGAATAAGGAAGGCATCAAGGAAGTGCTGGGCATGTGGGTTGGCAAGAATGAAAGTGCATCGTATTGGACAGGTGTTTTAACCGACTTGAAAGCTCGTGGAGTAAATGATATTCTGATTACCGTAACTGATAATTTGAACGGATTCACAGACTCAATAAAAGCGGTTTTCCCTGATGCAACCACTCAAATCTGTGTTGTACATCAAATACGCAACTCTTGCAGGTACGTTGTCTGGAAAGAGAAAAAAGAGTTTTCATCTGATTTGAAGAATATTTACAACGCTCCCACCAAAGAGTCAGCTGCACTGGAACTGGATGCTTTTGAACAGAAATGGGGTGGAAAGTACCCTTATGCCATTCGTTCATGGCGGAGAAATTGGGATGAACTGACGGCCTTTTTTGACTTTCCTGTTGAAATCAGAAAGATTATCTACACGACCAATCTGATAGAAAATCTGAATGGGAAAATTAGAAAATACACCAAAAACAAGCTTTCGTTTCCAAACGATGATGCTTTGAAAAAGGCTGTATATTTGGCTGTTTCTGAAATAGAAAAAAAATGGACACAGCCAATTTGGAACTGGGGGTTGATTTTTAACCAGTTTATAACTATATTTGAAAACAGGATTCAAGTATAAAACTCTTAAATCCTGTAGTTTGACGTTTACACAAAATATTGGATGGTACCGTTCTTATTTTTAAATACCTGACAAGTAAACCATTAAAGATCCTGTCTTTCATTTCCAAAAAGTGCCCCCCCCCCTCAAAACAGTGATAATTGGGCGGCCGTGGGACTTTTATTGCGACTTTTCAGTCGTCTGGGATAAGTGCGCCTGCCTTCGGTCACCACCCACGTCAAATCCAGATGGCTTATCAAATGCATCCTCAACAACGCGGCTATGGTTGAAAACGCCTTTTCGCTTTCCGACTTGGTCTGAATCACCTGTAAAAGCAAATACGCGATCAGGGTACACCATACTTGGGTCTTTATCCCGTTTTCAGTGTCGGAATAAAAATAGGTGAGTTGGAAGTTTTGCTTCAATTTTTTGAATCCCGTTTCGATAGACCACCTATTTTTATAAATCAAGGCAACTTCCTCGTCTGTTATTTCCCAATTATTGGTGATGAACTTGTATTTACGCCCCTGTTCATCCCTGTACCAAACTAAACGAAGGCATAATGTCCTCGTCTGTCTGACTTTCTTCCTTTTTTTCTTGCCTTCGGTCCCCGTCTCGACCTTCTCGATATATTGAACGTGGATATGTTCCACCTTGTAAACGGCATGTTCCCCTTTTTCCAGCTTCTTCTCGTGAAGGACTTCCTGAACCTCGTACCTTGCATTGTCTTTCAGCCGACAAACGAAATTCACGCCTTGTCGCGTCCATTTGGCGAACTGCAGGTAGTAATTGTATGCCTTGTCGAAGACCACCATGCTGCCTTCACTTAAATTCAGGTATTGCAAGAAGTTCTTGTCGTGCATTTTCGCCTCGCTTATCTTCACGAATCGCGGCGTGTCAGCATGGACGTCGGTCAGCATGTGGACTTTCAGGCCGCCTTTCTTTTTCCCGTCGCCTTTAGGGTTCCGGCCCACGCCTTTCATCACGTCGGAAAACAGCGTCACCGTACTCGAATCAAAGGCATAGAACTCCTCGAAACTGACACCCTGCTTACGGCCCTTTTTTTGCGGCTGACCGACAAAAGCGGGGAAAAATGGGCGATCAGTGCAAAGTAGAACAGACGGAACAGCTCCTCGTCCCTGTCACGCAATGCATCTCCGGCAGTGCTTTTTGCAGGCGAACTCTCCATGCCCAGGTAATTCAACTTGCCACCCAAGGCACGCATGCCGTCACAGACTTCACCCATCGAGTCGCAACGGGAAAAAATGCCAAAGAGCATCACGATCAATTGATCCCAGGAAAAAAACGCCTTGTAATATTTATCACTGCCGAGCCTTATTACCAGCTCATCGAACTTTTCCCTCGGGAGAATATTCACTATTTGTCTTAAGATCGGCTGACCGACAAATTTATTTTCGCTAACTTTGCCCATGGTTGGAAATTTAGTTTTTGACAATCCAAATTTACAACTTAGGGACGAGACTTCGGTTAAGTCCCTATATTTTCTTCATTTTTTAGTCGGTCAGTACTGAAAAGAAATAAATTTAATTGTAAAAGAGTGTAATATATATTACGGATTGTGAAAAATGGGTATATTTGTCGGGTAAAGACCCAAAGCTAAGAACAGTATGAAGCATCCTGCCCGTGCCAGTACCTTCTCCTCCATTTTTCAATGTCCGTTGTGCAGCTCTATTCCGGCGGACGAGAGAACGGATTTCCTGCAGGATCTCCGCTACAGCGTCAGGCGGTACGGTAAAGGAGATCTGCTGGTTACACAGGGAGCGGTCTATGAGATGCTCTACATTGTTGTAGAGGGAGAAGTGGAGACGGTGATGTCGGATGAAAAAGGGGAGTTTGTCAAAGTGGAGCTGATCAGCGCTCCCAATCCCCTGGCAACCGGATTCCTCTTTGCAACCGATAACCTCTCACCGGTTACCGCACAGGCAAAGACCAATTGTGTGGTGTTGTTGATCCCCAAGGAGAATGTCCTCTTCCTGATGGGCAAGTATCCAGATTTCATGAAAGCATTTCTGACTTACATCTCTAACAAGGTGGCTTTTCTGTCGGAAAAATTGAGGCTCTCCACCTTGCGGACGATACGGGCCAAATTGGGATATTACCTTCTGAAGGAGTCGAAGGGTGAACCGGTATTCCATTTGAGGATCTCGAAGGAGGAGTTGTCACGGCTATTTGGTGTTTCACGTCCCGCGCTGGTCAACGTGATGATGCAGATGGCCAGCGAAGGGTTAATCGGTGTGGAGCAACGTAAAATTACCATAAGGGACCGGATTGCATTGCAACGTTTGTTTTAAAATTGAACCATATGAGACAGTTACTGCTGATTTTTACAATGACGCTGGCCACTTTGGCCACATTTGCACAACAGGAGGCGTATCAGAAGAAGATCTATCTCTCCAGTGATAACGATACGCTGTTATACAGGGAATTGACTCCGGAAACGGTGATGCCGGGCAAGAAGTATCCATTGGTGCTTTTTCTCCACGGTGCGGGTGAACGTGGCAACGACAATGAGGCCCAGCTTCGACATGGTGGAAACATGTTTACCAATCCGGTAAACCGGGAGAAGTATCCCGCTTTCGTGATCTTCCCCCAATGTCCTGCCAATGACTTCTGGGCACCAATCAGACGACCCGGTGCAACCGGAACAACTCCGTCGGATCCGCCGATGTCGAAGACATTGAAGATGGTAAAGGAGGTGCTCGACGAGGCGCTGGCGAACTATCCGGTGGACCGGAACCGGATCTACATAGCCGGACTTTCGATGGGAGGAATGGGTACATTCGACATGCTATGCCGCTACCCCGATCTTTTTGCCGCTGCAATCCCCATCTGCGGAGGAGTGGACACCGGACGGCTGGAGAGGGTCGACATCAAAACGCACCTGCGTATTTTTCATGGCGATGCCGATACCGTTGTCCCCGTTGCCTTTTCCCGCGAAGCCTACAAGGTGTTGAAACGGAACGGGGTAAACGTGGAGTACATTGAGTACCCGGGTGTGAATCACGACAGCTGGACGCCGGCATTCAATGAAAAGGATTTCATGGAGTGGCTTTTCAACAAGAGAAAGTAGCGAGTCGGGCCTCGACAAAGGCAACTTTTCAGCCGGTTGTTTGTTTACTCACAGTAGCAAACACTCTTTTCAATGAAAAAAATAGATAATCAGGCACTGGTGATATTTGGTGCCTCAGGCGATCTTACCTACCGGAAGCTGGTCCCTTCGGTGTTCGATCTCTATATGAACGATTCCTTGCCCGAAGGGTATGCCGTGCTGGGTGTCAGCCGTTCAAAATATACCGACGCCGAGTTCCGGAGAAAGATGAAAGAGGGGATCAAGCAGTTTTCCCACTTTAAAAATGCAGCTGCAGAGAGGATAAACAGCTTCCTGAAGAGGCTCTTTTATCTCAGTATAGACACGCAGAAGAGCGAGGATTATGAACTGGTGAAAAACAGGCTGAAGGAGTTGAACAGGAAGCTGGATCTCCACCATAACTACATCTTCTATCTCTCCACACCGCCTCAGCTCTACCCGATCATTCCCAAGTACCTCTACGGACAGGGGCTCACCTTGCAGCAAAAGGGGTTCCGCCGCATCATAATTGAAAAGCCTTTCGGACACGACCTGGAATCGGCGATGGAGTTGAACAGGTCGCTGACCGATTTTTTCAGCGAGGAGCAGATCTACCGCATCGATCACTATCTGGGAAAGGAGACTGTCCAGAATCTGCTGGTGACCCGTTTTTCAAACGGAATCTTCGAACCGTTGTGGAACCGGAACTATATCCAGCATGTGGAGATCACGGCTGCCGAAAGTATTGGCGTGGAGGGTAGGGGAGGTTACTACGACACCTCCGGGGCGATGCGCGACATGGTTCAGAACCACCTGCTTCAGGTGGCATCGCTGGTAGCCATGGAGCCGCCGGCAAAGGTGACAGCGGAAGAGATTCGCCACGAGAAACTGAAAGTGTTCCGTTCGTTGCGTCCGCTAAGCGATGAGGATCTGCGCAACAACATTATCCGGGGGCAATACACCGAATCGCATGTGAAGGGGAAATTCCTTGCCGGTTACCGCGATGAGGAGGGTGTAGACAAGGATTCGCGCACCGAGACCTATTTTGCGATGAAGTTCTTTATCGACAACTGGCGCTGGAGCGGTGTACCCTTTTATATCAGAACAGGGAAGCGGCTGCCGACAAGGGTTTCGGAGATTGTTATCCATTTCAGGCCGTCGCCAACACAACTGTTCAAGTCGGTAGACGGTGCCGTTGAAGCCGGAAACCAGTTGATCATGCGAATTCAACCCGATGAGGGAATCCTGCTGAAAACCGGCATGAAGGTGCCGGGTAACGGCTATGAGGTGAGATCGGTAAATGTCGATTTCCATTACTCCGATCTGAAGGATCACTATATTCCCGAAGCATACGAGCGGCTAATCCTGGACTGTATGACCGGAGACAATACCCTTTACATGTCGGGAGAGGGTGCAGAGTTGACCTGGAGATTTGTGCAGCCTATCCTCGACTATTGGAACAGCGATCCCAATGCGCCCCTCTACGGATATCCTTCCGGTTCATGGGGACCTGAGAGTGCGGACCAGCTGATCGAGGGGGCAGGGACCTGGCGCTACCCCTGCAAGAATCTGTCGGACGACGGAATCTACTGTGAGTTGTGAAACTGAATAGGATTTGTTGAATGTAAATATCTGAATCGATGCAACTGGAAATATTTGCCACAAGGGAGGAGTTGAACCGTTCGTTCACGGAGTACCTGAAGGGGATCCTCAAGGACCGGAAGAGAGTGACGGTGGCATTGTCGGGAGGATCTACCCCGAAATCGCTGTTTGATTACTGGGCCCGGTATCATGGGGAGGATATCGACTGGAAGAGTCTCTTCCTCTTTTGGGGAGATGAACGTTGCGTTCCGCCCACCGATGAGCAGAGCAATTACAGGATGACCAGGGAGTATCTGCTCGATCGTGTGGCTATCCCGGAGAGGAATATTTTTCGCATCAAGGGTGAGAATGATCCTGCTGCCGAGGCGGAAAGGTATTCAACGCTGCTGGGGATGGAGGTAGAGATGGTGGATGGAGTTCCCTCGTTCGACCTGATCATCCTGGGGCTGGGTGATGATGGCCATACTGCATCGATCTTCCCGCACGAGATAAAATTGTGGAACGACAGCAGCTACTGTGTTGTGGGGAGGCACCCCGAAAGTGGTCAAAAGCGGATAAGCCTGTCGGGAAGGGTGATCAACCACGCCCAGCGTGTGGCATTTCTGGTAACCGGTTCGGCCAAGGCCGAAAAGGTAAGGGAGATTGTCGAGAGTAGAAAGGAGGTAAAAGAGAGATACCCCGCAGCCCGGGTGAAACCGGTTTCAGGCAATCTGATCTGGTTTCTCGACAAGGAGGCGGCCAGCCTGTTGAAAAGGTAGCGTTGTCAAACCGTCTTCACCCGGTAGTGGCAACTGACCTTTCCCTTCTCCATATTGGCCAGTTTGCTTTTCACCATCCTTTTCCGCATCGGTGAGATCCGGTCGGTGAACATGATGCCGTCGAGGTGATCGTATTCGTGCTGGATGACTCGGGCCATAAAGCCGGTATACACTTCGTCGTGCGGCTGCAGCTCTTCATCGAGATACTTTATGCGAATCCGCTCTTCGCGCGGCACCTTCTCGTGAATGCCCGGTATGCTCAGGCATCCCTCCTCCACCAACTCGAGCTGACCGCTTCTTTCGGTGATTTCAGCGTTGATGAAGACCTTCTTGAATCCCTTGAACTCAGGGTGTTCACTGTCTGCAAGCGGTTCGAGGTCGACTACGAAAATACGGTCTTCCAGGCCTACCTGGGGACCTGCCAGTCCAATACCATCGGCATTGTACATCGTTTCGTACATGTTCTCGATCAGCTCCTTCAGGTTAGGATAGTTTGCGGTGTCAATCGGCTTGGCCACCTTTCTCAATACGGGTTGTCCGTAGATGTATATGGGTAATATCATTGTCAGAACTTATGGGTTTATTCTTCTCTCTTTCTCTTCATTATATGCCCGGCTCTCCATATATCCCTGCAAGATGATGGTGGCGCTGATCTCGTCGATCAACGCCTTGTTCCTCCGGTCTTTCCGTTTCACTCCACCCTCTATCATGCTTTGTTGAGCCATCTTTGAGGTGAACCGTTCGTCGTAGCAGATCACTTCGATCTCCGGATAGCGCTTTCTTAGCCGGTCGGCAATCCGTTCGATCTCCGGAAGGGTCTCCGAAGCTTCGTAGTTCATTTGGCGGGGCAGGCCAATGATTACCCGTTCAACCTTCTCCTTCTGAAAATAGTTGTGCAGAAAATCGAAGAGTCCGGCTGTACTCACTGTTGTCAAGCCATTGGCAATAAGTTGTAACGGGTCGCTCACCGCAATGCCCGTGCGCTTCTTTCCGTAATCTATGGCAAGGAGCCTGCTCATACCGACAGTTCAAATTTTTTACGACGCAACTCAAAATCGCGACCCAGGTACTTCTCCCTCACCACTGGATTGTCGGCCAGCTCTTCAGCCGTTCCCTGGAACAACACCCTCCCCTCGAAGAGCAGGTAGGCCCTGTCGGTGATGCTTAACGTTTCGTCCACATTGTGGTCGGTAATCAGGATGCCGATATTTCTATATTTCAGTTGTGCTACAATCGACTGGATATCCTGTACGGCAATCGGATCAACTCCTGCAAAGGGTTCGTCCAGCATGATGAACTTGGGGTCGATCGCCAGGCAGCGGGCGATTTCGGCCCTTCGACGTTCACCCCCCGAGAGCCGGTCCCCCTGGTTTTTCCGCACTTTTTCCAGTCCGAACTCGGCGATAAGCTCCTCCAGTTTCTTCTTTCGCTCGTCGGGAGTCTTGTCGGTAAATTCCAATACCGACTTGATATTGTCCTCCACCGACATCTTCCGGAAAATGGATGCCTCCTGTGCCAGGTAGCCGATGCCGTGCTGTGCCCGCTTGTAGACCGGAAAGCGGGTTATATCCTGATCGCCCAGGTAGATGCTCCCCTCATTGGGCACAATCAGTCCCACGGTCATATAAAAGGTGGTGGTCTTTCCTGCACCATTAGGGCCCAGCAAACCGACAATCTCACCCTGTTCCAGATGGATGGAAACGTGGCTTACCACTGTCCTTTTACCGTATTTCTTTACCAGGTTGTCGGTACGTAACACCAACTGCTTGTCAGGCAATCCGGGTTGTCTCGTCTCATCGCTCATCGCTTATCGAAAATTTCTGCAAAGATAATAAATCATTCAGGATTTGAGATTTTGGAAGGAGGATTTATGGTTTTTTACAACTGCGGGTGCCCGTTGTCCGTAATGATCACCTCGGAGGCATCCACCTCGCCGCCTACAGGGGGATTGAGTTTTGCAAGGGCCACCTTGAGCGAGGTGATTTCAGGAAAACTGGCTTTTATTTTGGAAAATATCCGCCCGGCAACATGTTCCAGCAACCGGCTTGGCTTGGCCATTTCAGCCTTTACCAGGTTGTAGACGGCAGCATAGTTGATGGTGTCGTCCACGTTGTCGCTCTCCAGGGAGCGGGCAACATCTGCCGTAAAGATTATCTCCACAACAAAATTGTTGCCGGTAATTCTCTCTTGCGGGAGCAGACCGTGGTAAGCGTAAAAACGCATCTTTTTAAGTTTGATGGTGATTTGCATAAAGGATTCGTTTTGTTAATGGTGTCAAATGTAAGAACAATTTGTTAAATTTGCGGTTTATAAAACAAAAAAAGAGCTATCATGAGCAAGACAACCGTTCCCGAAAGATTAGCAGCCATAAGGGCTTTTATGGAGACAGCAAAGCTGGATGCATTCATTGTCCCCAGCACTGATGCGCACCTGAGTGAGTATCCACCTAAAAAGTGGGAGTCGCGCAAATGGATAAGCGGATTTACCGGTTCTGCAGGAACCGCCGTCGTAACCAGGAAGAGGGCAGGGGTCTGGACAGATTCCAGATATTTCCTTCAGGCTGAAGCTGAACTGGAAGGTTCCGGTTTTGATCTCTTCAAGATGGGGCAGCCTGGGACACCAGACATGACTGACTGGGTTGTTGAACAGGTGGGTAGCGGAGGTACCGTGGGAATTGACGGACTGGTCTATGCCGCTTCCGATGCCAAATCCCTGAAAAGTGTGCTGGATGCCAGGGGAATACGGCTCGAGACCACGCTGGATCCGTTTGCTGCTATATGGAAAGATCGCCCCGAAATAGCGGCGAACAAGATTTTTCTCCTGTCGGATGAGATCACCGGGGAATCTACCAAAAGCAAGATCGAAAGGATCCTTGGCGAGCTCGATCGGCTGGATGCCGACGGATTGATAGTTGTCTCGCTGGATGCCCTGGCCTGGATTTTCAACATGCGAGGCAGTGATGTCGATTATAACCCGGTAGCGGTAGCATACGGCTATGTCTCGAAAAAGGAGAGCGTCCTTTTTGTGGATGAAGCTAAACTGGATCACTTTACAAAAAGTGCACTGTTGAAGCAAGGCGTGAAGATCGATGATTACGGACAGGTTTTCAACTATGTGGCCAATCTTCCGGAAAAGAGCACCATCTGCATTACCGGCAGCAAGATCAATTACAAGTTGTACCAGACCATTCCGGCATCGTGCCGGATCGTTGACGTTCCTTCACCAGTAGATCTGATGAAGGCTGTCAAGAACGGGACCGAACTCGACGGTTTCCGCAACGCCATGATCAAGGATGGGGTAGCCCTGGTGAAGTTTTTCATGTGGCTCGAGAAGGCGGTGGCAGAAGGTGTTGTAACGGAGGTGACGGTAGAGGAGAAACTGCGTGAATTCCGTTCGCAGCAGGAGCTGTTCGTAGGTGAAAGCTTCTCCACCATTGCCGGATATGCCGGCAACGGAGCAGTTATCCACTATCATGCTCATCCCGACACCTGTCTGAAGGTCAAGCCCGAAGGTCTGCTGTTGATCGATTCAGGCGGGCAGTATATGGACGGTACAACCGATATCACCCGCACGGTGGCCGTGGGCAAGCTCACCAGACAGATGAAGGAGGATTATACCAATGTGCTGAAAGGACATATCGCCATTGCAACGGCCATCTATCCCGAAGGCACCCGAGGTTCGCAACTCGATATCCTGGCACGCAAGGCGTTGTGGGACAACTGCCAGACCTATTGGCACGGTACCGGGCACGGCATCGGACATTTTCTGAATGTGCACGAAGGTCCACAGAACATCCGCTTGGAAGAGAATCCCACACTGTTGAAGCCAGGGATGGTTACATCGAATGAACCGGGCATCTATCGGGCTAACCAGTACGGCATCCGGATCGAGAACCTGGTCGTCACACGGGAGTACAGGAAGACGGAGGATTTCGGTAATTTTTACAATTTCGAAACCATCACACTCTGCCCTATCGATACCAGGCCAATTGTCAGGAAGTTGCTGACGAAGAACGAGATCGGATGGCTCAATGCATACCACGAGATGGTCTACAATAAATTGAAGAAGCACTTAAACAAAACAGAAAAAGAGTGGTTGAGGGAGAAAACCCGACCCATTTAATTTTAAACGATGATTTCGGTTCCCCTGTTGCGGACGTGAGCTTAAAGTTAAGTCGCAGTAGGGTGTTAGTGAGGCTAGTCTCTGCTGTTGCGGACTTGAGGTTATAGCCCGCAAAGGGGGAACGGTATATGAAACAGGTATGGCAATAGTAAAATCGGTTCGCGGGTTCACTCCCGAAATTGGCGACAATACTTTTCTGGCTGAAACAGCAGTGGTTATCGGCGACGTCGTGATCGGCAAGGATTGCAGTATCTGGTATGGAGCCGTACTGCGAGGCGACGTCAACTCCATCCGCCTGGGAGATCGTGTAAATGTACAGGATGGAGCAGTGATTCATACCCTTTATGAGAAATCGGTTTCCATTCTGGGAGACGATGTGTCGGTAGGCCACAATGCTGTCATCCATGGCGCAAAAATTGAAAATGGTGCCCTGATCGGGATGGGAGCCATCGTGCTCGATCATGCCGTGGTGGGCGAGGGGGCTATCGTGGCGGCCGGAGCACTCGTACTGGGAGGTACGCAGGTTGAGCCGGGAAGTATCTATGCGGGTGTCCCGGCCAAGTTTGTGAAGAAGGTGGATCCCGAGCAGTCGAAGGAGATCAATCAGAAGATTGCCTCCAACTACCTGATCTATTCGGGGTGGTATAAGGCGGAGAAGTGAAGAGATGACCTGGTCGAAGAAGCAATTCACCACGCTGATTACCGTTTCCATAACTTCGTTCATGGGAACGTTTTTAATTTCGTCGATAAATATTGCCCTGCCGGCAATCGAGGCCAGTTTTTCGCTTGATGCCGTTTCGCTCAGTTGGATCATCACCGCCTTTCTGGTGGCAACAGGCATGTTCCTCCTGCCGGTAGGCAAGCTGGGTGACGTTTCGGGCAACGTCAAGCTCTTTAAGCTGGGACTGATTCTCTTTACATTGGCATCACTCGCGTGTGCCGTCTCTCCCTCGGGCACCTGGCTTATCGTCGCACGGTTCGTGCAAGGCATCGGGTCTGCTTTCACCAGTACGACCGGACAGGCAATCCTGGTGGCTAACTTTCCCGCACGGAACAGGGGACAGGTAATCGGGATTTCGGTCTCGTCGGTTTATGCGGGACTGGCAACCGGTCCGTTTATTGGCGGGTTCCTTACGCAACTTTTGGGTTGGCACTCCCTCTTCTTTGTGGCAGCCGTGCTGGGCATCTTTTCAACAGTCATCGCCTTCGCTTTTCTGGCAGAGGAGGAGATTGGGCGTGGCAACGGTAGCCGGATCGACTTTCCGGGAATGGCCGTCTTCATGACTGGGCTGGTTGCATTGGTCTACGGATCATCACAGATTCCTTCAACTTCTGGCTGGATCCTTACGGGCGTAGGCATTGTGATGCTCTTTCTCTTCTGGATGATCGAGACACGTGTACCGTCGCCGATGTTCGAGACAGATCTCTTTATGCGGAACAAGCTGTTCTGCTTTTCAAATGTGGCTGCCCTGATCAACTATACGGCCACCTCAGGCATTGTCCTCTTCCTGAGTCTCTACCTCCAAAAGGTTCAGGGGCTCTCTCCCCGTGACGCTGGAGCAGTCATCATTGCCCAACCGGTTGTGATGGCGCTCTTCTCGCCTGTGGTAGGACGCCTTTCCGACAGGATTCAGCCGCGCTACTTTGCAACAGCGGGTATGGCAATCTGTTCTGTCGGGTTGTTCGCAATCTCTTTTTTTACGGCGGAAACACCATTGTGGCTGATTGTGCTGGTATTGATATGGGAAGGTCTCGGCTTTGCCTTCTTCTCTTCGCCCAATATGAATACCATCATGAGCTCGGTGGACAGGAGCCGGTACGGCCAGGCCTCGGGCACTGCCTCGTCGATGCGCATTTTCGGACAGATTGCGGGGATGACCATCGTTACCTTCTTCTTTGCGTTCTATTTCGGAAACCATGCGGTGACCGAGGTGGATGATGCCATTTTTCTCACAGCCATGAAGTGGGGATTTGCAACTTTTGCCCTGATCAGCCTGGCTGGAATCTACTTCTCGTTCAGGCGCGGGGATGTAAACCGCAGTTAAGGAAAAGAAAACCCCGCCAGGAGAGAGCTGACGGGGTTGAATGTTTACACAGGGACCGATATCAGTCGGTAATCAGTTTGTATTTGGGAACCAGAGCCTTCATGATGCACCATCCGATCAGGTAAGCTACCGCGCAGATGCAGAAGATAATGAAGTAGCCGGCCGGTTTTCCTTCGAAATTGAGGAAGGTCATGTTTGTCTCACCTGCATATACGAACAGGTTACCTGCTCCTTTCTGGAGGATCATCGATCCGATCCCGCCCGCCATGCCGCCAATTCCGGTGACGGTTGCAATGGCTCCCTGCGGGAACATGTCGCCGATGGTCGAGAAGAGGTTGGCACTCCAGGCCTGGTGAGCGGCGCAGCCGATGGAGATCAGCAACACGGGTATCCAGGCCGCATTCCTGCCAAGGTGTGCGAACTCCATTCCGAGAGGTTGGGCAAGCAGAACTGCCAGCGGGAAGAAGGCAAAGATAAGCATGGCTTTCATCCGGGCAGCGTATGGATTTTGTCCGCTCCGATTGATAAAGATGGTTGGCAATTTCCCGCCGAATATGGATAGGACGGTGACAATGGCATAGAGGGTGAAGATCAATGCCATACCAAGGCCTTCGGATGTCTTGATGTTAAACTGCATGTTGAGGTAGGAGGGTGTCCAGAACAGGAAGAACCACCAGACGCCGTCGGTCATGAATTTGCCTACCGCAAAGGCCCAGGTCTGTTTATAGGAGAAACATTTCCAGAAAGGCATCTTCTCTTCGTTCTTCTTATTCTCCTCTTCCGTTTTCTCCCGTTTGTCCTGCTCGATATATTCCAGTTCAAGCGCATTCACACGTTTGCTCTTGGCCGGCTTGTCGTAAAGGAATACCCAGAAGCCCATCCAGATGAATCCCAGCGCTCCGATGATGATAAAAGCCATCTCCCAGCCAAAATGCTTGGCCAGCGGAGGAATGGTAAGGGGGGCAAAGAGCGCGCCGATCGACGCCCCGGCATTAAAGATCGAGGTTGCATAGGCCCGGTCTTTTTTGGGGAAATATTCGGCTGTTGCCTTGATGGCGGCTGGGAAGTTCCCGGCTTCACCCAACGCCAGAATTCCGCGTGCTACGAGAAAACTCCACATGCTTATCGTGGCGATCACGACGGCCACGTCGCCGGTGGCTGCTGCCAGTTCGGCCGCACTGTGCAGACCTACATAATGTTGTGTGATGACTCCGCAGACGGCGTGCAGACAGGCTCCGACACTCCATACGCCTATCGCCCAGAGAAATCCTCTCTTGGTTCCCATCCACTCAACGAAACGACCTGCGAAAAGCATGCAGATGGCATAAAAAATGGAAAAGAATGAAGTAATGGTGCCGTAATGCGACTCATTCCAATGAAACTCGGGTTTGATAAATTCATCCCAGGTAAGCGACAATACCTGTCGGTCGAGATAGTTGATTGTCGTTGCAAAAAAGAGCATGACAACGATGGTCCATCGGAAACTTGTCATTTTTCCGGCTTGTTGTTTTTCGTGAATCATATGTTAATTTGTTTTAGGGTTCTATGACTGTTTAAATTTGGCGATGACCGAGATGCAGAGTCGGCACAGTTCGGTTATCTTTCCCCATTCACGGTTGGCCAGGACCTCTTTGGGGAAGAGGTTTGAGCCCATGCCCACACAGGTTACCCCCGCCTTGAACCAGGCCGACAGGCTCTCCTCGCTGGGGGAAACACCGCCGGTGACCATGATCTTCGACCATGGCATCGGTCCCTTGATATTCTTTACAAAGGATGGACCACCTACATCGCCTCCCGGAAAGAGCTTCACGATCTCGGCCCCAAGCTCCTGGGCATATCCGATCTCGGTAGTTGTTGCACAACCCGGTGAATAGGCGATTTGCCTCCGGTTACATACCTTGAAGATGTCGGGATTCAACAGCGGCCCCACAACGAAGTTTGCACCCAGTTGAATATAGAGGGCTGCCGTAGGGGCATCCACAATCGATCCTATTCCCAGGATCATCCCGGGGCACTCTCTCCTTGCCCACTTGACCAGTTCGGCAAATACCTCCTGTGCAAAGTCGCCACGATTGGTGAATTCAAATACCCGGATTCCTCCTTCATAACAGGCCTTTACCACCTGTTTCGCAATCTCGGTATCGGCATGATAAAAGACAGGAACAATACCTGTGTCCATCATGGCCCGGTACACCTCTATTCTTGAAAATCTTGCCATATTGCTGTTATGCTGTTCTGTTCCTACTATCTTATTACCCGTCCACTGCCATCACCCTTCATCAGGCTCTCCACCTCCTTGACCGTTACCAGGTTGAAATCGCCGTAGATGGTGTGTTTCAGACAGGATGCGGCTACTGCGAAATCGAGTGCCCGCTGGTCGTCCTGCGGATAGGTAATCAATCCGTAGATCAACCCTCCCATAAACGAATCACCCCCGCCAACCCTGTCCACGATATGGGTTATGTCGTAACGGCGTGATTGATACAGTTTGTCGGAATAGAGACATCCGCCCCAGGTGTTGTGGTTGGCGTTGATGGAGCCTCGCAACGTGATGATCACCTTTTTGGCTCTCGGAAAACGTCTCATCAGTTGCCGGCAGACCGACTCGAACTCGGCTGCATCCACCTCGCCGCCGGTATGCTCCGCCTGAAATCCTTCAGGCTTGATGCCGAACACCTTCTCCGCATCCTCCTCGTTGCCGAGGATGATATCGCAGCCGCTCACCAGTTCCGGCATCACCTCTGCAGCCGTTTTCCCATATTTCCAGAGGTTCTTCCGGTAGTTGAGGTCGCAGGAGACGGTAACGCCAAGCTCATTTGCAGCACGTATGGCCTCCAGGCAGGCATCTGCCGCTCCTTGAGAAAGGGCAGGCGTGATTCCGGTCCAGTGGAACCATTGGGCATCCTTCAGCACCTCTCTCCAGTTCACCATGCCAGGTTTAATCTCCGCGATCGCTGATCCAGCCCGGTCGTATACAACTTTTGATGGTCGTGCAACAGCACCAGTTTCCAGGAAATAGATCCCGACACGGTCGCCGCCGCGGATGATCTGTTGGGTACCGACATTATATTTCCGCAACTCGGAGATGCACCAGTCGGCGATCTCGTTCTGCGGCAATCGGGTAACGTACTCAACCGGGATGCCGTAATTGGCAAGCGAAACCGCCACATTGGCCTCGCCTCCTCCAAAAGTGGCCGTCAGCTGATCCGATTGAACAAACCGCAGATATCCTGGGGTGGCTAAACGCAGCATGATCTCCCCGAAAGTCACTACTTTTTTCATCTGTCTATCCGATTTATCTAATTATTCACTTGTCACGATTTTCAGTTATCCGTCAGAAGTTGAAGAATTTTTTTGCATTATGATAGGAGATGTCTTCCACCATCTGTCCGAGGAACTCCATTTCCGATCGGGGCAAGAGGCCGTTCTCCACATCATTTCCGATGAGATTGCACAATATGCGGCGGAAATATTCATGACGGGGATATGAGAGAAAACTGCGCGAATCGGTAAGCATACCTACAAGCCTGCTCAACAACCCCATATTCGAGAGGGAGTTCATTTGTGCCTCCATGCCCGTTTTCTGATCGAGGAACCACCAGCCGGAGCCAAACTGCATCTTTCCGGCTATGGAGCCGTCCTGGAAGTTGCCGATCATGGTTGCCAGCATGTCGTTGTCTTTCGGGTTCAGGTTGTAGAGAATGGTCTTGGTCAGCTTGTCGCTCCTGTCCAGCTGGTCGAAGAAGCGGCTCATGCTCTTTGCCACGTTGAAATCGCCGATAGAATCGAATCCGGTGTCAGGTCCCAACTTTTTGAATAACCGGGTGTTGTTGTTGCGGATTGCGCCGTAATGGAACTGCTGGGTCCAACCTTTCTCCCAATCCATCACCGCGCCCTCGTAAAGCATGGCCGACTTGAACTTCACAATCTCCTCGCCGGTCAGTTCGGTTCCGCCGTACACCTTGTTGAAGATCTGCTCAATTTCGGCAGCGGTATAGGGTTCGGCGTAGAACTCCTCAATCCCGTGGTCGGAAAGCTTACACCCGACAGAGGCAAAGAAGTCGTGCCGTTTACGAAGCGCCTCGATCAGATCGTTGAATTTGAGGATTGTGATTCCCGATATTTGGGACAGTTTTTCGATATAGGCCCTGTATTCGGCCGGCTTCTCCACGGCCATCGCCTTGTCGGGCCGCCAGGTAGGGAGGACCTTGATTTCAAAACCCTCCTCCCGTAATGCGATATGGTGTTCAAGCGTATCGATGGGATCGTCGGTTGTGCATACCACCTCTACCTTATACCTTCTCATCAGTCCACGGGCGGAAAATTCGGGAGTCCTGAGCTTTTCCGTACAGATGTCGTAGATTTTCCTGGCTGTCTTCGGACTCAGCAGCTCCTCCACGCCGAAGGCCGTTTTAAGTTCCAGATGGGTCCAGTGATAGAGGGGATTGCGCATGGTATATGGCACGGTTTCGGCCCATTTCTCGAATTTTTCCCAGTCGCCGGTATCCTTTCCTGTGCAGTAACGTTCATCAACTCCGTTGGTTCTCATGGCGCGCCATTTGTAATGGTCGCCCTCGAGCCAGATCTGTCCCAGGTTGTCGAACTTCCTGTCGTTGGCGATATGTGCTGGATCCAGATGACAGTGATAGTCGATGATCGGCTGGTTTTTTGCGTGTCCGTGGTACAGTTCCCTGGCTGCATCCGTTTGCAGCAGAAAATCTTTATGGATAAAACTTTTCATATGAGTAGTGTTTTTGTTTACGTGCACAGTCAGTCTCGCAAAAGATATTTATTTCCCAAAATTAATCATTTATTTTAAGTTGGCAAGGAAGATAAGGATAAAATATCATCGTTGCAGATACCGGTGATGATATTGCATCTAAAGCATCTCTCTGTTGGTATAGACTACTCCTCCATCGAAAAGCTGCGGGAACCGATAAGGCTGCCATCGGCAAAGATATCGGCTTTGTATGTTCCGGGCATGAGGAACTCCTCGATATCCCAGTACATGGTTACGGGAGTCTCTTCGCCACCATACTCCACAATGCGTTTCATGGAGTATTGCAGGTTGCCGTTCTCGTAAGGGAATGTGCTGCCCGGATTCTTGGTCAGCACCCCGCCGTCTGGCGTCATTATGCGGACATAGATGGTCCTTTCGCCGGGTTCGGCCGTTATGTTCTTGGCAAGCAGGAATGAGACGACAAATTGTGAACTCCGGCTCAGACGCTTCTGCTCCCTGCCCCGGTCGTTCACGGCCTTTACAGTTATTCCCGTTGCATCGAGCCTGGAGGCGAGGGTGACCTTCTCACTCAACTGCTCCTTCTCCTGTGCTACCTGACTGAGGGTCCTGCTGGTTTGCTGGTATTGCCGGGTAATCTGTTCGTTCTTGGCTTGCAGTTCGGTATTGAGACGGTGCAGTGAATCGATTTGCTGAACATACGACTTGAGCACCTTGCGCAAGGTTGCCAGTTCATCTTTCAGCCGCTTGATTTCGGCCTTGTTGGCCGCATCGGTCATCCGCAGCTGCTCCTGCAACCGCTGCACCTTGGCCTGTTCGTTTTCCAGCTTGTAAAGCAGTGAATCGTTCTGGACACTGAACTTGAAACCTTCATACTGCATGGAAATAGCTTCGTACTCATCCTCGAGCTCCTGTTTGTCAACGGCAAACTGCTGCTCCATGACGGTGATCTGTCTGTTTTTACTCACAATATAGACTACTGCGATAATCAGTATCAAAGACAAGACCCCGATGATGGCAATTAATTGCGGAGTACGTTCCTTAAGATCTATTTGCATGCTTTTTTTCTTAAAAAAATAAAAATTCTTATCAGGGCACAAAAATACCTCTTTTCATATAAAAAGACAATTGCATAAATGCGATTTTGGTAAATTTAAGATTTATTGTTGCCTTTTCCATCTCGGCAGCTCTAAAAGATAGAGAGTTTCGTCCTTGTTGTAAACTCCTCCAGAAAGAGCATCCCTTTGTAGGAATTTCCCTTTTTGTTCAGGCGAGGACTCCATACGGCAATGGCGTATTTTCCCGGATGTACGGCCACGATGCCACCTCCTACACCGCTCTTGCCGGGTAGTCCCACCTTGAAGGTGAACTGACCCGCCTCGTCGTAAAATCCGCAGGTCTGCATGAGTGCATTGGTGCGCTTGGTGCGGCTGGGCGACAAGATCGACTCGCCGCTGTGAGGTACGATACCGTTGTTGGCCAGGAACAGGAACGACTCTGAAAGTTCCCTGCAGCTCATTTCCAAGGAGCAGATGCTGAAGTAGAGATCCATCACCTTGTCGATCTCATTCCTGATGTTTCCGAATGATTTCATCAGGTTGACCAGCGCATAGTTGCGAAATCCCGATCTCTTCTCTGAGTGTGCCACGATGGGATTGTAATCGACAGTGCTGTTCCTGGAGAGAGAGCGGATAAAGGCCAGTACATTCTCTCGGGGAGAGGCAAGTTGGTCTGCCAGGATATCGCACACCACCATGGAGCCTGCGTTGATAAAGGGATTGCGGGGAATGCCCCTGTCATATTCCAGCTGGATCAGCGAGTTGAACGGCGTGCCGGCGGGCTCCATATCCATCCGTTCCCAGATATTGCTCTTTACCCGCGAGTATGCAAGCACGAACGTAAATACCTTGGCAATGCTCTGGATGGAGAATCTGACTTCGGAATCGCCGAAGGCATACTGACGTCCGTCGATGGTGGTCAGGTGAACGCCGAAATGGTCGGGATTGATGTGAGCCAGCTCGGGGATATAGTCGGCTACCCGGCCACGATCTTCAATCTGTTGAAGTTCGTTGAAAATTTCCAGAAACAGCTGAGAATAGTTCATCATTTCATGTAGAGCCATTTGTGCAGGTTGTTAAAATTTACTCTTTATCACCTCATTTTTTTCCGCAACCTCTTGCCAATCTTCAAATCGTGCTGTTGGATTTGGTCAACTCCGTCAATTCAAGCCAGGTGTTAACCAGCTCCTCCATTCCTGTACCCTTTGCCGGGAATTGTGCCATTCCCGACAAAAACCGGCAATAGTGCAGAAGCGATCCCCATATTCTTCTATTCATGCGTTAATTTTTTGTTGAAGAGGGAAGAGGAGACTCCTTTCGCCTGAAAACGTAACAGCCCGCTTCGGTGGGGTGATCCTGGGCATAGTCGTCCGGTTTCTCTCCCCTGAGCAGCTGCAGCACCATGAAATCTCCAATGGCTGCCACGGTGAAGAAGATCCCGAACAGCGTCGCCCGGTAGTACCCGACAGCGATACCGACAGCGATAGGCACCACTCCCAGGAGAATGGCCGGCATGATGGCACCCAGCCGGTAGTGGTTGATTTTCAGCGGCTCGGTACAGTGGCAATAGGGGGTGAACCACTCCTTCAGCACGCCAAAGCGGACGGAACGGAAGCCGCTTGGAGAGAAGAGGGCCCAGGTGATGCCGTGAATCAGTTCGTGCAGTCCGATTCCGACCATGCAGACAATGGAGAAGCCGAGCCCGTCATGAAACCACCTCGCGGCGAGTTTCGGGGTGCGGAAATAGTCCAGCAGATCTGTACCCCAAAACAGGAGATGGATGGCCGTTACGCCCACAAAAACTGGAACCATGATCAGCAAACCTAGCCGGTTGGCCCTGTCGATGCTGATGGTCTTCACACTCTGTTCATATTCTGGTCCGGTGAATTTCATGACTTCTTTTTTGCAAAGGTAGCAAAAAAAGAGAGCAGCCAATAACCATCGACTGCCCTCCATATATAAAATTGTTTTGCTCTCTAATCGTTCATCGAGATCAGGAACTCTTCGTTGTTGGCTGTTCTTTTCAACCGATTGAGCAGAAATTCCATCGCTTCGGTCGAGTTCATGTCGGAGAGGAAGTTGCGCAAAATCCACATCCGGTTGAGCGTCTCTTCCGAAAGCAACAGGTCGTCTCGACGTGTACTGGAGGCCATGATGTCTACAGCCGGGAATATCCGTTTGTTGGACAATTTCCTGTCGAGCTGGAGTTCCATATTGCCGGTTCCCTTGAACTCCTCGAAAATGACATCGTCCATCTTCGATCCGGTATCGGTAAGGGCCGTGGCGATGATGGTCAACGATCCGCCGTTCTCGATATTTCTTGCCGCTCCGAAGAACCGTTTCGGTTTTTGCAGCGCATTGGCGTCCACACCTCCCGACAACACCTTTCCAGATGCCGGCTGCACCGTGTTGTAGGCCCGGGCAAGACGTGTGATGGAGTCGAGCAGGATCACTACGTCGTGTCCGCACTCCACCAGTCGGCGTGCCTTGTTAAGAACGATATCGGCAATCTTGACATGGCGTTCTGCCGGTTCGTCGAACGTGGAGGCTATCACTTCCGCGTTGACGCTGCGCTCCATGTCGGTAACCTCCTCGGGACGTTCGTCGATAAGCAGGATGATCATATAAACCTCGGGGTGGTTGGCCGCAATGGCGTTGGCGATATCCTTGAGCAGCATAGTCTTTCCCGTTTTTGGCTGTGCCACGATCAATCCACGCTGTCCCTTGCCGATGGGCGAGAAGAGATCTACGATCCTGCACGAGAGATTGTCGTTGTACCCTTTCGTGAGGTTGAACTTCTCATTGGGGAAAAGCGGTTTCAGGTGATCGAAAGGTACGCGGTCGCGCACCTCTTCCGGTTTGCGGCCGTTGATCTTGTCTACCTTGACCAGGGGAAAGAATTTTTCCCCCTCTTTGGGTGGACGTATCGGGCCCTCCACCACATCGCCCGTCTTCAGTCCGAATAGCCGGATCTGCGATTGGGAGACATAGATGTCGTCGGGTGAGGACATGTAGTTGTAATCGGATGAACGGAGGAAGCCATAACCGTCGCTCATGATCTCCAGTACGCCAGAGGCATTCAATATCCCGTCAAACTCGTAGGCGGGTTCCTTCTGCTGGGGAGCTGGTTGTTGTTGCTGGTTGTTCTTTGCCTGCTGCGGTTGTTGACGGGGTTGGAGAGGTGCCGGGGTAATAAGTTCCTGCAGCAGCGATGCCTTCTTCTCGATCTTGTCGATAATTACTGCTTTCTCGATTGCTTCCGCTTCGGGTGTTCCTTCAATCGGTTCTTCGGGAACTACCGGGGGCAGTGTGATAGGTGGAACCTGGCTTGTTTTCTCTCTTTCCCGGTGTTTGGATGAGCGAAAGACCAGCTGTGTCGGTTTAGCCGGAGGAGCTGTTGCCGGTGCTGTTGTTGTTGCCGGTGCTGTTGCTGTTGCCGGTGCTGTTGCTGTTGCCGGTGCTGTTGCTGTTGCCGGTGCTGTTGCTGTTGCTGTTGCTGTTGCTGTTGCCGGTGCCGGTTCGGTTTTTGGTTGTTCTGCCGGAACACTCTCTTTTACCACGGTGTCTGGAATAATGGCAGGGTGTGAAGCAATCACAACAGGCTGCGGTTTCGGTTCCTGTTTTTTTACTTCGATCGGTTTTGTACTTTGAACCGGTTTTGCACTTTGGACCGGTTTGTTGCTCTGGACAGGGGGCTCCTTCGAAGGCTGAGCAGCTGCTTTTACCTCCGGTTTTTGCCGGGGTTGCTCCTTCTCCTCCGTCAACTCTTTCTTCTCTTTTTCTGCGGGAAGTGCCGACTCAGTTTTTGCCTCAGACTTCTGTTGTGTCTGTGTCGGTCTGTTTTCTTTGGACCTTTTCCCGCTTGTTGGCCTGGGATGAGGAGCTGCGCTCAGATTTTTAGTGCCGGCGATGGCTTGCTCATCAAGGATTTTGTAAATTAACTCTTCTTTCTTGTATGCATCGGGTCTCCGTATGCCCAGTTCTTTGGCGAGAGCACGTAATTCAGTAGTCAGCTTTTCGTTAAGCTCAATAATGTTATAGGCCATTTAGTTATTCGTTAATAAAAACGTTTAGGTTTGATATATTTATGATTGAAACTGAGTTTTAACAATAATGTTTGAAGGAAACAAGGTTATTCCGAACAACGATCAAAAACTCAATATGATTTTTTTGAAATGCTGAGTGAATATTCGTAGAATATATTCACTTATCATAGAAGATTCTGGTGCAAAGGTAATGCTTTTTTTTGAAAACAAAGGGCAACTGGAGAATTTTTTTGCTAAAAAATCCCGTTTGCGGAGATTATCGGCCCTAAGTTCTCCTCTATTGTATCTGCATATTTAATTTCCGGGATGCGTCACGACGACGTTCTATCTCTTTTTTGAAGAGGGCCGACCGGCGACGCTCCAGTGAACTTGGTGATGTTGATTGCCTGAACAGGTCGTTTGCAACAGTAGCCCACTCGTAAGCGCTCTCCATCTCGTCGAGCATCTCGTACGCCAACGCAATGTTGTGTGCTGCTTTGGCCCGATTCAGCATCTTCTTCTCCCTTGTATAGAATTCGTTCCATTTCTCGATGGCTTCCAACCACTGGTTACCCCTGGCATATACCTCCCCTTCACGCATTCTGGAGTTGAAGTGCGTATAATACCATCTGTCCTGTCGTTCCCAATGTGGCGAAAAGACTTTTGTCATCTTTTCGGCTGCATATACGGCAAGTTGTTTTAATGCCTCTTCCTGTGTGGGGAGTGTCAGTTCCGCAAAAACCAGGCGACCCCGGGTGTCGTATCCTTCCCATTTCAGGCTGTCGTGGAACTGGATAGAGGGGATCTTGCCCTCCATCGACGGGAGATAGACGCGAATGACGGACTGGATCTTTCCTGTCAGGCCTGCATACTTGACCCCCTCCTGTTGGAAAAAGTCGACCCACTCGGTTTGCAGAAGAAGTTTGTCGAGTGAAATTATTGCATCTGTGGCAGTTGACCTGCGTAACTCGTTCATCGTTTCGGGTTGGATCGGAAGCTCCTTCCAAAAGTCGGTATCGCTTCTGAGTGGTTTCTGGTAATATTTCACTGCACCAAAGTACTCCTCTTCATCCAAAAACTGGGCCAATGCTTCGGTATAAAAAATAGCAACACTGTCGGCCGATACCTTGATATTGTCGAATTGCTTTTTCCCCAGCCGTTTGATGTTGTGTCCGATATCGTCGGGCTGCTTGACCACGTTGTTCACCACCAATACCGAATTCACTTCGGCGGGGAGGGTTACCTGCGCCGGTTCGCGCGTCTCGATCGACAGGTACTGGATACCGGCACAACTGCTGAAGAAAAGCAGTAAAAAAAACAGTATGGCAAAGTATGGCAAATGTTTCATGTCAAAATCTAGTCTGAGTCTGTTATGTTTCTGGAATCAAAAATACAAATTAATTTGGAAACTGTTTCAATTTCTCCGTTCGATCTGTTTTTTGTTTTTGCCGTCAATCACTCTTCCTCATTCAATTAAGGAGACTCAGAAATATTTCTACTCTTCATGTTGCAGAGGAATTACACAAAATGGGGTGTTTTGTGCATTTTTTTCGATAGTTGGCACCGATTTAATTTGCGAAGCTGAATTCTTTCTGTAAATTTGCCATCTCCAAATCAACATAAAAAGATATAGGAAATGGCATTTAACATTATTGTGTTGGCAAAGCAGGTTCCCGATACACGCAACGTTGGGAAGGATGCGATGAAAGCCGACGGAACAGTTAACAGAGGGGCATTGCCGGCAATTTTCAATCCGGAGGATCTGAATGCGCTGGAGCAGGCTCTCGGAATCAAGGATCAATATCCTGGAACAAAAATTACCGTGCTGACCATGGGACCCTCCCGGGCGGCGGAGATCCTGCGGGAAGGACTTTTCAGGGGAGCCGACGATGGTGTCTTGCTCACCGATCGTGCTTTTGCCGGTGCCGACACGCTGGCTACATCGTATGCATTGTCAATGGCTATCAGGAAGTTGGGTGATTTTGACCTGATTATTTCAGGCCGTCAGGCCATCGATGGCGATACTGCGCAGGTGGGTCCACAGGTGGCGGAAAAGCTGGGAATTCCCCAGGTTACCTATGCCGAAGCGATCGAGAGTATCGACGGGAAGAGAATCCGTGTGAAACGTCGCCTGGAAAATGGTGTGGAGGTAGTGGAAGCTCCCTTGCCATTGCTGATCACCGTTAACGGAACGGCCAGGGCCTGTCGCCCCAGGAACGCCAAGTTGTTGCAGAAATACAAACATGCAAGAACCGTTACCGAGCGTCAAAGTGAAAATATCGATTATATTGACCTGTACAGTTCACGTCCCTATCTGAACCTGACCGAGTGGAGTGTCGCAGATGTAGATGCCGATCCGGTACAATGTGGATTGTCGGGTTCGCCCACCAAGGTGAAGAAGATAGAGAATGTGGTGTTTCAGGCTAAGGAGAGTAAGCGGCTGACCGATGACGATACCGAACTGGAAGACCTGATCAAAGAATTAATTGCTAATCACACAATTGGTTAAAACAATGAACAACGTATTCGTATACCTCGAAATAGAAGATGGCACCGTGGCGGAAGTGAGCCTGGAACTACTTACCAAAGGACGCTCGCTTGCCACACAGCTGGGCTGCAAACTCGAAGCCATTGCCGCGGGAGCTTCGCTCGATACTGTCGATAAACAGGTCTTTCCGTATGGGGTGGATCTGCTCCACATCTTTAAAGACGATCGCTTGTCGCCATATACCACCTTACCTCATACTTCCATCCTGGTCAATCTCTTTAAAAAGGAGAAACCGCAGATTTGCCTGATGGGAGCAACAATTATCGGCCGCGATCTGGGACCGCGTGTCTCATCGGCTCTGGGAAGCGGACTGACGGCAGATTGTACCTCCCTCGAGATTGGGAACCATGAAGAGAAGAAGGCCGGGAAAGTGTATGAAAACCTGCTTTACCAGATCCGTCCCGCCTTTGGCGGCAATATAGTGGCGTGGATCATCAATCCCGATCATCGTCCACAAATGGCTACTGTGCGTGAGGGAGTAATGAAGAAAGAGATTGCCGATCCGAACTACAAAGGGGAGGTGGTTGAACATGATGTGAATGAGTATGTCTCTCCCGACGATTTTGTGGTCTCCATTATCGACCGTCACGTGGAAAAGTCGAAAGTCAATATCAAGAATTCACCTATCATCGTTTCCGGAGGATATGGTGTGGGTTCGAAAGAGAATTTTCAACTGCTCTACGATCTGGCCAACGTATTGGGGGCAGAGGTAGGCGCTTCGCGTGCAGCCGTTGATGCCGGTTTTGCCGAGCATGAACGTCAGATCGGGCAGACCGGTGTAACCGTGCGCCCCAAACTCTATATTGCATGTGGAATCTCGGGACAGATCCAACACATTGCCGGAATGCAGGAGAGTTCGCTGATCATCTCCATCAACAACGATCCGGGTGCTCCCATCAACTCAATAGCCGATTATGTCATCACCGGTGATATCGAGAAAGTTATCCCGAAACTGATCAAATATTACAAGAAAAATTCAAAATAGGAAGAAATGGCAAACTTTTATACCGACACACCACAATTCAGGCATTATCTGAACCATCCACTGATGAAGCGAATTGTGGAACTCAAGGAGAGAAACTACGTGGATAAACATACGTATGACTACGCCCCGATGGACTTTGAAGATGCGATGGACAGCTACGACCGGATTTTGGAGGTAGTGGGTGAGATCTGTGGCGAGATCATTGCTCCGAACGCCGAACGGGTAGATCATACCGGGCCGACCGTCTCCAACGGTAGAGTGACATACGCCTCACCCACCCAGGAGAACCTGAATGCCCTGAACAAGGCCGAATTGATGGGTATGGCGTTGCCAAGACGATTCGGGGGGTTGAATTTCCCGATGGTCCCCTATATGATTTCGGCCGATATCGTGAGCCGTGCGGATGCCAGTTTCCAGAACATCTGGATGTTGCAGGACTGCGGCGAGACCATCTATGAGTTTGCTTCGGAAGAGCAGAAAAAGAGTTACCTTCCCCGGGTGGCCAAAGGGGAGACCATGTCGATGGACTTGACGGAACCGGATGCCGGATCCGACCTGCAGGCGGTTATGCTGAAAGCAACCTTTAACGAGCAGGAAAACCAGTGGTACCTGAATGGCGTGAAGCGGTTCATCACCAACGGTGATGCCGATATCCACCTGGTTCTGGCCCGTTCCGAGGAGGGCACCAAGGATGCCCGCGGTTTATCGATGTTTATCTACGATAAAAAGAGCGGAGGTGTTACTGTTCGGCGGATCGAGAACAAGATGGGTATCAAGGGGGCACCAACCTGTGAACTGGTATTCAAGAATGCGAAGGCCGAGCTGGTAGGTTCCCGCCGTATGGGGCTGATCAAATATGTGATGTCGCTGATGAATGGTGCCCGTCTAGGCATCATGGCCCAGTCGGTGGGCATATCCGAGGCTGCCTGCCGCGAAGCATACAGTTATGCCCGTGAGCGACGCCAGTTTGGAAAAGCGATCATCGAGATGCCGCCCGTTTACGAAATGCTGGCCAACATGCGAGCCAAAACCGACGCTTCACGTGCCATGCTGTATGAGACCTGCCGCTTCGTGGATATGTACAAGATCCTGGAAGATATCTCCAGGGAACGGAAACTTACTCCGGAAGAGCGGGATGAGATGAAATACTATTCGCGACTGGCGGATGCCTTCACCCCGCTCGGTAAGGGAATGACCAGCGAGTATGCAAACCAGAATGCCTACGACGCCATCCAGATACATGGCGGGTCGGGATATATGAAGGATTACACCTGCGAACGGCTCTATCGTGATGCCCGTATAACCAATATCTACGAGGGTACTACCCAGTTGCAGGTTGTTGCCGCCATACGCCACGTCACAACCGGAACCTACCTGAACCGGATCAGGGAGTATGAGGCGATGCCTGTGTTGCCCGAATTGGAGACATTGAAACGTACGCTGGCCAAGATGGTTGAGATGTATGAAAAGATGGTTGAGATGGTTACTGCACCCAAAGATGAAGAGTACCTCGATTTTCACGCCCGCCGGCTTGTTGAGAGTGCCGGTCATGTGATCATGGGACATCTCCTCCTGCAGGATGCCAACAAGGATCCAGAAATGTTCCGCCGCAGTGCCGAAGTCTATATCCACTATGGAGAGATTGAGGTAGTGAAGAACTTTAACTTTGTAGGCGAACTGCAGGTGGAAGATCTGGGATATTATAAACCGGTCCTGGAGGAGTAGATCTCCCGGTCCGAAAAAAGCGGAAAGTGATCACTCTTTCCGCTTTTTTACCATTCGCTCTTGGTTATTACAAAAAATATAATTTTCTTTGCTTAACTGACAGAAATAAACACCTTAAAAGAAGTTGCCTATCGGAATGACATTACTCAACCGGTTTTAAATTAATATTTAAATAGTTTTGGTAATGGGAATTCTTTTGTCGATGACCGACGAGGAGTTGGTCGTCTCTTTTGCCGAAGGTAACGATCGTGCGTTTGAAGTTCTGCTTTCCAGGCACAAACATCCCCTTTTCAGTTATATTCTTTACCGGGTCCGCAACCGTGATCTGGCTGACGATATTTTTCAGGATACATTTATCAAGGCGATTTTCACGATCAAACAGGGACGGTACACCGAGAGCGGAAGATTTCGCGCCTGGATCACGCGTATTGCACATAACCTGATTGTCGATTATTTTCGTCAGGAGAGGCTTGAGAATTGGGTCTCGAACGATGAATATGAGTTTGATCTCTTCAATAATGCCGGACTCTGCGAAGATAATATCGAGACGGTCATGGTGAGGGAGCAGCTGTTGGATGATGTGAAAAAACTGGTAAGACACCTGCCCGGTTCTCAGCGGGAGGTGTTGGATATGCGTTATTATCAGGAGCTGAGCTTCAAGGAGATTGCAGACAAGACCGGCGTAAGCATCAATACTGCTTTGGGGAGAATGCGTTATGCGATCTTGAATATGCGTAAAATGGCAGATGATCATCGGATGGTGCTGTCGATGAACTAGCTCGCCAACTTGTGACAGCGACCGAAGATAAACAAAAAAGGCCGGTTTTACAAAACCAGCCTTTTTTGTTCGGAAGGAGTTCCAGGTATTCTGTGCACATTTGTATTCCAGCTTATGCTGCAAAAATTGCTTTCAGACTGTCAAAACGTATGTTCAATTTCGGAAAGTAAAGCATGCTGTTGTACTTCAAAATGTGAATACATCCTAAGGTGTCAAAAACAGTGTGAACCCATTCGTGCAACCTCAGGTTGTCATATGCCTCGATTGAAATTGTCGTATCAAAAACCGGCAGATTAACGCTTCAAACTTCGAAGCACAAAAAATGGTAACCGTTAACTTGATAAGTCTCCGTCATTTACAAGACAATACTTCCGAAAGGTCTGAAAAGAATGTTGATGCCTCTTCGCAATTTCCCTGTTGTCAGCCTGATAAATAGGAGCTATTCGTGAGGATCTTCAAACAGAGAGAAGCGAGAATGAACCTGTTTGTTCAAACGTCATGCATGACAAGGATGGCTCAACTTTTCTTAACAACTATCTTTTGTGCGAGATAGCAGCGTCATTTATCGCACTGAACACGGATAGCTCCGCGGAGCACGCTAAACGGCGAAATACGCTTGTGAACATAATGCCAAAGAACTCCTAATATCTTTTTTGGGGAATCTCTTCGCCACAAATATACACTGTCGCATATTCACTATCCAAATTTTTCAGGTCATAGTTGTGAACAACTTCTGAACAGGTTATCAACAGTTTGCACTGTTCGGGCCTATTCAAACCGGATAGATTTTGCCGGAGTAATCTTTGCCACAAGATATGAGGGTGCAATCATCATGATCAGGGATACGACCAGTGTGCCTGCGTTCAACAGGATCAGAAAGACTGGATTCAGGTCGATGGGTACCGCGGTGAGGTAGTAGATCGACGGGTCCAGTTTGAAAATGTTAAATTGTTTTTGCAGCAGACAGAAAAGGAGCCCGATCACATTGCCCCAAATCATCCCTTGCCCGATAAGGAAAGCCGAAAGGTAGAGGAATACTTTCCGGATACTGAAATCGCTGGCTCCCATCGATTTCAGCATTCCGATCATGTTGGTCCGTTCCAGTATGATGATGAGCAACCCCGAGATCATGGTGAAGCCGGAGACAAGAATCATCAGCACCAGGATGACCCAGACATTCATATCCAGAAGATTGAGCCAGTTGAAGATCATCGGGTTGATCTCTTTTATCGATTGGGTATAGAGCCTGCTCCCGAACCGATCCTGATAGGCCGACATTTCGAAAAAGAGCTCCTGGGTTGTCTGGTCGAGCCGGTCGTAATCTCTCACCAGCACTTCGATGCCGCTAACCATATCATCCTCCCAGCCGTTCAACCGGGAGAGGATCGTGGCGTCGGTCAACACGTAAAGCTTGTCGTAATCCTCAAAATTGGTCTCGTAAATTCCAGTAATGGTGAATCTTCTGGCTCGGACCGGCTCCTGCACGAAATATGTGGTGAAGCTGTCACCCAGCGAGAGGTGAAGTTTGTTGGCGATGTTCCTGGAGATGATGGCAGGATTGAATCCGGCGCTGTCGGTCGGACTGAAGATCTTCCCCTCGATCAGGTTTTTCTTGAAAAAGTGCCAGTCGTAATCGTCCGATACCCCCTTCAGCACGATACCCAGAAAATCCTGCTCGGTTTTGATAATTCCCGGTTTGGTGATGAAGCCGTGCACCCCGGCAATGGCCGGATTGTTCAATAACCGTTTCTTCAGCGTGTCGGAGAAGGCGATGGGATGGTCTTCATAGGAGTTGTTACTCTCGAAGCTGGTAATCTGGATATGCGAGCCAAATCCGATCACCTTTTCGCGGATCTCTTTTTTAAATCCGATGATGATGCAGACCGCGGCAATCATTATCGCCAGTCCAAGTGCTATCCCCGAGATGGCAATCTTTATCGCAGGCGAGGAGACCCGCTTTTCGTTCTTCTTGTCTCCCTTGTATATCCGTTTGGCAATAAAAAATTCGGTATTCATCTTTCGTTGTAGGCTTCCAGTGCTTTCTCCAAAACGATCAATGCATTGTTCAAATCCTCCCTGTTCAGCACATAGGCTATACGCACCTCATTTTTCCCCAAACCGGGAGTGACGTAGAATCCCGATGCGGGTGCCATGAAGATTGTCTGGTTCTTGTATCGGAAATCGGAGAGGCACCATGCACAGAATGCATCGGCATCGTCTACGGGAAGGCTGGCCAGTGTATAGAAAGCTCCTTCGGGTTGAGGAGAGTAGACTCCTGGTATCTTGTTGAGCCGGTCGATCAGGAAATCGCGGCGGCACCTGTATTCGTCAAAATTGCGTTGCATATAGCTCCCGTTTTCTTGCAGCGAAGCATTTGCGGCAATCTGTCCGACCAGCGGGGGACTTAACCGTGCCTGGCAGAATTTCATTACCGTGTCGTGCAGTTTCCTGTTTTTTGTTATCAGGCATCCGATCCGTATTCCACACTCGCTGTACCGTTTTGATACGGAATCGATAAGCACGACATGCTCTTCAATCTCTTTCAGGTGACAGGCCGAGATGTATGGAGCATCGCTGTAGATAAACTCCCGGTAGACCTCGTCGGAGAAGAGGTAGAGGTTGTGCCTCTTCACCAACAGCCTGATCTGTTCCATCTCGTCAGCCGTATAGACATATCCGGTTGGATTGTTCGGGTTGCAGATGAGAATTCCTTTGGTTTTCGGATTGATAAGCGCTTCAAATTTCTCGATTTCAGGAAGCTTGAATCCGGTTTCGATGCTCGTCGGAATGGTTTTGATAACGGCTCCTGCCGATACCGCAAAAGCCATGTAATTGGCATATGCCGGTTCAGGGACAATGATCTCGTCGCCCGGATTGAGACATGCCATAAAGGCGTAAAGTACGGCTTCCGAACCGCCCGCCGTTACGATAATCTCATCGGGGGCGAGATGGATATCAAATTTCGAGTAATAATTCACCAGGTTTTCCCGAAAAAAACGGAACCCGTCGCTGGGACTATACTCCAGCGTCTTCCTGTCGATGGAGCGAATGGCATCGAGTGCCACTTGAGGCGATGGCAGGTCGGGTTGGCCAATATTGAGGTGATATACTTTTACTCCGTTGGCTTTTGCACGATCCGAAAGGGGTGCCAGTTTTCTGATGGGAGAGGCGGGCATCTGTATACCCCGCTCTGAGATTTGAAGCATATTATATAATTATAAACTGATTCTACGGAAAAAATCAATCAATTTCCGCTAAACAGGATACAAAGGTAATAATTTTGACCGGATTCCTTTTATTTTGTAAAAATCAAAATCTTTTTTAAGCTTCACTATTGCTCCGTAGCCTATTCCCCTGCCGCTCCCGGTGCAATAAAAAACCCCGGAACCTTGCAGCTACGGGGTAATAGGTTACCGATGTCGTTCCACTAGTTTCCCCTGAACTTCATTACCTCCTGTTGCATAAACTTTCGTTCCGCCTGTTGCGCCCTGTAGAGCTTCTCGGGGGAGAGGATCTTCTCCAGTTTCTCGGCATACTGCTTCTCCAGCTCTGCCTCTTTTAGCTTGAGATCCACGTCGTTCTCCAGGAGTTGCCTGTACTCTTCGTCGGTCATGTTCTTGTTGCGCTGTTTCATCATCTCCACCTTATCCCTGTGTTGTTTGTGGAGTTCAAATTTCTTCTTCGACAGATCGTTGTACAACGGGAAATATTTGGCAGCCTCCTCCTGGGTCAATCCCGCCTCTTTCCGAATGTATTCCATCTTCCGCTTTTCGTAGTCGGCCATATTCATTTTACGCCTCTGGGCCTGGGTGCTGAATGAAAAAAGACTGATCAGGAAGACGAAACAGAGAAGTGTAATGTTCTTTTTCATAAGAGATATGCTTTCAGTCAATTCATGTAAAACTGGTTGTATATGTAATCGTAGTAACCGTCGCGTACCAGCTGCTCTTCCAGATATTGATAGAACTCCTCCTCCGATATCTGTACGGTCGACCAGTAGTCGTCGGTGAAATTTATGGCAGTCTGACCGGCTCCGGCATGGTTGCCGGTCTCCTTGGTCAGAAATTGAATGGCGAAGAAAAATCCAAGGAACATCGCAGCCATATAGATCCAGGGCTTTACCCTGTCCCACATGGTCACTTTTTGGGGCTCTATTGCCTCCTTTTCAGGCAAACAGTTCATGATCTGTTCGTTTAACCTGGAAAAATAGTCCTCGGGTACAGTGAATGGATTGCTCTTGTCGATTTCACTTAATTTGTTCATTCCTTTTTCCATACCATTGTTTTTTACGCTGTACTACGTTGAATAGACTCACTCCCCGGATAAAGGTTTAATTGGAGTCTGTTAAAAAATTTTCAATCTTTTTAACGGCGTGATGATAGGATGCTTTCAGGGCACCTACCGATGTGGAGAGGATTTCAGACATCTCTTCATATTTCATCTCGTCGAAATATTTCATCTGAAATACCAGCCGCTGTTTATCCGGCAGCGTCAGAATGGCGCGCTGAAGCAGTTTCTGTGCTTCATCTCCGTTAAAATATTGATCCCCCTCGAGCCGGGACAACAGAAACGAGTTCTCGTCATCAACCGATATGTTGTTTTGGGTGCGTTTCTTGTTAAGAAAAGTGATGCTCTCGTTGATGGCAATCCGGTAGAGCCAGGTGGTCAATTTAGATTCTCCGCGGAAATTGTCGATATTGGTCCATGCCTTGATGAATACCTCCTGAAGAATGTCGTTACTGTCCTCATGAGACAATACCATTTTCCGGATCTGCCAGTACAATCTTTCGCTGTATTCTGCAACAAGCGTGGCGAAAGCCTCTCGTTGAGTCTTGGGATCGCGTAACCTCGCTAGTAACTGTTCTTCGCTGTATTTATCCATAAAAGGGTTGAAACTGAGTGACAAAGGTAGCTTTTTTTTTTCAATCGTTGCTATTATCCTCTCCATTTTCGAACCAATGGATGAAACTTTTGGCGTCGGCTTTGTTGTTCTCCCACCACTGGAGCGACTCGGGAAAGTAGGAAACGCTTATGTAGCGGCAATAGGTGTCGTAGTGATTGGAGTCGAGAATGCTTTTAAAAAAGGGAAAATCGAAAGTCCAGAAACTGCTGCTTCTCAGGGCACCCTGCTCTTTCTCTTTCTGCAGTGCATTGAGAATGGATCTGTTTACCTCCGTGAAGAGAAGATAGGTATCTGTCTCCTTTTTTGCCGCTTTCAGTGAATCCATCGATCTCTTTATGGCATTGTAGATGGCGTCTCTGTTTAATCCGTCGACCGGTGAAAGGGGCGGGGTCTCCTGCGGAGCTCTGCTGACGGTATCGCGCATCAGCTGTTGCTGGATAAATGAACGTTCCACCGGTATTTCGGTTGCTGGATTTACAAGCATGGTCTGCAACATCTCCTCAAAAGCATTCTTCGATCGCTTGCTATCCGGCTCCAGCAACAAGAAGAGCTGGAAGGAGTAGATGCTTCTCACCCAATACCCCTTGTCCCTTAGTGCATAGGCATTTAACAGGAAGGCTCCGCTGTTGGTCTTGTCAAGCTCGATGGCCCGGCTCACATGCTCCAGGGTCTTGTCGGTATTTCCCTTTTTATAATAGTTGAGTGCGATATTGAAATGTAACAGATAAGAGTCACCGTTCTTTATCAACCCCTCCTGCAGAAGGGTTATTGCATTGTCGATCTGTTTCATTCCGGCCAAAGCCTCGCTTTTTACAGCATAGGCGCCTACCGAAAGGTTCTTGTCGTTCGAATTGATTACCTGGGTACTAAATTTTGAGGCATTCTCATAATCTTTCAGTTCTAGGTAAGAGAGGGAGATCTCATATAGTGCGAGCGTTGAATTGGGATTTATTTTCAGCGCCAGCTTAAACTTCTCAATTGCCTTCTGGTATTGTGCCGAGTCGTGTAGTGCAACTCCCTCGTTGATGATCGACTGGATGTTGCTTACCTGTCCGAAACTGCTTAAAACAGAGATGGAGACTGAAAAGAGTATGCTAAGAATTTTCTTCATAAATTGCATTTTGTAGAGTAAATGTAAAACAAAAATAGAGATTTAAACATTTTCTTACAAAAAAAAGCCGGTTGTTCTAACAATCGTAAACAATTCAAGTTGTCGTTTAAATGTTTTTTTACAAGTCGACCTGTTGGATAAAGTTGTATTTTTGCAACCGGAAATCATCACTTTCCCGTTCAGCCGGATGGCTGCCCGATACAGAAAGAAATAATAACTAATCGAATGAAATACGTTGAAGTAATTTTTAGTTGTAAGCCCGATACCGAGGAGGTTACCGACGTGCTGGCGGCACAACTTGCCGACCTGGGCTTTGAGAGTTTTGTTAAATCTTCGCCGGGGTTGCTGGCTTATCTCCCCGAAGAGAAGTTCTCCGTGGAAGATATCGACCTTCTGTTGCAGGACTTCTTTCTGGATGCGGAGATCGCTTATTCATACAATGTAATTGAGGATAAGAACTGGAACGAAGAGTGGGAGAAACACTATTTCCAACCCATCGTTTTCGAGGATAAATGTATCATTCACAGTTCGTTTCATCATCCAGAAGGGAGCTATCGCTATCGCATTCTGATCGATCCCAAGATGGCGTTCGGAACCGGACACCACCAAACGACAGGGTTGATATTGCGAGAGATCCTGTCGATGGATCTGCAGAAGAGATCGGTACTCGATATGGGCTGCGGCACAGCGGTGCTGGCCATATTGGCCTCCATGTGCGGTGCAGATCCCCTGCTCGCCATCGACGTGGATGAGTGGGCATACCGGAATGCGTTGGAGAATGTCCGGTTGAACGGGATAGAAAATATCGATGTGTTGCATGGGGATGCCCGACTTTTGGGGAGCCAGACCTTCGATGTGATCTTCGCCAACATCAACCGCAACATTCTTCTGCAGGATATTCCGGCGTATGCAAAAGTGCTGAATCGGGGGGGAAAGTTGTTGCTGAGCGGTTTCTACCGTGAAGATATTCCTGCAATCCGAGAAAAATGTGAAGAGCAGGGGTTGCTTTACCACCATTTCTCGGAAATGGACAACTGGGTTGCGGTAGTGTGCGAAAAATAGATTTTCAACCGTTTGGTTTCCCCCTAAATAAGTTGTAACTTTGCGACCCGTTTTGTAACGTTTGTTTATTTATTAGTTTAGGTTATCTCTCTTTATGGAATGGATTAATGATTTGATCTTCGGATCGGGTGTAGCGCACGCGATTTTCGTGCTTGCGCTGGTAATTTCCTCAGGAATACTGCTGGGGAAAATCAAAGTCTTCGGTGTTTCTCTTGGAATAACGTGGATCCTCTTTGTCGGAATATTTTTGGGTCATTTGGGGTTGGGTATTGATGAGCACATCCTCCATTTCATAAAGGAATTTGGTCTCATCCTTTTTATTTACTCCATCGGTATGCAGGTTGGTCCCAGTTTCTTCTCCTCATTCAAGCAGGGGGGGATTACCCTGAACCTGCTGGCCTCGTCGGTGGTATTGCTCGGTGTGATCACCACATATGTGATCCACGTGGTGACCGGACTGCCTATCTCCACCATGGTGGGGATATTGTCGGGAGCGGTGACCAACACGCCTGGACTGGGAGCGGCACAGCAGACCTATTATGAAGTTACCGGCTCCCAGGATCCATCTATCCCGATGGGGTATGCAGTGGCATATCCGCTTGGTGTTGTGGGTATTATTCTCAGTCTTATCCTTTTCAGGACGATTTTCAGAATCAACTTTGCCAAGGAGAATGAAGCAATCAGCAATAGAGATGCTTCAAAAATGACCGAAGCTCAGATGTTTTCGCTCCAGGTTCTCAATCCGGCGATTTTCGGAAAAACCATTCACGAGATAAAAAACTTGACGGACAAGGAGTTTGTCATATCCAGGTTGCTTCAACACGATTCCGGAACATTAACGGTGCCGCTTCCCGACACCCTCTTGAATGAAAACGACAAGATCCTGGTGGTTTCGAACCTGCAGAACATTGAACTGATCGAAGCCCTGATCGGTCAGAAGATCGATATGGACAGGGAGGCCTGGAACAAACTGGACTCTCTTCTGGTTTCGAGAAGGATCAATGTGACCAAATCGGGGATAAACGGTAAATCGGTAGGCCAGCTGAGGTTAAGAAATCTGTTCGGGGTAAACATCACCCGTGTCAACCGGGCCGGTGTTGACCTGGTTGCAGACCCGAGACTGCAATTGCAGCTGGGCGACCGGGTAACGGTTGTGGGATCCGAGGCATCTATCGCCAATGTGGAGAAATTCCTCGGCAACTCGTTGAAAAGGCTGCGTGAGCCCAACCTGATATCCATTTTTATAGGAATCGCACTGGGAGTATTGGTGGGAAGCATACCCTTCATGTTCCCAGGTATTCCACAACCGGTAAAGCTTGGATTGGCCGGCGGTCCTCTGATTGTGGCGATCCTGGTTAGCAAGTTCGGCCCAAAATATGGACTGGTCACCTATACCACGATGAGTGCAAACCTGATGCTCCGTGAAGTAGGTATCGCGCTATTTCTGGCATGTGTCGGCCTTGGTGCCGGTGAGGGCTTTGTGGAAACCGTTGTCAATGGCGGGTACAGATGGATCGCATATGGAGCCGTCATCACGGTCGTACCGCTCCTTATCGTGGGTATTGTCGGAAGAAAAGTGTATAAGCTCAACTTCTTTACGCTGATGGGTCTGATTGCGGGGAGCATGACCGATCCTCCGGCTCTCTCATATGCCAATGGCATAGCCGGAAACGATTTTCCTGCGGTAAGCTATGCTACCGTCTATCCGCTTACCATGTTCCTGAGGGTGATTTCGGCGCAATTGATGATCCTGCTGTTTCTGTAGATGTTCGCGGCCTCTTTTCGCGACCAGGCTGCAGCCTGTTTACCAGAAGAGAAGTGACGCAGAGCTACCCGGAATCTCTCCATCCAAACAGCTGATGATTATCTTGCTGTTGGAACATAAGGTGTGCTGACGGCTGGTTACCAGAGTTGAGTAAATGATTAAATAGGTTGTGTCATGTGTTTCATAACATTTCAGATCAATTATCACACCAGGCTGGGTCAGGAGCTCTATCTCTCCGGATCGGTTCCAGAACTGGGTAATCTGACTGAAACCGACGCATTGAGATTAACCTGCAAGGGAGATGTCTGGTCGACCACGATCGAGATGGGAATGGCCGGAGAGATTGAATACTGCTATCTGCTGAAGGAGCAAGGGCGGACAATCCGGCGGGAGTGGGGCCGACTCAGGCGGCTGCATGTTGATGGTTCTGCCACATTCCTTGTCCAGGACTACTGGAGAGAGAGGCCCCGGCACAGTTATCTCTACGCTACAGCCTTTACCGACAGTATCTTTTTTCACCCAACGGCAGATATTGTACCCCACACTACTCCCAACACCCTTATGTTGAATGTGCATGCTCCTTTTGTGAAGAAGGGGGAGACGCTGGTCCTCTCGGGCGATGCGGAGCAGTTGGGGAACTGGGACCTGAAGAGGGCTCTTCCGATCGACTATCTTGGGAAGTGTGAATGGCAGATAGCTCTTGATGCCACAACCCTTCCCGACATGATACAATATAAGTTTGTAATTGTGGATGGAGATTCCCGTCAACCTGTAGCGTGGGAGGAGGGTGATAACAGGTGTCTCTGCACCTGGCCGGCAAAAAACGACAATTGCGTGCAGGTTGAGATGGGGTTGCAATTCCGTTACGACAGGTTCTCGTTTAAAGGAACGGGAACCGCAATTCCACTCTTTTCCCTCCGAAGCGACAGTAGTTTTGGAATTGGCGATTTTCTCGATCTGAAGAAGATGATCGACTGGGTTGGATTGACCGGTCAGCAGCTTGTGCAGTTACTGCCTGTCAACGATACCACCGCCACCCGGACGTGGCGTGACTCCTATCCCTACAGTGCCATTTCGAGCTACGCATTACATCCCGTTTACCTGGGTCTTGCAGCCTTCCCGCTAAGGAATCGGGCTTTGATGGACGCACTCCTCGAGGAGGCCGGGAGACTGAACCTGTTGAGTGAGGTCGATTATGAAAAGGTGTTGAGCCTGAAGCAGCGTTATCTTGAAGAGCTGTTCGAACAGGAGAGGAGAGAGGTGCTCTCGTCGGCTTCATATCAGGCTTTCTACGAAAAGAACCGGAATTGGCTTTTCCCCTATTCGGTATACTGCTATCTGAGAGACAGGTATGAAACTCCGCGATTTTCTGAATGGGGCCAATTTGCCGTCTACAATGAAGATAAGGCGTTACGGCTGGTCAACGATAACCCCGAGGCGAGAAGGAGCGTCGACTTTACCGGTTTCGTACAATATCTGCTCGATAAACAGCTGTGCGAAGCGAGGGAGTATGCATATGGCAAGGGGATAGTGCTCAAGGGGGACATCCCCATCGGGGTAAACCGTTACAGCGTTGAGGCATGGACGGCAGGATACCTCTTTCACATGGATACCCAGACAGGTGCACCTCCTGATGATTTTTCCCCTTCCGGACAGAACTGGGGATTTCCTACCTACAATTGGAAGGCGATGGAGCAGGATGGTTTTGCCTGGTGGAAGGGCAGGCTCCGTAAGATGGCCGACTATTTTGCTGCTTACCGTATCGACCATATCCTGGGATTCTTCCGCATCTGGGAGATTCCGGCACATTCTGTCCAGGGGTTGTTGGGCCATTTCAGTCCCGCATTGCCCTACGCCCGGGAGGAGTTGATCCGGGCCGGAATCCCTTTCGACGAGGAGCGGATGACAAAGCCATTCATCCATGAATCCTATTTGCCTGAGATTTTTGGTGAATTTACATCGGAGGTGATAGGGAAGTACCTCGATCTATCCGGTTGGCGGCAGTTCTCCCTGAAGAGGGAGGTGGATACGCAACGAAAGATTGAACATCTTTTCTCAGGAGAGAGCGACGCCAAAAGCTTGAAGATCCGCGACGGACTCTATGCGTTATGCAACGAGGTGCTGTTTGTGAGGGACCGGATGAATCACAATCTCTTTCATCCGCGTATAGCCCTGCAGCATAGCTATTCATACAGCCATCTGGACGAGAATGTAAAAGTTGCATTGAACAGGCTTTACGACGATTTTTACTACCGGCGCCACAACGATTTCTGGAGGGAACAGGCGATGAGGAAGCTGCCACGGCTGATCTCCTCCACTTCGATGCTGGTATGCGGTGAGGATCTGGGTATGGTTCCCGATTGTGTCCACACGGTGATGGAGGAGTTGCAGATACTCAGTCTGGAGATTCAGCGGATGCCGAAGGTGTCGAACCTTACATTTGCCGATCTCGGATCCTTGCCTTACCTTTCGGTCGCGACCACATCGACCCACGACATGTCGCCAGTACGCTTATGGTGGAGGGAGGACCGGAAGACCACCCAACGATTTTTCAACGAGGTGCTGCATCGGGCAGGTGATGCCCCGGGCGACTCTTCACCGGAATTGTGCAGGCAGATTATTCAACAGCACCTCGACGCATCTGCCATGTGGGTGATCCTGCCCTGGCAGGACTGGATGTCGATCTCGGAGAAACTCTCCAGGGGAAATCCCGCCGAAGAGCGTATCAACGTGCCGGCCAATCCACACCACTACTGGCGGTACCGGATGCATATTTCGCTGGACGACCTGTTGAAGGAGAGTGAGTTAAATATGGCCATAAAAACGATGGTCAATAGAATATAGTATTCATGTTATAATTTTCTGGCAAGATGAAAATAGACCCAGTTGTTCTCTTTATTATTCCCTTTTTTCTCTTTGTGAACTGTTCCGGTAACGGTAACGGTAACCGTGAACAGGCGGGAGAGATTGGTACAACCGCTCAGGAGAGTAGAAATCAGGCGGAAGAGGAGGACTTTTATCAGTTTTTGGACAAGTTCAATCGGGAAAGAATCTTTCAGATGGAGCGGATTATCTTCCCCATTACCGTTTCGGCTACCGATGCCAGTCAGATTACGTTGGCTCCGACCGAGGGGGTGATCGAAAAAAAGGATTGGGAATTGCTCGACCTCAGTTACGACAGTACCTTTGTTTCCCGCGATTACGACAAATATACCCAGACTGTTGAGTTTGTGAAAGATACCGCCCACGTTGCGTTGCGGGGGGTAGATAACGGAATATATGCCGACTATTATTTCAGGCTGATCGACGGGAAATGGTACCTGGTAACGCTGATGGAGTGATTGGTAGTTGCCCTTTCCTCAGCGTTTTAGCATTTCGTCTCCAAAACTTAATGGCAACAGGCTTTTTATCCCGTACACTACGTAGATGCCCTTCTCGCTATACATCAAGATTTTCATGGGACTGGCGTACCGGTTTTCAGTTTCAAGCAGAACCTGACGGCACGCCCCGCATGGTGTAACGACCTCGGTGGTGAATTTCCCGTTTTGGCATGCGGCAATGGCAATGGCGACGATCTTCCGGTCGGGATAATTGGCATTGGCGAAAAAGACGGCTGTGCGTTCCGCGCATAACCCCGACGGGTAGGCTGCGTTTTCCTGGTTGTTGCCCGTGATGACTTCTCCATTTTCCAGAAGCAGTGCAGCCCCTACCTTGAAGCCGGAATAACGTGCATAGGCATTCCCTGCAGCCTGTTTTGCCGCATCAATCAGTTTTTTTTCGGTTTCGGTACATTCTTCTAAAAGATAAACGCTTATCTTTGTGGTTAAATTAATTTCTTTCATCCTGTTTTGATTGAAACATGAAAATTGTTCTCTTTAATGAATTTTCATTGCAAATATAGATATATTTCGGTTCTTTCTCTCTTATTGATTTGTTTATTTGTTTCCGGACGGGCCTGGGGACAAAACCGCTTGAGGGTGTATGAGGAATATATCGAGAACTACTCTGATATTGCCGTACGTCACATGAACGATTACAATATTCCTGCCTCTATCACATTGGCACAGGGGTTGCTGGAGTCGGGCGCAGGAATGAGCGAACTGGCAAGGCGGTCGAACAACCACTTTGGAATTAAATGTCACCGCGGATGGCGCGGGGAGAGTGTATATGCGGCCGACGATACGCCCAACGACTGTTTCAGGAAATACCGCAGGGTGGAGGATTCGTATGAGGATCATGCGCAGTTTCTTTCTACCGGAGCGCGTTACCGGGAGCTTTTTGATCTGCCGGCAACCGATTACAAGGGATGGGCGCGGGGATTGCAGAAAACGGGCTATGCAACCGACAAGGCCTATGCCAATAAGCTTATCAAGCTGATCGAGGATTATGAGCTCTACCGGTTCGATAACAAGAACTATCGCAAGGGGGTTACACGGAGCCAGCGCGAGGAGAACATCAATAGGGAGGTAGCCCAGGCCAATTGGACACATCAGCCCTATAAAACACATGGTCTTGTCTATGTGATAGCAGTAAATGGAGACACCTTTGCCGGGATTGCCCGCGAATTTGGCTTCAAGGAGAGCGACCTGCTTAAATTCAACGAGGTTCCGGAAGGTTTTCCGCTGAGTGAAGGCGATATTGTCTATTTTCAGAAGAAAAAGGCGCGGGCCGACAAGCCCTATTTTGAACATGTGGTCCAGATTGGGGAGTCGATGTACAGCATCTCCCAGAAATATGGAATCCAGCTCCGGAATCTCTACCGGTTGAACAAGAAGAGTTACGAATATGTTCCTGAGGAGGGAGATGTGCTCAGACTAAGGTAGAGGGAATTGAAAAGAGAGAAAGCAAAAATAGAATAAAATAGCATAACGATTATGATATACAACACGCAGAAGAAAAAACTGATCATGCCCGAATACGGGAGAAATATCCAAAATATGGTCGATCACTGTGTCATGCTTGAGGACAGGGAAGAGAGGAAACGGTGTGCATATGCCGTTGTCGATATTATGGGAAGCATGTTCCCGCACCTGCGCGACGTGAACGATTTCAAGCACATCCTGTGGGATCATCTGGCCATAATGTCCGATTTTAAACTCGATATCGATTATCCCTATGAGGTGGTAACCCGGGAGGATCTGACCACTGCGCCCGAAAAACTGAACTACAGCCGGCCGACGATGAGATTCAGGCATTACGGGAAATTGCTGGAAAGGATGATTGCCATTGCAGCCGACATGGAAGATGGGGAGAAGAGGGATCTGCTGATCTCGCAGTTGACCACACAGATGAAAAAATCCTACTCACAGTGGAACAAGGAGGTGGACGACGAGAAGATTCTTGCCGACCTGGTTGAACTCTCGGGAGGCAAGATCCAGTTGGACTATGAAAACTATTCGATTGCGGATGTGAAAAATCCGGCCTCAAAACGCCGGCTGAAAACGATCAAGTCGCAACGGAGAAAATAGGAGAATGATCAGGCCGGAGGAAGTCATCAAGGTAGGACGGTTGCAGAAACCCTACGGAATAAGGGGCGAGATATCTATCCTGTTCGATAAGCCGGTTTATGCCGATATCGATACCGAGTTCTACTTTCTCGATATCGACCACATTCTGGTCCCCTTTCATGTGGAGGAGATCACCTACATTTCAGATACGGCGGCGCGGGTAAAGTTCGAGGATCTGGATGATGAATCCAGGGCGTCAAGATATGCTAACCTGCAGGTTTTTCTGCTCCGCAAACAGGTGGAGGAGGGTCTGGAGGATGGCAGTGCCGATTGGGACTTCTTTATCGGTTACAGGATTGTCGACCAGCACGAACAGGATCTGGGCATCATAGAGAGTGTTGATTTTGCAACCATCAACGTGCTTTTTATCGTTAAGGGGGAGGAGGGCGAGCACCTGATACCTGCCACGGAGGACTTCATAGTCCGGATCGATGAGCGGCAACGCATTATCCATATGGATCTCCCCGAAGGACTGATCGGGGTAGGGTAGCCGGTCCGCATATCCCGATCGGGTTGTCAGATCCCCAATTTTTCCTATCTTTGCGTACGACTTTGCAATCTCTGTATTTCATGAATTATCGAAAACGAAAAATAGCCATTCTAGGCTCCACCGGCTCCATCGGGACCCAGGCACTGGATGTGGTGGCCCGACACCCGGACCGTTTTGAAGCGTATGCCCTGGTTGCCAATAACCAGGTGGAGCGGCTGGAGGAGCAGGTTCGCCGGTTCAATCCTGAGGTGGTGGTAATTGCCAATGAGGAGAAATATGCCGGATTGAAGGCTGCTCTGTCTGACCTGCCGGTAAAGGTTTGGGCGGGAGCCGATGCAATCGAGCAGGTGGTCCAGGATACAGAGATCGATATCGTGTTGACGGCGATGGTCGGTTTTTCCGGATTGAAGCCCACCGTTTCTGCCATCAAATCGCGAAAGACAATAGCATTGGCCAACAAGGAGACACTGGTTATTGCCGGGGAGTTGATTACCAGGCTGGCACTTGAAAACAGGACAGCCGTTTTACCGGTCGATTCGGAACATTCGGCCATCTTTCAGTGTCTGAACGGCGAAGGTGACAACGAAATAGAGAAGATACTGCTGACTGCATCGGGCGGCCCTTTTCGGAACTGTTCGATAAAAGAGCTGCAGCAGGTGACCAAGGAGCAGGCGCTATGTCACCCCAACTGGAGCATGGGTGCAAAGGTGACTATCGACTCCTCCACACTCATGAACAAGGGGTTGGAGATGATCGAGGCGCGTTGGCTTTTTGATGTGGTTCCCTCGGGAATAGAGGTTGTTGTTCATCCTCAATCCATTATCCATTCCATGGTGCAGTTCAGGGACAGGTCGGTTATGGCACAACTCAGCATGCCAGACATGCGGATGCCTATCCAGTATGCCTTCTCATATCCGGAGAGGATTCCGTCGGAGGTGAAGCCGATCGATTTCTTTGAACTCTCCACGTTGACCTTCGAGAAGCCGGATACTGGAAAGTTCCGGAATCTTGGTCTGGCCTACAGGTCCATAGAAGCGGGAGGCAACATGCCCTGTATCATGAACGCGGCAAATGAGGTGGCTGTTGAGTTGTTTCTGCAGGACAAGATCGGGTTCCTGCAAATGAGCGACCTCATTGAAGAGACAATGGCGAAAACCGGTTTTATCCGGCACCCATCACTTGAAGATTATATACAAACCGATGCCGAAGCCAGAAATGTTGCGCGGGAGAGATCAAAAAACTATAACAGTATAAACTAAACTACTTTAGCTGAGAAATTAATGGAGACTTTTTTTATTAAAGCATTACAACTGATATTAAGCCTGTCTATTCTCGTTGTTATTCACGAATTTGGACATTTTATCTTTGCCCGGATCTTCAAGATTCGTGTTGAGAAGTTTTACCTTTTCTTCGATCCATGGTTCGCACTGTTCCGGTATAAACCCAAAAACAGCGAGACGGAAT